>NZ_JBKJWH010000199.1:0-6624 GCF_046716805.1 Mycetocola sp. | reverse complement strand
CTCATCCACACCGCCGAACAGGATGATCGAATCGGCAGCGTCGGACCAATGGTGAAAAACCCAGACGGCACCGTGTACCCATCTGCCCGTCGCGTGCCGTCAATCCGCACAGGTGTCGGGCACGCTCTTTTCGCGAATCTGTGGCAAGGCAACCCGTGGACCCTGAAATATCACGATGACGACGGAACCGACCCAACTCTCAGACGGGCCGGCTGGCTTTCGGGCTCGTGCCTGCTGGTCCGCCGTGAGGCCTTCGACAGCATCGGCGGTTTCGACGACGACTTCTTCATGTACTTCGAAGATGTCGATCTCGGGTATCGCCTCGACAAAGCAGGGTGGAAAAACATCTACCAGCCAGCAGCGAAGGTCGTCCATGCTGGCGCCCACTCGACGGCTAAGTCGCCGTCACTCATGCTTCAGGCGCATCACCGCAGCGCAGAACGTTTCATCAAGAAGAAATACTCGCACCCGCTGCTGTGGCCGATTCGATTTGTGGCTACGACGGGGCTTCGATTGCGTGCGTCCCTAGCCTCGCGCAACTTCACGCGCCAGGGCCGGTAACGTCTCGACCTTGGCGCGGGTCGAGCAGGTTCTCAGCGGCCCACGAGCGTGCTCAGGTAGCGACCGTATCCGCTCTTCACGAGAGGAGCCGCGAGCTTCTTCAGCTGTTCTGAGTCAATCCACCCGGCACGCCACGCGATCTCCTCGATGCAGCCGACCTTGAAGCCCTGACGGTCTTCGATGACGCGCACATACTCGGAAGCCTGCATCATCGATTCAAAGGTCCCGGTGTCCAGCCACGCTGTTCCTCGGTCGAGGACCTTGACCTGGAGCTTGCCAGCGTTGAGGTATCGCTCGTTGACCGTTGAGATTTCGAGTTCACCGCGATGGCTTGGCTCGATAGTTTTCGCTATTTCGACGACGGAGTTGTCGTAGAAGTAGAGCCCAGGAACCGCATAGTTGCTCTTTGGGGCCATGGGCTTCTCCTCGATGGAGAGAGCAGTGAAGTTGTCGTCGAACTCGACAACACCATACGCGGCGGGATTGGAGACGTGGTAGGCGAAGATGAGCGCACCGTCGATTTCTCCGTGATTGCGGAGAGCAGAGCCGAGACCGGTTCCGTGGAAGATATTATCGCCGAGGACCAGCGCTACGCTTTCGTGACCGATGAATTCCTCCCCGATGATGAAGGCCTGCGCGAGGCCGTCCGGAGACGGCTGGACTGCGTATTCGAGAGAGATTCCGAGTTCGCTTCCGTCTCCGAGCAACGCCTTGAACTGGTCGTTGTACTCCGGAGTCGTGATGATCAGGATCTCCTTGATCCCGGCCATCATGAGTGTCGACAACGGGTAGTAGATCATCGGCTTGTCATAGATCGGCATCAGCTGCTTCGAGATGCCCTTGGTGATCGGCCACAGTCGTGTGCCGGACCCGCCGGCGAGAATTATTCCGCGCATAGTGCTTTCCAGTGTACTTCGGGCCGCAGAGCGGCGTTACCGCTACCACTCGTCGCCTCCTTGACCCATGGGCGACCAGCCCTTGTGAGCGCCGTTGGGCCGGAATAGAGTCGTCGCGTTGGAAGGGGGATACATGCCGATGGCTGTATCGACTGGAGCGGTCGACATTACGCCGGGCGCTGACTTCCCTATGGCGGGCTTCGGCGTCAATTCTCCTCGACTTTCCGCTGGCGTCCGCGAGCCCCTCCACGCGCGTTGCATCATCCTTTGGGATGACGGAACACCAAACGTCATAGTCACGGTCGACGTCTTGGCTTTTGGGCGTCAGATGCACCTTGCGGTAAGAAATCGCGTCCGACTGCTGGGCGTTGCGAACCATGATTTCGTACTCACTGCGACACACACACATAACGGTCCGGTGTTGCTCGAGAAACTTGACCCGTTCATTGCCTACAACCTGGACGACTTGACCGAGGTCACTGCATACTGCGACGCTCTGGTCGACGACATCGTGAGTCTCGTCCGTACCACGATGACGAGATCGCGCACCCCGTGCACCCTCGACTATCAGGTGGTGGAAGAAAACTTTTCTATCAATCGGGAAGGTTTGCCCTATCGGGAGGTCGACGTGCCGGTACTCGTTGCACGCGGCCTCGGCGGTGAACCGCGCGCAGTTCTATTCAGCTACGGAGCCCACCCGGTCGCGGCAAATCTGCAGGATCTCTTCGATCCCGATTACCCGGCTCAAGCCATCAAGGAAATCGAGGCGACTGGCGGAAACGTTTTTGCACAGTTCGTGCTCGGACCTGCCGGAGACCAGAATCCAATATCAATCGGCTCTTTTCCTATCGCAGACGGCCTAGGGCAGGATCTTGGGGCAACCGTCGCCAACGGCATCGCGGTTTCCGGCAGAGAACTGAACGGCCCGATCGCAAGTGAATACCTTGAAATAGAGCTCCCGCTCGACCTTCCCCCCGCCGAAGCCGTTTCCCCGGTTGTTCGCGCGGCCTACGTCTCGCGACTTACAATGCCGCTGGCAGGCTTTGCCATACGGCATGCTCAGGCCATGATCGCCGAGTTGGATGCGCTCGCTTTCAGTACGTCTGTGACCCTTCCGGTACAAGTGTGGCGTTTCCAGGGCAACCCGGGGCTCAACATGATTTTCTGCGGAGGAGAAGTAGTATCTGGTTACGCCGTTGCGCTTCGCTCAGCGCATGGCGGGTCGAGCGAGATCTGGTTCAATGGCTATTCGAATGAAGTCCCGTCGTATGTGCCAAGCGATGAACTGCTCGACCACCCGAGTTATGCCGGCGGAAGCGACCCTGACGCGCCCGGCATCGCCGGTGGCTCCATGACGGTGTACGGCTACTGTGGCCATTTCCTCTCGAAGCGCGGCCCGGGCACCCCCGATGGCGTCGAGCAGATCCTGCTCGCTCGGCTGAAAGCCATGCTGTAACGCTCGGGGGTTGCATCCGCTTGGTGCCCCCAACCCGGAGCGCAGGCGCTGTACTCAGAGCCGCTCAACGGCGTACTGTGGCCCCGCCAGGTGTCTTGCGCGGCGCTATGGCCTCCGACGAATGAGTCCACCGATAGCGCGCACCGGTGCTGTGAGACGCCAACTCGTGCTCGCGCGATATTCAGCAAGTCGTCGTTCCATCTCGGACCGCACGCTTCGCAGCTCGGCGCTCACGCTTTGCAACTCGGAACCGACCCGATCCAGCTCGCCCCGCAACGCATCGGCGGTTTGCTCGGCCGCCAGGCGTCCGCTTTCGCTCGATGCCCAGTGTGCTTTCAGCGATTCGACCTCTGCCGGGAGAAGTTCCAGCCGCGCCCGCTCAGCCAGAGCGCTGCCCAACTCGACGTAGCGGCGCTTGATTTCCTCGGCGGAACTCCGGCCTGCGTCGAAGAAGGCGGTGATGGCTTGAGGCAAGTCCGTTCCGACCCCGAGCACCCCGAGACCGTGAGCGTGGTCGAACGCAAACGACGGGTATTTCTTGCTGAGCTCGTCCCACAGCCGCCAGACACCGAAACCTTCCTGATGTTCAGCTATGTCATGGAACAGGACGACCGCACGCGGCGAGAGTTTAGGCAGCCAGGACTCGAAATCGTGCCGGACGTCCTCATAGCCATGTCTGCCGTCGATATGAAGCAGGTCGATCGTGCCATCTGCCACCTTGTCGAGCGACTCGTCGAAATATCCGCGAAGCAGTGACGAGAATCCGGCGTACTGGCGCTCGTTCGTCCGTGACACGAATTCGTAGACGGTCTCGTCATAAATGCCGGCTTGATCGTCGCCTTCCCAGGAGTCGAGGGCGAATGTTCGCGTCTCCAGCCCGAGCCGGACGACCGCCTCACAGAAGACGAAATAGGAATAGCCGAAGTGGGTCCCCAGTTCGACCACGACACGCGGACGGATGGCGTCCATCAACCAGTAAGCAAATGGCGCGTGCTCGAGCCACGCGGTGACCGTGTAGTGAGGCGGCTGCCAGTACGAGGCTGCGCTCAACCAATCACTTTCGTTCGGCTGTCCGCTCAGGGCACTTTCGACCCTTGACTCGGTCTCCATTGACGTCACTCTTTCTCCCGACTCCGAGCCCATTCGGCTCGAGGTTCCTGGTGGGCGCGTCGGCCACGTTCACCGATCAGCATCCGGCCAGTCTAACAATGTGGCGATTGCTCCAAGAGAGGAGCCGCTCAACGGGGTCAAATAGAATCGGTCCAATCTCACAAAGGACGTGCCTTGCGCTATATCACCACCGGAGCCTTCCGCATGCTCGGAGCCGATCCGACCTTCACCGCTCGCGACCTGACGATCCGCGTTCACCTCGACCCTCGGCTCGCTGAGCTGGGCCTGGGGGCATAAACACAATGGCTACAACACTCCGGGTCGTCGTCGACCAGATCGTCACGCCGCTGCCCAGCGGTATCTCTCGCTACACGGAAGAACTCACCCGTGCCCTGATCCAGACCGCGCCGAGGGATTGCGTGGTTGAGGGCATTGTCTCCGCGCTCCCTCCCGAGAAGATCGCCGCGGTTGAGGAGCGACTTCCCGGCCTTGCCCAGCTGCACAGGACGACCCTGCCGCGACGAGAACTCGCCGCTGCCTGGCAGCTTGGCATCGTACCCACTCTGGGTACCGGCATGATCCACTCCCCTACTCTTCTCGCTCCGCTGCGCAGGCACGAACGCGAATTTGATGCCACACAGATGATTGTGACCATTCACGACACCCTCGCGTGGACGCACCCAAAGTCGCTCACACCGACGAACGTCGCCTGGCACAAAACCATGGCGAAGCGGGCGAAGAAGCACGCCGACGCCATCGTCGTTCCCACCCACGCCGTTGCCGAACAACTCGCCGACATTGTCGACTTCGGGGACCGGGTTCGTGTGATCCCGGGCGCCGTCGCGGCCGGTCTGACTCTCCCAACCGATGCCGATTGGCGCGCAAGCAAGCTCGGCCTGCCGAACGAGTACATTCTCACCGTAGGGTCTCTCGATCCCCGCCGCGGCGTCGCCCAGCTCATTAGCGGCCTTGGCCAAGCCGGCGCGCCGGACCTCCCGCTACTCGTGCTCGGCCCGGATACCTGGGGCGAGCTCTCCCTTGCCGCGGTCGCGGACGAAGCGGGCCTTCCCGAAGGCCGCGTCCGTGCGCTCGGTCACCTGTCCGAGGTGGATCTCGCCGTCGTGATCTCGCGGGCAAGCGTATTCGTCCACCCGAGCCTGCATGAGGGCTTCGGGCTCCCGCTCATCGAAGCGCTCTCGTTCGGCACGCCGGTCGTGCACTCCGATGACCCCGCCCTCATGGAAGTCGCCGGTGGCGCCGGCGTCGCCGTGGAGCGGGGGAAGAAGGGGTACGCCGAGCGGCTGGCTGACGCCGTGGCATCCGTTCTTGGCGATTCCGAGCGGGCGGGCCGCATGCGGATCGTCGGCCAGGACCGGGCGCGTGCCTTCAGCTGGCGGGATTCGGCTGAGCGGGTGTGGGCGCTGCACGCGGACCTGTAGCGGTTCGGCGACCGGCCGGCTCAGCCTTCCGGAGACGACGTGGTCGGCGGGTTGAGATCCGCCTGGATCAGGGCGCGGATCTGGTCGAAATCGGGATCGTCCTGGTCGATGTTGTTCGCCGGCGTGAGCTCGACAGAGCTGATCGGCTGCTCCTTCGACTTCATCGCGAGGTTCGTGAAGTACCCGAGCATGTCCTGGGGAACATCCGTCTTCACGACCTGGGTGCCCGCCTGCGCTATCGCCTGGAACTTCGTGAGCACGTTCGCCGGAGTGAACTGCTGCAGGATGGCTGCCTGCAGCTCGCGCTGGCGTTCCATCCGGTCGAAGTCATCGGTCGAATGCCGCGACCGGGCGTACCACTGTGCGTGATAGCCGTCGAGCGTTTGCGTCCCCGGCTCGATCCATTCGACCACGCCGTTCAGGTTCTCATCCCCCTCGATCGGGAGTCGCTCCTTCACCGTCACCTTCACCCCGCCGAGCGCGTCGATGAGGTCAGCGAAGCCTTGCATGTCGACGAGGGCGTAGTACTGAATCTCGAGCCCCGTGATTCCCTCCGACGCATCCTTCGTCGCCTCGATTCCCGGCGTCGATCCGGTGGACGCCGCATCCGGGTACAGGTCGCGGTGACGCAGTTCGGCCTCGGTGTAGACAGAGTTGAGCTTGCAGACGCTCACATCGCACCGGCGGTAGCCGTCCGGGTACAGCTCTGCCATCGGCGAACCCGCCGAGAAAGGCACTTTGCGCATGTCGCGCGGCAACCCGATCATCGTCACCCGGCCGGAATCGGCGTCGATCGAGACGACCGAGATGCTGTCAGGGCGCATCCCTTCGCGGTCAGGGCCTGCATCACCGCCGAGCAGCAGGATATTGTACCGGCCATCGACCGGCGGAACGGATGCGGCGCCTGCGCCGAAGATCGACTGAAGTGTGCCGCGGGCGACGCCGGCGTAGTAGGCGCCGGCGGAGGCCGTGCCGACGGATGCCACCAGCAGGATCACGGTGAAGGCCGCGATCCAGAAACGGGAGCCGGGCGCCGCGCGCACCAGTCGTACGAGCCGCAGCGTGTCGACGGTCAGCACGAGCCACAGCACGGCGTACCCCGCGAGCAGGATCTGCAGAGCGGTGAGGGCGAACGAGTTGGTGACGATGGAGAGGGTGGCGG
>NZ_JBKJWH010000198.1:0-4466 GCF_046716805.1 Mycetocola sp. | reverse complement strand
ATTTCGCCACCCCGGATTTGGTCGATGGCGCCGGGCTTGTAGAGGTGGAAGTAGTCGATGTAGATGACGAAGAACATCAAGCTGGTCCAGGCTGCCGCGAGCTTGGCCTGCACCGGGATCTGCGGGTCCTTCACAGCGCTGTTGATGGGGACATTCTGTACTTTTTTCATGGTCTGCTCCTTCGTTTGGTTGGTGAGCCGGTCCGCAAGACACCGGTGGTGGTGCGCTGGTGGCGTTGTGGTGGGCTGTGACGCCTGATTGTGTCGTACGCTGTACGATGACCGTACGCCGTACGATACGCGTACGGTGTACGATCTGTCAAGACCGCGATTGAAGGGACACCGCCATGGTGAGCGCAACCACCGAAGGAGGCGCAGGAGGCCCCACCCCGCTCAGCAAGGAGCGGGTGCTGCGCCAAGCCCTCGCCCTCGCCGACAACGAGGGCCTCGACGCGCTCAGCATGCGCCGGTTGGGCCGAGAGCTCGACGCTGGGGCGATGTCGCTGTACCACCACGTCCGCAACAAGGAGGAGTTGCTCGACGGCATTGTGGACCTCGTCTTCGCTGAGATCTATCTGCCGGAAAGCACGGGTGATTGGCAAGCGGCGATGCGAGCGCGGGCGGTGTCTGCCAGAGAAGTGCTCGCCCGTCACCGCTGGGCGATCACCCTCATGGACTCACGGACCACACAGGGACCCGCCAGCCTGCGGCACCACGAGGCAGTGACGGCCTCCCTGCGCAAGGCCGGCTTCTCCGTCCAAATGGCCACCCACGCGAACTGGCTCCTCGACAGCTACATATACGGCTTCGCCCTCCAGGAGGCGAGCCTCCCCTTCGCCGACGCCGGCGAGCTCACGGACATGATCCACGAGGTGTTCCTGCCGCAACTACCGCCGGAAGAGTACCCCTACCTGAACGAGTCCGCCACGGAACTCATGGAAAGTGACTACGACCCCGCGGACGAGTTCACCTACGGCCTCAGCCTGATCCTCGGCGCCCTTGAGCACGCCCGCAGTTCGGCGGAACCACAACTTTCTCCGTAGACCGGAAAGCTCTTGCCGGCCATCCCGTCCCCGGTCCATGGCCCGTAGGGCCGCGACGCAGGCCGCCCTCGCCAGCGATGACCAGATGCCCTAGAGGCGGCGCAGCTCGCCGATGTGGACAGCTGGACCCGAGCGCTTTGAATGGTTGTGGCTCAGCCCTGACCGCAAGCCGGACGCTCACCGCGACATTAAAGGTCTCGGTTGTGAAAGATCGTGCGGACGTTGAGCTCGCGACGCGTGGCGTTGCGATTCAGGAAGCCGATCGCTACCGAAGCGCCGAGCCACTGCGCGCCGGCGAGTTCGACGATCTGCTTGAGCGCCGTGAGCTGGCCACCTGTTCCCCTGCCCCGAACCGGCGCCGTCGCTACTGCCGAAGTTTAGGGCACTCGCCAAGTCTCAGTTCAACGTGCATCCGCTCCATCGAGCAGGGTAAAGCGGAACCCCTCGTCGATGAGGGCTGTGGTGGCGGCGGCAAGTCCTGCCGCCGTCCCTGAAGCAGGCTTGTTCATGTGAGCGATCACGATGCCGCCCGGGGCTACCGTACGCGTCTCGCTCTCCACATTCGCCGCGCTGTACGTCGCACCGGCGTCGCCGTTGACTGTGAACCCGACGACCCGCTCACCCAACTCGCGAGCGATCGCCACAGCAACCTCGTCGTAGTGAGCAGTGCCCGAGCGGAACCAACGAGGGGAGTATCCCGTCATCTGCGCGAGAGTGAGATGGTTGCTCCAGATCTCCTCGACGACCTCATCGACGCTTGCCGTCCCCTGAATGCCATAAGCGGACTTGCCGGAGATGGTTAGCGGGCGGTGTGCCGTCCCGTGATTGCCCAGTTCGAACTGCGGCATGCGGGCGAGCTGACGAGCCAACGCTTCGTTCGCCTCGATCCACCGCTGATTGAGGAAGAGCGTGGCAGGGATTCCATGCTTCACCAAGTGGTCGAGCAGCACGGAGTCGACGCCGCCTCCCGATGACCCGCCGCACGCGTCGAGCGTCAAGGCGATGAGTGGCGTCGAACCGGAATGGGACACCAGCAGTTCGTTCTCCACCCCATCGACGAAGAGTCCCCACTGGGCCGCCTGGGCACTGCGGAAGCGTTCCGCCACGGCTTGCGGATCCACCTCCGGCGACAGTACTGGTGCCGGCGACAGGCCGGGTGCCGGCGACAGGACGGGTGCCGGCGTTGGGCCGGGCGTCAGCCCTGGCAGCGGGGAAGCGCTGGGCAGGGTGCTTGGGCCGGCCTGCTGCGCGCTCTGCGACGGCAGGGGGGCGCAACCGGCGGTGAGCCACGTAACGCCCGCGAGCAGAGCAGTGCGCCTCGTCCATCCCCCCGACATTCCGGCAGTCTATTGCCAGTCGCCTAGTTCGGCGCCTCGAGTTTCTCAAGCAGTTCGATGACGTGTCCGCCCCAGGGCAATTGGCCAACGGGCCGTTGACCAATCGAGTCATCGTCGGGCCAAGGCCTCGGCGAACGTTCGCATGTATTTGAGATTGGCCGGCGAGATCCCTTCGCGGTGGGGAACTCTGCGCTTAGATCCACGAAGAGTTGGAACAAAACCTTGCTGCCCTACGGAGCGGTCCTCTGCCGCTTGATGGTTGTCGCCCCGATCCGGCAATAGGGCCCACCGATTCCTCGGGCATCGGCTCCAGGGTGCGGCCGTTGTGGAAGTTGCCAACATGGCCTTATCGAACCCCGCGATGACCCAGGTCGCGACATGGCCGACAGTATTCTCCACTCGATTTGTCCTTTGGCCGGCGGATTCTGCCGGGTAGCACCGCCGCCGAGTAATGCGCGGTCAGTTGCCGGTAAGCGTTGTTCAGCACGGTCTCACCGTCGCGAGGTTGCTTGATCACCCCGGTCTTCATAGGCGTCGGTAGACGCCTCGGACGTTGTCGCGACCGAGCTGGACATGGTGGCGCGATGACCGAGCAGCCGGCCAGACTCGTGGCTCGCGCTTCAGCCTTCGTCGAAGTGGGACGCTCACCGGTACACGAACGCTTGGCGGGGTCGCCGAGCTACTCATGGTCAGAGTCCTTGAAGCGCGAGTTCGAGGTTTCGACCATGGTCCGCATCCCGTAGTGCCTCTTCCACTGGCCAAGGTTGTGGGGAAATTTTTTGCAGGTGCTTGACCGGCTGTTGACGGCGGGGCCTACTTCCGGGCTCCGGGTACCTGGTCTCCGGAATTTTCAGCGGCACGGTGATGGTGTTGCTACTGTCCTCGGCGGCCTTCCCGGCCATCTGACACCCAGAACCCGAGACCGCCCGTCTGCGTCGGATGGGACTACTGGCGCGCTTCGCACAGCCGCTTCAGGTCGACCAGGTCCTGATGAAGAGCCTTCTTGGCCGCCTCGGCGAACAACGCACCGATGACTTGGCGACTGCATTGTCCAGATCGCAGAACACCTCGAACACGCGCTGACGGTCGGCGTTGATCCCATTGAGGTCTGCCTGTCGGGGCGGGGTAAGGCTGTGCCAACCGTAGCGGTGAACGGGAAGTGTCGATGTCGGCGCGCAGCCGTCGGTCGTACATGCCGTTGTGTGTCCGCGGTCGTAGTGCCACAATTGCCCTACCGACATCGGCAGGAGGGTGTGGTGAGTTCATCGGGCGCCCTCGCGGGCATCGGCGGCACACCACTCGTCGAGCTCCGCACGGTGGCTCCTGCCAACGGTGCCCGGGTCTTCGCGAAGCTGGAGTGGGCCAATCCGACCGGCAGCATGAAAGACCGGATGGCGCGCACGGCGATTGAGGGCGCCATGCGAGACGGCCTGCTGAAGCCCGGGGGAACCGTCGTCGAATACACGGCTGGCACCACTGGCATCTCGCTGGCGTTCGTGTGTGCGGCGCTGGGCTTCAACCTTCACATCGTGTTCTCCGACGCGTTCAGCCAGGAGAAGCGGCGCACCATGCTGGCCTTCGGCGCCACGGTCGAGGATGTCCAGAGCGAGCGCGGTGCCATCACGGAGTCGCTGATAAGGGCGATGATCGCCCGCGCCGCGGAAGTGTCGTCGGCGCCGGGAAGCTGGTGGTGCGACCAGTTAAACAACCGTGACGCAATAACCGGCTACTTGCCGATGGGCGAGGAGATCTGGGAGCAGAGCCACGGGCAGATCGACGCCTTCGTGCACGCGGTCGGTACCGCGCACTCCCTTCACGGGGTCACCCGCGCACTGCACGCGCACGATCCGTCGATCCGGATCTTCGCGGTGGAGCCCAGTGAATCTGCGGTGCTCTCGGGGGGACCGAGCGGACGCAACCGAATCGAGGGCATCGGAATCGGATTCGTCCCGCCCCTGTGGGAACCCGATGAGGTCGACGACATCCTCACCGTGTCGGCGGACGAGGCGATGGACATGGCCCGCCCCCTCGCCCGCGAGGAGGGACTGTTAGCCCGTACCTCCTCCGGCGCGAACGTCGTCGCCGCC
>NZ_JBKJWH010000197.1:0-4542 GCF_046716805.1 Mycetocola sp. | reverse complement strand
CCGCTCTACCCGTTCGTGAACCCGGTCGACGATGCCCTGATGGGCATCACCCATGTGCTCCGCGGCGAAGACCTGCTGCCGTCCACTCCCCGCCAGATCGCGCTCTACCACGCGCTCATCGACATCGGACTGACGACGTTCATTCCGCGATTCGGACACCTGCCCTACGTCATGGGTGACGGCAACAAGAAGCTGTCGAAGCGTGACCCGGAGTCGAACCTGTTCCACCACCGGGACCGCGGGTTCATTCCAGAGGGTCTCGTCAACTACCTGGCCCTGTTGGGCTGGGGGCTCTCCGCCGACCGCGACGTCTTTTCGCTCGACGAGATGGTCGCCGCGTTCGACGTCGTCAACGTCAACCCGAGCCCGGCGCGCTTCGACCTGAAGAAGGCCGAGTCGATCAACGGCGACCACATCCGCCTTCTCGAAACCGCTGACTTCGCCGAGCGCACCATTCCCTATCTCGTTCGCGACGGCATCCTGACCGAACCGCTCACCGACCAGCAGCGGGCGATCCTGACAGAGGCGGCGCCTCTGGTCCAGGAACGGATCGGGCTGCTCGGCGAGGCACCGGGCATGCTCGGTTTCCTTTTCACGGATGCCGCCGGCATCGAATACCAGGACGACGCGCTGAAGAGCCTGCCGCAGAACGCCGCCGACGTGCTTACGGCGTCCAGTGACGCCCTTACTGCGCTGCCGGAAGCCCAGTGGAACGCTGAGGGACTGCAGGGCGCCCTGGCCGCAACCCTCATCGAGGGACTCGGGCTGAAGCCGCGAATTGCATACGGGCCGCTTCGCGTCGCCGTCTCCGGTCGCCGCGTTTCGCCGCCGCTGTTCGAGTCGATGGTGATCCTCGGCAAGACCGACACCCTCGCCCGGCTGTCCCGGCTCTCGACGCACCTGTCCGCATGACCAGCCAGGCCGATGTCGACGTCGTTGTGGTCGGCGGGGGGCCCGCCGGTCTCTCCGCCGCGCTGAACCTCGTCCGGGCACGGCAGCGGGTCCTGGTCCTCGACGGCAACCGACCGAGGAACGCGGCGACACTGCATTCGCATGGTTTCCTGACGCGTGACGGCATTTCACCGCTCGAGCTGCGGCGGATGGGACGCGATGAGGTCGCTTCCTACGACGACGCCGAGGTGCAGTTCGCCCTGGTCGATCAGGTGTCGGCGGTGGACGGGGGATTCCGGGTCACAGCCACCGGCGTGCGCGGCGCCCCTGACCGCGACGTCACCACCCGGCGGGTGCTCGTTGCGGCCGGTCTGCGTGAGGTCCTTCCCACGATCGGCAACCTGCGTGCCTTCTACGGCACAGCACTGCACAGCTGCTACGAATGTGACGGCTTCGAGAAGGCGGGCGCAGCACTGGCGGTTGTGGGGGAATCTAACGACCTTCCCGAGCGCGCACTGCATGCCTCGGTGTGGAGTGATGACGTCATCGTCTTCACCAACGGCGTCGGGACGATTTCCGACGACGACGAACGGATGCTTGCAGCCCACGGCATCGCGGTTGAGCGTCGCGTCGTCGCTGAGTTCGTGGGGGAGCGTGCCCAGCTGACCGGGCTGAAGCTCGCCGACGGCGACGTGGTGGCGCGAACGGCAGGCTTTGTGAGGCCTCGATGGGAGACGGCGCTCGGCTATCTCGATGGGCTGGGAGTGGAGACCGACGAGAACGGGCTGCTGGTCGTGGATGCCGATCACCGAACTTCGGTGCCCGGCCTATATGCCGCAGGTGACATAACCCCGCCAGGCCCGGAGCAGCTGATCGTGGCGGCGGGCACAGGGGCGCAGGCGTCGGCATCCATCGTTCGCGACACAGTCGCCGCACGCACCCTCTCAATTTGAGAGTGAGCCGTCGGTAGGCTACAGTTGACAACTGGCCGGGGCACTGCTTTTGGCCATTGGGGTATGGTGTAATTGGCAACACGGATGATTCTGGTTCATTTGTTCTTGGTTCGAGTCCAGGTACCCCAGCAGTAACAGGCGCAGGATTCCGCGGCGAAATCACACATCGCCCACCCCCTCGCTGACACCGTTTTCAGGTCTTTTGACCATAAACGAGACCAGAAACCCCGACACAAGTCGTCGGACGACCCAGCTGTCCCGGCCTGTACGGAATAGTCACGGCATTGCCCGTGCGTTCCCGTCTCCGCTCGCACACCTAACGGGTATGAACGAGACGGCGCAGATCGCGCAGACCTTCCTCACCCAGCAAGAGCTTGCCGAACTCCTTCAACTCCCCGAGCGGACGCTGGAAGACTGGCGCCTGACACACGCCGGTCCGCCGTACATGAAGCTCGGCCGGCACGTGCGATACGACATCGCCGACGTGCTCGCCTGGGCCAAGGAGAAGCGACGTGCCTAGGCCGCGCCTTCCCAGCGGGGAGCTTGGCAATATCGACATGACGCGGCTCGCAAGCGGGCGATACCAAGCCCGCGGGTCCACTCGGGACGACAGCGGCGCCTTGCGCCGGTTGCGGGCCTCTGCGGACAGCGAAGAGGCCGCCCGTGCCGATCTCCTCCGGCAGGCGAAGGCACTGAGCACCGGCGGCTCGAGCACTCTATCGCCCAAGAGCACGATCGCCGACGTGGTCGAGCTGTGGCTGTCACAAATCCTCACCCGCGCGAACACCGGCAGCCTTTCATTCTCGACATACGAGTCGTACGAGACGACTGCGCGGGTGATCATCGTGCCGCGTTGCGGGGGAGTACGCCTCGAGCAACTGACCGTCGGTCGCTGTGACCGCATACTGCAGAAAATCCTGGAAGAGGAAACGATCTCGAAAGCGCGGCGTGCCCGCGCAGTGCTTAGCCTCGTGTGCGGATACGCCGTGCGGGACGACGCGCTGGACCGGAACCCGGTGCGCGACGTGCAGCGCCTTCCAACGGCGCCCAGGAAGGAGTCCGCGCTCAGCACGGCGCAAATCATCGGTATCAGGGAGCTGATGGAGCAGTGGAGAGTCACACGAGACGACGGCCCCCGACCCAACTACCGCGCCCTCGTCGACGGGATGGAGATCATGCTGGGCACTTCGATTCGAATCGGAGAATGTCTCGGCCTGCGCCGCTGCGACGTGGACATGACGACTCTGCCGCCGACTCTCGTCGTCAACGGCACAATCGTCAGCAACAAGACCCAAGGGACGCATCGAAAAGATTCCCCGAAGCGTGCCCGACAACGGCGGAACATCGCGCTTCCCTCGATGGCAGCAGCGGCCGTGCGCCGCCGCCTGGCACTGGCCGAACCCGACCCGGAAGCGTTTCTGTTTCCCACAAATACCGGTCGCACAATGAGCGTCAGCAATTACGAGCGCTTGCTCCGCTCATTCATCAACGATGAACGCACGGAACTCGTCGCACTGGGCGTTGCTGTCGACGAGTACACCACGCACATCTACCGGCGCACCGCCGCAACACTGATCGAGCGGGCGGCCGGGATCACGCTGGCGTCCCGACTTCTCGGCCATGCGAGTGAGCAGATCACTCGAAACAGTTACGTTGTCACGGCCGAGCAGGTCGATCCGTTGACCGCTGAGATTCTCGATGACGTTCTTGGTACTTGAGCCATGAATCAGTCCGCAATGGGAAGGCTGGATGCGGTGCTGCCACGGTGGCAGCACCGTTCCACCCGGAGTTTCGCCGCTTCTCAGTGGATCAGCGACCCGACCGCCCCCACGGTTTTCACCGGCTGTTCGCGATGGGTGATCGTGGTGCCGCCACGGTGGCGGCACCGGTCATCTGGGGTTTGCCGCCACCCTTGAATCTCTTTTCGGGTCGCGGCTACGCACATGGATCGGGAGTTGGCGAGCGTCGACCACTGATCACGGTGGTGCCACGGTGGCACTACCACCTCTTCTGGAGTTATACCGAAAGCCCGAGAATCAGGTCCTCGATGCAACGTGCGGGCCTGCTCAGAACTACCTTCCATTGTGCGCCGAGGATCGCTAGTTCGCAATCGCTCCATCCGCGAAAGCGGAAGGCTGAACGCGACCGCAGCCTGGCGGAGGAGGAGCTCGGTTTATCGACTGAACTCCGGCAAGGTCAGTTATTGGAGTATCCCCGAGCGAACGTGCCGCCTACGTATCGGAGAAGCTTCAACCAGGCTTTACCGGTGAGGGTGAGGAGAATCACGAGCAACAGTGGGCCGAACCACCAGTGCGTCGTCACGTTCGCAACGAGAGCGTTGAAGATCATGACAAGACCGTCCCACCGGGCCTCCCAAATGAGTTCGCGAATCTGAGACCAGTCGATCATTCTCGCCTCCCGCGTAGTGGTCGCCTTAGTAAAGGTTTAGCAGTCACGTCTGACATTCGCGTCGTCATTTCGCTGGCGAGGCGGGTCCGGAAGAGGCGCACCCTCGGGAACAGACGATTTCGAGCCGCAAACTCGGGCGCTCCCGCGCGTCGCCGGTTCGCCGGTTCGCCTGAGACCGTGCCGACACGGTAGACACTCCGCTCACCAGACCGGTACCAACTTGCTTGACGCCACCGGGACAACTTTCATCAGCGTGATCAGGAGGACAACGCTCTACGGGAACCTCAAC
>NZ_JBKJWH010000196.1:0-6313 GCF_046716805.1 Mycetocola sp. | reverse complement strand
CGAAGTTGCCGGTCTCGGCGCCGTACATCGAGGCGAAGAGATCGACCGCCATGGCTGCGGGGCGGTACGTGCGGGCGAGGCCGAGCTCGGTGATCGCGGCGAGCATCCGCTCCAGCTCGTCGTCGCTCAGGTATCCCGCCGAGGCGAGCGCCTTCGCGTGTGCGCTCGACCCGGCGAGGTCGTACCCCGCGAGCTGCCAGTCGAAGTGGATCGACCGGCTCAGCCGCGCGAGCTCGGGCGACGGACCGCTGGCGAACCGCGCCCCCCAGAGGGAGCCCTCGCCGGTGGATCCAGCGGTACCGTCATCCGATGTCGTGTTCATTGCGCGGTGTTCAGCGACCGTCGACGGCCGCGTCGCGGCGCGCCGCGATCTTGCTCGGCAGCGACCACAGTTCGATGAAGCCCTTCGCCAGCGACTGGTCGAACGTGTCGCCCGTGTCGTAGGTGGCGAGGTTGTAGTCGTACAGGCTGGAGTTGCTCTTGCGCCCGGTCACGACGGCGGTGCCGGCGTGCAGCTTGAGGCGGATGTCGCCCGAGACGTGCTTCTGGGTCTCGTCGATGAAAACGTCGAGGGCCTTCTTAAGGCCGGAGAACCAGAGGCCGTCGTAGACGAGCTCTGCCCACTTCGATTCCACGGTGCGCTTGTAGCGGGCCAGGTCGCGCTCGATCGTCATGTTCTCGAGCTCTTCGTGCGCGGTGATCAGTGCGATACCAGCGGGCGACTCGTACACCTCACGGCTCTTGATGCCGATCAGGCGGTCCTCGACGATGTCGATACGGCCGACTCCCTGGTCGCCGGCGATGCGGTTCATCAGCTCGACCGCTTCGAGCGGCGTGATCGGGTTGCCGTCGTAGGCGACGGGCACACCCTGGTCGAAGGTGATGACGATCTCGGTCGGTGCTCCGGCCTCGGCCGGGTTCTTCGTGTAGGTGTAGAGGTCCTCGATCGGCGCGTTCCACGGGTCCTCGAGGAACCCGGTCTCGACGGCGCGGCCCCACACGTTCTGGTCGATCGAGTACGGGCTCTTCTTCGACTGCGCGATCGGCAGGTTGTTCTGCTCGGCGTAGATGATGGCCTTGTCGCGGGTCAGCGCGAGGTCACGGACCGGGGCGATGCTCGTGAGCTCGGGAGCGAGCGCGGCGACAGCGGCCTCGAACCGGACCTGGTCGTTGCCCTTGCCGGTGCAACCGTGGGCGACGCTGTTCGCGCCGAGTTCGCGAGCGGTCGACGCGAGGTACTTCGCGATGAGCGGGCGGCTCAGCGCCGAGACGAGCGGGTAGCGCTTCTGGTAGAGCGCGTTGGCCTTGAGCGCCGGGACGATGTAATCGTTCGCGAATTCATCGCGGGCGTCGACGACGACCGATTCGACAGCGCCGCAATCGAGGGCACGCTGGCGGATGACCTCCATGTCCTCGCCTTCCTGGCCGACGTCGATCGCGAGCGCGACGACCTCTTTGCCGGTGGCATCCTTCAGCCAGCCGATTCCCACTGAGGTATCGAGGCCGCCTGAGTATGCGAGTACGACGCGTTCCGCCATGAAGATCTTCTCCTTGATTTGCTTGGTGTTAAGTGTAGTGAAACCCGGTAGGGGCGCTGAGCGTCAGGCGCGTTCGAGCAGCCAGGTGAGCAGCGCCTTCTGGGCGTGGAGGCGGTTCTCCGCCTCGTCCCAGATGATCGACTGCGGGCCGTCGATGACATCCGCCGTGACCTCGAAGCCGCGGTCGGCGGGGAGGCAGTGCATGAACAGTGCGTCATCCTTCGCCAACCCCATCATCGCCGCGTCGACCCGGTACGGGCGAAGCGCGGCAACGCGTGACGCCTTCTCCTCTTCCTTGCCCATCGACACCCAGGTGTCGGTGACGAGGATGTCGCTGCCGACCGCCGCTTCGCTGGCGTCGGTGAACAGGGCGATGGAGCCGCCGGTGGTCTCGGCGATCGCTGTCGCGTCGGCGACGACCACGCGGTTCGGGGTGAAGCCCTCCGGCGAGGCGATGCGCACGTTCATTCCCGCCGTCGCCCCGGCGAGGAGGTAGGACTGCGCCATGTTGCACGCCCCGTCGCCGACGAAGGTCAGGGTGAGCCCGGCCAGCGCGCCCTTGTGCTCGCGGATGGTGAGCAGATCGGCGAGCAGCTGGCACGGGTGGAACTCGTCGGACAGCGCGTTGACGACGGGAACGGTTGTGCCCTGTGCCATTTCCTCGAGTCCGGCCTGGCCGTAGGTGCGCCAGACGATTGCGGCGACCTGACGTTCAAGGACGCGCGCGGTGTCTGCCGCGGTTTCCTTACCGCCGAGCTGGCTCGACGCGGTCGAGATGATCAGGGGAACGCCGCCGAGGTCGGCGATGCCGACAGCGAACGAGACGCGGGTCCTCGTCGATGACTTGTCGAAGATGACGGCGACGGTCTGCGGCCCCTCGAGCGGACGACGGCCGAATCGGTCCTTCTTCAGCTCGAGAGCGAGGTCGAGGATCTCGGACTGCTCGGCGGGGCTGAGGTCGTCGTCGCGCAGGAAGTGTCTGGTCACGGTGTTCCTTCGTTCGGGGTGCCGGTCTCGAGGGCAGCAAGGGCGGCTCGGAATCGTTCGTCGAAATGGCGCAACTCGTCGTCGCCGACGATGAGCGGCGGGGCGAGGCGAATGGTGTTCGGGTTCGGCGCGTTGAGAATGAGTCCGGCTGCCAGGGCGGTGCGGACGAGGTCGGCCGCGACCGGCTCGGCAAGCCCGATGCCGAGGAGGAGGCCCTTGCCGCGGACTTCGGTGATCAGCGGCGAACCGATGCCGAGCACGATCTCGCGGAGCTGCTCACCCCGCACCCGGGCGTTCTCGACGAGACCGGCGTCCTCGATTTCCCGGAGCACAGCGTTGGCTGTGGCCGTGCCGAGCGGGTTGCCACTGAAGGTGCTTCCGTGCGTGCCGGGGGTGAACAGGTCGGATGCTGCGCCGAAGGTCACGAGGGCGCCGATCGGGAAACCGCCGCCGATTCCCTTCGCGAGCGTGAGGGCATCCGGGACGATCCCGGCACGCTGGAACGCGAACCAGCTTCCGGTGCGCCCCGCGCCGGTCTGCACTTCGTCGAGGAGAAGCAGGGCGCCGTGGCGTTCGGTCAGTTCGCGCGCCCGGACGAGATAGCCGTCGGGAAGTTCGACGACACCCGATTCGCCCTGGATCGGTTCGACGATGAGGGCGGCGACGGTGTCGTCGAGGGCTGCTTCGAGCGCCTCGATCGTCGCGTCGATGTGTGTGACTCCGGTGGGAAGCGGTGCGAACGGGGTCTGGATCGAGGGTTTGCCCGTCATCGCGAGGGCGCCCATGGTGCGGCCGTGGAATGAGCCGGTGAGTGCGAGGATGCGGGTGCGGGTGCCGCCGCTGTTGTTCAGCCGGGCGAGCTTGAATGCTGCCTCGTTCGCTTCGGCGCCCGAGTTCGAGAAATAGACCCGCCCGCGCTCGCCTGCCCCGGTGAGGCGCTTCAGCCGTGCGGCCAGTTCCAGCTGCGGCGGGGTGACGAAGTAGTTCGACACATGAATGAGTTCGGCCGCCTGGCGGGTGATCGCGTCGACCATGGCCGGGTGTGCGTGACCGAGCGCGTTGACGGCGATGCCGCCGAGAAAGTCAAGGTATTCGGTGCCCTCGGAGTCCCAGACGGAACAGCCGGAGCCGCGGACGAGGAGAGCCTGGGGCGCCCCGAAGACCTGCATCATGTCGGAGTTCGCGGCGTCGTGCCAGTCGGTCATGCTTCGTCCTCTATTACCTGGGTTCCGATGCCCTGCCGGGTGAAGACCTCGAGCAGGATGGAGTGCTCGAGCCGGCCGTCGATGATGGCGGCGTTGAACACGCCGCCGTCGACCGCCTCGAGGCACGCGGTCATTTTGGGGATCATCCCTGACTCGAGCGACGGAAGCAGCTCGCGCAGCTCGCTTGCGGTGATGACCGAGACGAGCGACTCACGGTTCGGCCAGTCACTGTAGAGTCCGGCGACGTCGGTGAGGATGAGGAACTTGTCTGCTTTCAGGGCGACAGCGAGGGCGGATGCCGCGGAATCCGCGTTCACGTTGAGCACCTGCCCCGGTGCGTCCTCATCCGGTGCGATCGAGGAGATCACGGGGATGAGACCGGCCTCGATGGCGGCGTGGACGGCGTGCGGGTCGACGGCGACGACATCGCCGACGAGGCCGAGGTCGACCGTTTCGCCGTCGATCTCCACACCACGCTTGCGGCCGGTGAACAGGGAGGAGTCCTCACCGCTCAGACCGACGGCGAAGTCGCCGTGCTGGTTGATGGAGTCGACGAGTTCCGAATTCACTTCACCGCGGAGGACGTCACGGACGACGGTCATGGCTTCGGGTGTGGTGACCCGGTAGCCGCCGCGGAATTCGCTGGCGATACCGAGTTCCTTCAGACGGGCGGAGATCTGCGGGCCGCCGCCGTGCACGACGACGGGCTTCAGGCCGGCGTGGCGGAGGAACACCATGTCCTCGGCGAACGCGCGGGTGAGCTCGGGGCTGATCATGGCGTTGCCGCCGAACTTCACGACGGCGATGGCGCCATGGTAGCGCTGAAGCCAGGGCAGCGCCTCGATCAGGACGGATGCTTTCGCGATCGCCTCAGCGGTGGATGCGGGAAGAAGTGTCGGCATCGTCTAGCTCGAGTATGCGCTGTTCTCATGCACGTAGTCGTGCGTGAGGTCGTTGGTGAGAATGGTCGCGAACCGCTGGCCCTCGTGCAGGTCGATTCGCACGTGCACTGCACGCCCGGTCAGGTCGACGAGGTCGCGGGACTGGTCTGGGGCGCCCGCGTGGCAAACACGGATGCCGTTCATGCTCACGTCGACCGCGTACGGGTCGAACGGGGCTTTGGTGGTTCCGATCGCGGCGAGGACCCGACCCCAGTTGGGGTCGTTGCCGAACACCGCCGCCTTGAACAGGTTGTTGCGAGCGACCGACCGGCCGACCTCCACGGCATCCTCTTCGCTGACCGCACCGACGACCTCGATGGTGATGTCGTGAGCGGCACCCTCGGCATCCGCCTGCAACTGACGGGCAAGGTCGAGACAGATCTCGCGAAGAGCGTCGGCGAAGACATCGGCATTGGGTTCGACTCCTGAGGCGCCCGAGGCGAGAAGAGACACCTGGTCGTTGGTGGACATGCAACCGTCGGAGTCCAGCCGGTCGAAGCTCACTCGCGTCGCCGCACGGAGGGCCCGGTCGAGCTGGTCGGAGGCGAGGCTCGCGTCGGTGGTGAGGACGACGAGCATGGTCGCGAGGCCGGGCGCTAGCATGCCTGCGCCCTTGGCCATGCCACCGATCGTCCAGCCGTCGCCCGTGAACACCGCCGTCTTGGGGTGGCTGTCGGTCGTCAGGATCGCTTCGGCGGCGTCTTCTCCGCCGTCGGAGCGAAGAGCAGCGGCCGCTGTGGCGACGCCGGGGAGCAGCTTGTCGGTGTCGAGCTGCTCACCGATCAGGCCGGTGGAGCAGACGAGCACATCGCCCGCGGAGACGCCGAGTTCCGTTGCAACCGCTTCTGCTGTGGCGTGGGTGGTCTGGAAACCCTGCGGACCGGTGAAACAGTTCGCACCGCCCGAGTTGAGCACGATCGCGCTGACCGTACCGTCCGCGATGACCTGCTGTGACCAGAGGATCGGGTTGGCTTTGGCGCGGTTGCTCGTGAAAACGGCCGCTGAGGAGTGCCGGGGGCCTCGGTTGACGACGAGGGCCAGGTCCTTGCCCCCTGACGCCTTCAGTCCGATGGCGATGCCCGCGGCTTCGAAACCCTGGGCTGCTGTGACGGTCATGGTGCAACTCCGTTCACCGGAAGGCCGGTCGATTCTGGAAGGCCGAGCGCGAGATTCGCGGACTGGACGGCGGCGCCCGCTGTGCCCTTGGCGAGGTTGTCGACGGCGGTGACGACGACGACACGGCCGGCGGCCTCGTCGACGGCGATTCCCATCAGCATCGAGTTCGAGCCGAGCACGTCGGCTGTGCGCGGGAACTCCCCCGCCGGCAGCAACTGCACGAACCTCTCGTCGCCGTAGGCGTCCTGCCAGGCCGCGCGGACGGCATCCGCACTGGTCCCCGGCACGATGCGGGCGGTCGAGGTGGCGAGGATTCCGCGCGACATCGGCACGAGGACGGGAGTGAATGAGACGCTCACGGCGCCGGCGCCTGCTCCGCGGAGGGCCTGGGCGATCTCGGGGATGTGCCGGTGGGTTCCGCCGACGGCGTAGGGGTTGGCCGATCCGAGAATCTCGGAGGCGAGCAGGTTGGTCTTCAGCGCCTTGCCTGCGCCGGAGGGGCCCACGGCGAGAACGGTGACGATGT
>NZ_JBKJWH010000195.1:0-9231 GCF_046716805.1 Mycetocola sp. | reverse complement strand
CGTCGAGCCTCTTCACGATGCCGGCGACCGCTGCCCGGCCTGCCCGGTTCGCACCGATCGTCGAGGACGACGGGCCGTAACCGACGAGGTGCACGCGACGATCGGATGCAACGGCCGTGCCGTCCATGACGATGCCGCCGCCTGGCATCCGCAGGTGCAGGGGGGAGAGGTGGTCGAGTGCTGCCCGGAACCCGGTAGCCCAGAGGAGAACATCCGCCCGCTGAAAGGACCCGTCGGTGAGGCGGACGCCGTCCGGTTCGATCGCGGTGAACATCGGATGCCGCTCCAGCACACCGCGGGACGCCGCCGCCCGCAGCGCTGGGGTCCAGATCAGACCGGTGACGGAGACGACGCTCTGCGGCGGCAGGCCCTGCCGGACCCGGTCCTCGACGAGAGCGACCGCGGCGGAGCCGGCACTGCTGTCGAACTCGGCATCCCGCCAGACGGGTTCCCGCCGGGTGAACCAGGACGTCGTCGCCACCGCAGAGATCTCATCGAGCAGCTGGACGGCAGAAATCCCACCGCCGACCACGACGACGTGCTTGCCCGCGAACTCGTCCCGCGACACGTAATCGGCCACGTGCAACTGGCGTCCGCGGAACGTCGACTGGCCCGGGTACAGCGGCCAGAACGGGCGGGTCCACGTTCCTGTGGCGTTGATCACGGCGCGCGCCGACCAGCTGCCGGCATCCGAATCCACCCGCAGGCGCCCGTACGGATCCTCATCCTCGCGGTGCACGCCGGTCACCCGGACCGGCCGGACGATGGCGAGGCCGAGCTCACGCTCGTAGCCGCCGAAATACCCGGTCAGGAACTCTGAGCTGGGCTGGGCGGGGTCGACGTCCGGTTTCGGGATGCCAGGGAGGTCGCTGATCCCGTTGACGGTCGCCATCACGAGGCTCTTCCAACGGTGCCGCCACGCGCCGCCGGGCCCGTCCTCGGCGTCCAGAACGGCGTAGGTGCGGGCATCCGTCGCCTCGTCAGCGCCGGCGGCGGGCACGAAGCCGCGCCGTTGCAGGTGGTAAGCGGCGGAGAGCCCGGCCTGCCCAGCGCCGATCACGACGACGTCGGCTTGCGCGGGTTCGGGGGTGGGGGAGTCGGGAGTCACACCGTCCTGTAACGCCGGGCGCCGGGAAGTCCTTCCCGGAGCGGCCGGTGACGGATGCCGCGGCGCACGATTGGCAGGTGATCACACGGTTATCAGGACCGTTGCACCGATTTGGTCCTGATAACTGTGCGATGTCCTGATTTGCGGTCGGGCGGACACGGCGGAAGCGACCCGGCCCGGCTGCTAGGCTCGAAGAAACCGACAACCTTTAAAGCCGTCCAGAGAGACGGAGAAGGGAGTCAGCACATGAGTCCGCGCGTCGTACTTCAGCAGGCTGACATCGCCCGAGCGTTGACCCGAATCTCACACGAGATTCTTGAGTCCAATCGAGGCGCAGACGACCTCGTCCTCCTCGGGATCCCCACCCGCGGGGTGCTCCTCGCCGACCGGATCGCCGCGATCATCTCCGAGATCACCGGTACGCCGATGGAAGCGGGATCGCTCGACGTGACCATGTACCGGGACGACCTCGCGAAGCATCCGACCCGCACGCCCGCGCCCACTCGCATCCCGGCAACCGGCATCGACGGCCGAACCGTGATCCTCGTCGATGACGTGCTGTACTCCGGCCGCACCATCCGTGCCGCCCTCGACGCCCTCAACGACATCGGCCGCCCCCGCGCCGTGCGCCTCGCCGCCCTCGTCGACCGGGGTCACCGCGAACTTCCGATCCGCCCGGACTTCGTCGGCAAGAACCTCCCCAGCGCCCAGACCGAACGGATCAACGTGCGGCTCGCTGAGATCGACGGCGCCGACCTCGTCTCGATCGATTCGGCGGCCCGCTGATGCGTCACCTGCTCTCCACCCGCGACCTCGACTCCGCCGCCGCCGTCCAGCTGCTCGACGTCGCCGAGGACATGGCCGACACCCAGCAGCGCGAAGTGAAGAAGCTGCCCACCCTCCGCGGCAAAACCGTCGTCAACCTCTTCTTCGAGGACTCCACCCGCACGCGGATCTCGTTCGAGGCCGCAGCGAAACGCCTGTCAGCGGATGTCATCAACTTCAGCGCCAAAGGATCAAGCGTCTCCAAGGGGGAGAGCCTCAAGGACACCGCCCAGACACTGCAGGCGATGGGAGCGGATGCCGTCGTCATCCGCCACCCCGCGTCCGGTGCCCCGCAGACCCTCGCGACGAGCGGCTGGATCGACGCCGGCATCCTCAACGCCGGCGACGGAACCCACGAACACCCCACCCAGGCGCTGCTCGACGCCTTCACCATCCGCAAACGCGTGCACGGCGCCGCTTCCCGCGGCAAAAGCCTCGACGGCCTCGCCGTCACAATCGTCGGCGACATCCTTCACTCCCGAGTGGCCCGGTCGAACGTGTGGCTGCTCACCACCCTCGGCGCCACGGTCACCCTCGTCGCCCCGCCGACCCTCGTCCCGGTCGACACCCGGGCCTGGCCGGTGACCATCGGCTACGACCTCGACGACGCACTGGCCGCAGGTCCGGACGTCGTGATGATGCTCCGCATCCAGGGCGAACGGATGCGCGACGCCTTCTTCCCCAACAGCCGCGAGTATTCGAGACGCTGGGGGCTCGACGACGGGCGGCTGCACAGGTTGGACCCGGCTACCATTGTCATGCACCCCGGACCCATGAACCGGGGCCTCGAAATTTCCGCTGCTGCCGCCGATTCGCCCATGTCCACCGTGCGCGAGCAAGTCACCAACGGGGTTTCCGTGCGAATGGCCGCACTGTACCTGCTGCTTTCCGGCGATCGGGAGAACTAAGAAATGACGAACACCTACCTGATTTCCGGCGCCTCCTTACCGGACGGAACGCGAACTGACCTGGTGCTCAGGGACGGCCGCATCGCCGAGCTCGGCACCGGGCTCTCCGCCGCCGGCGCCGATCGCATCGACGCCGATGGCCTGCTCGCGCTGCCCGGCCTCGTCGACCTGCACACCCACCTCCGTGAACCCGGTTACGAGCAGAGCGAAACGGTGCTCACCGGCACCCAGGCGGCCGCGGTCGGCGGCTTCACCGCTGTCTTCGCCATGGCGAACACCTCACCGGTCGCCGACACCGCCGGGGTCGTCGAACAGGAACTTTCGCTCGGCGAACAGGCCGGCTACGCGACGGTGCAGCCGATCGGCGCCGTCACCGTCGGCCTCGAAGGCGTTCGGCTCGCCGAGCTCGGCGCCATGGCATCCTCCCGCGCCCGGGTCCGGGTGTTCTCCGACGACGGCGCCTGCGTCTGGGACCCGGTGCTCATGCGCCGTGCCCTCGAATACGTCAAGTCGTTCGACGGGGTGATCGCGCAGCACGCCCAGGAGCCGCGCCTCACCGTCGGCGCGCAGATGAACGAAGGCGCCGTCTCCGGTGAACTCGGCCTCACCGGCTGGCCCGCGGTCGCCGAAGAGTCGATCATCGCCCGCGATGTCCTGCTCGCCGAACACGTCGGCTCGAGCCTTCACATCTGCCACGTCTCCACGGCAGGTTCGGTCGACGTCCTGCGCTGGGCGAAAGCCCGCGGCATCCGCGTCACCGCCGAGGTGACACCGCACCACCTGCTTCTCGACGAGGAACTCGTGCGCAGCTTCGACGCCCGCTACAAGGTGAACCCGCCGCTCCGCCGCCGGGAAGACGTCCTCGCGCTCCGCGAAGCGCTGGCCGACGGCACCATCGACATCGTCGCCACCGACCATGCACCCCACCCGGTCGAGAACAAGGATTGCGAGTGGGATGCGGCCGCCAACGGCATGGTCGGCCTCGAGTCCGCACTGAGCGTCGTGCACGCATCCGTCGTCGAGACCGGCCAGCTGGACTGGACCGACGTCGCCCGCGTGCTCTCCTCGGAGCCGGCGCGGATCGGACGGATTACCAGCCACGGTCAGGGCCTCGTCGCCGGCGCCCCGGGCCAGGTGACGCTGTACGACCCATCGGCCAGCCGCGACTTCGGCACCGCCGACCTCGCCGGCAAAGGGGTGAACTCGCCGTTCCTGGGCCGGACCCTCCCGGGCCGCGTGGTCGCGACCTTCCACTCCGGTTTCGCCACCGTCCTCGACGGGCAACTCCGCCCGGCCGACGAAGTCGCCCGCACCGCCGCCGAGCAGAGGATGGCCGCTCATGTCTGACCGCCTGATCCCCGCGGCACTCGTCCTCGGATTGCTCGCCCTCCTGCTGCTCGGTATGTGGCTGGCCTGGCGGGCGCGCTCGCGACGTGATGCCGGCGTGGCCGCCGGGCAGTCGCTCCCGGCGGACGGCATCCACCCCATCCTCGTCACCGACGTGCTCTACGTCGCGACGACGAAAGCCGGGCTGCCGCTCGAACGCCTCGCCATCCGTGGGCTCGCGTTCCGTGCGCGTGCCGAACTGACGCTCGCCGACGAGGGTGTCGTCCTCGCCGTCCCGGGCCAGGACCCGATCTTCCTCGCGTCCGCCCAGCTCCGGTCGGCGCAGCCGGCCACCTGGACCATCGACCGGGTGGTCGAGTCCGACGGACTGATCGCCCTCTCCTGGCGCTCAGGCGAGACGGATGTCGACAGCTACCTCCGGGTGATCGACCCGCCGCAGCACAGCCGCGTCCTTTCCACCCTTCTGTCCCTGATCCCCGCGCCGGCCCGGCCCGCGCCTACGGACTCCATAACCTCCACTGAGAGCGAGAAATAATGAGCAGCTCACCTTTCGGCTCGGCGACACCAGCCGTCCTCGTCCTCGAGGACGGCAACCGCTACGTCGGCCGCGCCTACGGTGCCACCGGTAGAACCCTCGGCGAAGCCGTGTTCGCCACCGGCATGACCGGCTACCAGGAGACTCTGACCGACCCGTCGTACGCCGCACAGATCGTGCTGATGACCGCGCCGCACATCGGCAACACCGGTGTGAACAACGAAGACATGGAGTCGAAGCAAATCTGGGCTGCGGGCTTCGTCGTCCGCGACCCCTCCCGCGTCGTCTCCAACTTCCGCGCCGAAGACAGCCTCGACAACGACCTCACGTCGAGCGGTGTCGTCGGAATCAGCAACATCGACACTCGCGCCGTGACCCGCCACATCCGGTCGCAGGGCGCCATGCGTGCGGGAATCTTCTCCGGTGAGTTCTTCGAACTCTCCGAAGGTGACCAGCTGGACCAGGTGCGACAGGGTGCACCGATGACCGGCAGGAACCTCTCGCACGACGTTTCCACCATCGACCCATACGAAGTGCCGGCGACCGGTGATCGGGTCGGCCGTGTCGCCGTTCTCGACCTCGGCATCAAAACCTCCACCGTCAAGTACCTGTCCGAGCGCGGCTTCGACGTGCTCGTGCTGCCGCAGAACGTCACCGCCGAACACGTCCTGTCGCTGAAGCCCGACGCGCTGTTCTTCTCCAACGGCCCCGGCGACCCCGCTGCATCCGACGACCACGTCACCCTGCTGCGTGAGGTCCTCCGCAAAGACGTCCCGTTCTTCGGGATCTGCTTCGGCAACCAGCTGCTCGGCCGGGCGCTCGGCTTCGGCACATACAAACTGCCGTTCGGGCACCGCGGCATCAACCAGCCGGTACTGGAGAAGGCGACAGGCAGGGTCGAGATCACCTCGCAGAACCACGGCTTCGCCGTCGACCTGCCGATCGAAGGCGAGCACCAGTCGCCGGAGGGCTTCGGCCGGGTCACCGTCAGCCACTACAGCCTCAACGACCAGGTCGTCGAAGGGCTCGCCTGCCTCGACATTCCCGCTTTCAGCGTGCAGTACCACCCCGAGGCAGCTGCCGGGCCCAACGACGCCAACCACCTCTTCGATCGGTTCCGCGACCTCGTGATCTCGAACCGGTCCAACTCAGCAGGAGACAACAACTAATGCCCAAGCGCGACGACATCCAGAGCGTCCTTGTCATCGGCTCAGGCCCGATCGTCATCGGCCAGGCGGCCGAATTCGACTACTCAGGCACCCAGGCCTGTCGTGTTCTCCGCGAAGAGGGCGTCCGCGTCATCCTCGTGAACTCGAACCCGGCAACGATCATGACCGACCCCGATTTCGCTGACGCCACCTACATCGAACCGATCACGTGGGAAGTCCTCGAGACGATCATCGCGAAGGAAAAACCGGATGCCATCCTGCCCACTCTGGGTGGGCAGACAGCCCTCAACGCAGCGATCCAGTTGCACGAGCACGGCATCCTGGAGAAGTACGACGTCGAACTGATCGGGGCGAACTTCGAGGCGATCAACAGGGGTGAAGACCGCCAGATCTTCAAGGACCTGGTGATCGAGTGCGGCGCTGACGTCGCAAAGTCGTACATCGCGCACACCGTCGACGAAGCGATCGGTTTCGCCGAGGACCTCGGCTACCCGCTCGTCATTCGCCCGTCCTTCACGATGGGCGGGCTCGGCTCCGGGTTCGCGTACACCCGGGACGAACTTGTCCGGATGGTCACCGACGGGTTGCACCAGAGCCCCACCACCGAGGTCCTCCTCGAGGAGTCGATCCTCGGCTGGAAGGAATACGAACTCGAACTCATGCGCGACACCGCCGACAACACGGTCGTCGTCTGCTCGATCGAGAACGTCGACCCCGTCGGCGTGCACACCGGTGACTCGATCACCGTCGCTCCGGCGCTCACGTTGACCGACCGGGAGTACCAGAAACTCCGTGACATCGGCATCGACATCATCCGCGCCGTCGGCGTGGACACCGGCGGCTGCAACATCCAGTTCGCCATCGACCCCGCAGACGGCCGCATCATCGTCATCGAGATGAACCCCCGGGTCTCCCGCTCGAGCGCCCTCGCCTCGAAGGCCACGGGCTTCCCGATCGCGAAGATCGCCGCCAAACTGGCCATCGGGTATCACCTCGACGAGATTCCGAACGACATCACGAAGGTCACGCCGGCGAGCTTCGAACCGACCCTCGACTACGTCGTTGTCAAGGTTCCGCGGTTCGCGTTCGAGAAGTTCCCGGCGGCGGATGCCACGCTCACCACCACCATGAAGTCGGTCGGTGAGGCGATGGCCATCGGGCGTAACTTCGCGACAGCTCTCCAGAAGGCACTGCGCTCGCTGGAAAAGCGCGGCTCGAGCTTCCACTGGGGCGAGGAAAACCGGTCCATCGAGGAACTTCTCGAGATCGCCGCGGTGCCGACCGACGGCCGCATCGTCGTCGTCCAGCAGGCCCTGCGCCTCGGCGCAACGGCTGAGCAGCTGTTCGAAGCCACGAAAATCGACCCGTGGTTCCTCGACCAGATCGTGCTGATCAACGAGGTGGCGGACTACATCCGGGATGCCGCCCGGCTCGACACCGACGTGCTCACCACCGCCAAGAACCACGGTTTCTCGGACGTTCAGATCGGGCAGTTGCGTGGTTTCGGTGAGGCGGAGGTGCGGGAAGTGCGTCACATCCTCGACGTGCGCCCGGTGTTCAAAACCGTCGACACCTGCGCGGGGGAGTTCCCGGCGCTCACGCCGTACCACTACTCCAGCTACGACGAGGAGACCGAGGTCACTCCGTCCGACCGCCGCAAGGTCGTCATCCTCGGCTCGGGACCGAACCGGATCGGGCAGGGCATCGAGTTCGACTACTCCTGCGTCCACGCCTCCTTCGCGCTCCGCGACGCCGGGTTCGAAACGATCATGATCAACTGCAACCCGGAGACCGTCTCGACGGACTACGACACCAGCGACCGGCTCTACTTCGAGCCGCTGACGCTCGAAGACGTTCTCGAGGTGATCCACGCCGAGAGCACATCCGGCGAACTCGTCGGCGTCGTCGTCCAGCTGGGCGGCCAGACCGCGCTGGGGCTCGCCGCCGGGCTCAAGGCCGCAGGCATCCCGATCCTCGGCACCACGCCCGAGGCGATCAACCTCGCCGAGGAGCGGGGGGAGTTTTCGCAGATCCTGGACGCCGCCGGCCTGCTCTCCCCGAAGAACGGCACGGCCACCGAAGTTCATGGCGCCGTCACCATCGCCGAGGACATCGGCTATCCGGTGCTCGTCCGCCCGAGCTTCGTGCTCGGCGGGCGTGGCATGGAGATCGTCTACGACAGCGCGTCGCTTCGCGACTACTTCCTCCGGACGGCGGACCAGGGCATCATCGGCCCGCAGCACCCGCTGCTGGTCGACCGGTTCCTCGACGACGCCATCGAGATCGACGTCGACGCCATCTACGACGGAACCGAGCTGTACATCGGCGGCGTGATGGAGCACATCGAAGAGGCCGGCATCCACTCCGGCGACTCGAGCTGCACGCTGCCGCCCATCTCTCTTGGCCGTGCGCAGATCGACCGGGTCCGTGAGGCGACCCTCGCCATCGCCGCGGGTATCGGCGTCCAGGGACTCCTGAACGTGCAGTTCGCGATCGGTGCAGGCATCCTCTACGTGCTCGAGGCGAATCCGCGGGCTTCCCGCACTGTGCCGTTCGTCTCCAAGGCGCTCGGGATCCCGCTGGCCAAGGCCGCATCCCTCGTGATGACCGGCGCAACCATCGCGGAGCTCAAGGAATCCGGTCTGCTGCCCCCGGTGGACGGGTCACGGATCCCGATGGATTCCCCGGTCTCCGTCAAGGAAGCCGTGCTGCCGTTCAAGCGGTTCCGCACCAAGGACGGCCGGATCGTCGACTCCATCCTCGGCCCGGAGATGCGGTCCACCGGTGAGGTGATGGGAATCGACAAGGACTTCCCGCGCGCCTTCGCGAAGAGTCAGACGGCGGCGTACGGCGGCGTTCCGCTCACCGGCACCGTGTTCGTCTCGGTCTCCGACCGCGACAAGCGCTCGATCGTGCTCCCGATCCTCCGCCTCTCCGAACTCGGCTACGACATCCTCGCCACCGTCGGCACCGCGGAGATCCTCAACCGCAACGGCATCTCGGCCCGCACGGTCCGCAAGTTCAGCGAGGGCGAAGAGTCCGAGTTGGGTGAACCGTCGATCGTGGAGCTGATCAACCGGCACGAGGTCGACATCGTCATCAACACGCCGTCCGGCCGCAGCGGCCGCGCGGACGGGTATGAGATCCGCGCCGCCGCCGTTGCCGAGGACAAGCCGCTGTTCACGACCATCGCGGAACTGACCGCGGCGGTCGCGTCGATCGAGGCTGTGCGCAACGGCTTCGAAGTCCGGTCGCTGCAGGAGTACGCCGAGGACCGGGCGCTGCTCGCATGAGCCTCGGCTTCGCCAATCGCCTGGCCGGCGTCTTCGCCGGCCAGGG
>NZ_JBKJWH010000194.1:0-6578 GCF_046716805.1 Mycetocola sp. | reverse complement strand
GGAATCGGCGTCCACCGTGCGTGGATGGCGCCGAGCACGGCGTAACAGTCACGCACAGAGTTCACCAGGATGCGGATGCCGATGAGGTCGTAGATCTCGTCGAAGTCGCGGCCGCGAACGATCATTTTCTGGTAGATCGAGTAGTACTGCTTCGGCCGGCCGACGACCTTGCCACGGATCTTCGCGGCTTTGAGGTCGTCGTTGACCGAGTCGATCACCTGGTGAACGAGCTCTTCACGCTGCGGCGTCCGCTGCTTGACGAGGCTCTCGATCTCGGCGTACAGCTTCGGGTACAGCACGGCGAAGGACAGGTCTTCCAGTTCCCACTTGATCGTCTGGATACCGAGACGGTGCGCGAGAGGCGTGTAGATCTCGAGCGTCTCTGTCGCCTTCTTCGCGGCCTTCTCGGGTGGGACGAAGCCCCAGGTCCTGGCGTTGTGCAGGCGGTCGGCGAGCTTGATCACAAGGACACGGATGTCCTTGGACATCGCCACGATCATCTTGCGGACGGTCTCGGCTTGAGCGCTCTCGCCGTACTTGACCTTGTCGAGTTTCGTGACGCCGTCGACAAGCATCGCGACCTCGTCGCCGAATTCAGCTCGCAGCTCATCGAGCGGGTAGCCGGTGTCCTCGACGGTGTCATGCAGGAGAGCGGCCGCGAGGGTCTTCGGGCCGATTCCCAGGTCGGCGAGGATCTGTGCCACCGCGACAGGGTGCGTGATGTACGGCTCGCCGCTCTGCCGCTTCTGCCCCCGGTGAGCCTTCTCCGCGACGGTGTAGGCGCGTTCGATGATGGAGAGGTCGGCCTTCGGATGGTGCATCCGAGCGGTACGCACCAGCCGGTCGACCGCGCCCGCGGGTTGGGCCTTCGAGAAGATCCGCGGAACGAGGCGGCGCAGGGAGGCGCTTGACGATTGTGTTTCAGTCATCGCTTCCCTCCTTACGCTCTATTATCCCGCGGAACGGTCAGATCGCGGGTGCGACGACGGGCTCGATGGATCGCTTCCGCGCTTCGAGGATTCTGGCGTCTCGCTTCTGGATCTCCGGTTCGTTCTGCCGGAACAGGGCGTAGAGCGGCGCTGCGACGAAGATCGTGGAGTAGGTGGCCACGAGGATGCCGACGAAGAGGGAGAGGGAGATGTCGCGGAGCGTCTCAGCTCCGAGCACGAAGTCACCGATCAGCAGGATGGATGCCACGGGCAACGCGGCGACGACCGACGTGTTGATCGAGCGCACGAGGGTCTGGTTGACGGCGAGGTTCACCGATTCGGCGAAGGTCCTCGGCGAGTTCTCCCCGTCCTCGCTCGTGTTCTCGCGGATCTTGTCGAACACCACGACGGTGTCGTACAGCGAGTAGCCGAGGATGGTGAGGAAGCCGATGATGGCCGCCGGGCTGATCTCGAACCCGCTGAGTGCATAAACACCGAGGGTGATGACGAGCACGTCGAGCAGAGCGATCATCGCAGCCGCCGACATCTTCCAGGTGCGGAAGTACAGCGCCATGGTGATGAACGCGAGCGCGAGGAAGACAACAAGGCTGGTAATGGCCTGCCGGGTGACATCAGCGCCCCAGGAGGCGCCGATGAACGACGTCGTGACGGCACTCGGATCCACGTCGAATGCGGTGGCGAGGGCGCCGGTGACGTCGTCGGTCTGGTCGTTGGACAGCTCGTTCGTCTGCACCCGCACCGAGTCGTCGCCGACGGTGGTCACTTTCGCGACTGCTTCGGGAACGACGCTCGCGACAGCATCCGTCGCCTTGTTCTGGTCTGCGGATGCCACCGGGGAGATCGTGAACTGGGACCCGCCGGTGAACTCGAAGCTCAGGTTGAAGCCGCCCTTGACGATCGGGACGAGGATCGAGAGGAGCACGAGTGCGATGGCGACGCTGAACCAGACTTTACGGTTCGCGACGAAGTCGATCGAGCGTTTACCGGTGTAGAGGTCGTTGCCGAATGAGGTGAGGCTTGCCATTAGGAATCCTTCTCCTGGCTCTTCGTGCCGCCGGTGGCGATCAGTTCGGCCTGTTTGCGTTCTGCGATCGTCTGGCGTTTGGTTGCCTCGCGACTGGACTTTGCTGCCTTCACCTTGCTGACCTCGGTCGGCGCACGGAATTGTGCGCGGCCCCGGTAGACGGCACCGAGCGCGTTCGGATCCAGGCCCGAGAGCGGGTGACCGCTCGAGAAGAACCGCGTACGGGCCAGAAGCTGGAGCGTCGGGTGGGTGAAGAGAAGGACCACGAGGATGTCGATGATGGTGGTGACACCGAGCGTGAACGCGAAGCCCCTCACGTTGCCGACGGCGAGGATGTACAGCACGACGGCGGCGAGGACGTTGACGCCCTTGGATGCGTAGATGGTCCGTTTGGCGCGGCGCCAGCCGGCCTCGACCGCTGACTCGAGGCCTCGACCGTCTCTCAACTCGTCGCGAATTCGTTCGAAGTACACGATGAACGAGTCGGCCGTGAAACCGATCGCCACGATCAACCCGGCGACACCCGCGAGCGACAGCCGGTACCCGTTGCGCCACGACAGGATAGCGATCACGAGGTAGGTCAGCACGCCGGCCACAACAAGGGACGCGAGCGTCACGAAGCCGAGCAGGCGGTACTGGAACAGGGTGTAGATGGCGACGAGGACAAGGCCGATGATTCCGGCGAGGATTCCGATCTGAAGCTTGCTGGAACCCAGCGTCGCGGAGATCTGGTCCGAACTCTGCACGACGAAGCTGATCGGCAGCGCGCCGTACTTCAACTGGTCGGCGAGCGTCTTCGAGGTCTCCTGCGTGAAGTTGCCGGAGATCTCGGGTCTTCCGTCGGAGATGACAGCGAGAGTCTGCGGTGCGGAGATGACCTGGTTGTCCAGCACGATGGCGAACTGGTTCTGCGGGCTCGGCAGGCCGTTCAGCCGGCTGGTGACGTCTGCGAATTCCTCGGTGCCTTCACGATTGAATTTGAGGTTCACGGCCCATTCGCCGGTGGTCGCGCCGGTCTGGGTGGTGCGCATTCCGTTCGTGGCGTCGGTGATCTGCGATCCCTCGACCTCGACCGGGCCGAGGATGTACTTCACACTGCCGTCGACTTCGCAGGCGACGATCGGCTCGTCGGCGGGCTGTACCACACCGGCTTCAACGGGCTGGTTGCAGTCGAATGCCTGGAATTTCGCCTGCAGTGCTGGCGTGACCTGGCTCAGGTCGCTCGGGCTGGTCGGTTCGGCCGTCGGAGTGTTGGGCAGGGCGGGGTCCGGCGTCGGGTACGGGGTTTCGGTTCCGTCCTCCCCCACGAAGGTGTTCGAGGGCTGCCCGGCGACGAGGACCGGGCGGAATTCCAGTTTCGCGGATGCCTCGATGCGCTTGCGTGTTTCCTCATCGGCTTTCCCGGGGATGGAAACGACGACGTTGTTGCCCTCGGTGTTCACCTCAGCTTCGGACACACCGGAGGCGTCGACGCGCTGGCGGATGATCGAGACAGCCTGGTTGAGCTGTTCCTGGGTGGCCTGGCTGCCGTCCTCGATGTTCGGCTGCAGGATGATCTGCGTGCCGCCCTCGAGGTCGAGCGCGAGTTTCGGCGCCCAGCTCGCGTTGCTCAGAAGGATGCCGCCGATGAGGATGGCGAGGAGAGCAAGGGTGATGACACCCAGCCAGGACAGGGAGCGTCCCGCCATGCGGGTAGGCGACAACTTCGACTGTGCCAACGGCGTACTCAGCTTTCTATGACCGTCCATCGCAGCCGGAAGGCGAGACGGACGCTTCGAGGTGGTGCAGATTCGGGGGCGGGCGCCGAAAACGCGCCTCGCCCCTCAGGAAGACTACTGGTCGGTGTTCTTCTCACGTGAATCGGAAGCCGGCTTGGTGTCGGTGGTGTCGGCGACCTCACCGAACTCGGGTGCGGCGGGGTAGGTGGGGTGGTCTTCGTTGACCTGGTCGGGAGCGCTGTCCGAGACGTCGTCTGCAACCTCGGTCGTCCGCTCCTCATCGAGGAAGCGCACGATGGTCTGCTTGTGGACGGTGAGCACGTTGCCCGGGCTGGTCTCGACCTGGACCTTCTCGTCGTTCACGCTGAGGATGGTGCCGAAGACACCGAAGTTGGTCATCACCTCTGCGCCGGGGACAATCTTCGTCTGCTTCTCTTCGAGGTCCTTCTTGCGCTTCTGTCCATTCCGGAACATGAAGAAGATGAGGACGGCGAGGATGGCGAGCATGCCGATGCTGAGCGGGTCAAGAATCATGGGTTCTGTGAAGCCTTCCGCGATGAGAACACCGCAAGGTTGGGGGTGAGGCCGAGAGGCCAATTAAGAATTATAGAACATCGGGCAGCAGAGAACCTTGAGCACGGCTAACCCCGAAGTGGGCGAACGCCTCAGGTGTCGCCATCCGCCCGCGTGGCGTGCGGGTGATCAGGCCGATCCGGACCAGGAACGGTTCGACAACGCTCTCCACGGTTTCCGCTTCTTCGCCGACGGAGACGGCGAGCGTATTGAGCCCGACCGGGCCTCCCCCGAACCGGGTGAGCATGATTTCCATCACCGCACGGTCGAGGCGGTCCAGCCCCAGTTCGTCGACGTCGTAGAGGTTGAGCGCCGCGCGAACGGATGCTTTGTCGGCGTCGGTGCGGTGCACGAGCACGTAGTCACGCACCCGGCGCAGCAGCCGGTTCGCGATGCGCGGAGTGCCGCGGCATCGGCCGGCGATTTCGGCCAGGGCGTTGTCGTCGATCGGGAAGTTGAGCATCCGTGCGGCACGGTGCAGCACCTGCTCCAGTTCGGGCGCATCGTAGAACTCGAGGTGGGCTGTGAAACCGAATCGGTCACGAAGGGGGTTGGGCAACAGCCCCGACCGTGTCGTCGCACCGACGAGGGTGAACGGCGCGAGGTCGAGGGGCACCGACGTCGCACCCTGGCCTTTGCCGACCATGATGTCGATCCGGAAGTCCTCCATGGCCAGGTAGAGCATCTCTTCGGCGGAGCGCGCCATCCGGTGGATTTCGTCGATGAAGAGTACTTCGCCCGGCACGAGGCTGGAGAGCACGGCGGCGAGGTCGCCCGCATGCTGGATCGCGGGGCCGCTCGACATGCGAAGCGGCTTCTGGCTCTCATGCGCGACGATCATGGCGAGGGTGGTCTTGCCGAGTCCTGGAGGGCCTGCCAGCAGGATGTGATCGGGTGTGCGACCCTGGATCGCCGCGGCCTTGAGCAGCAGTTCGAGCTGGCCGCGAACTTTGGTCTGCCCAACGAACTCGCCGAGGCTCTGGGGGCGCAGGGCGCCCTCGAAGACGAGCTCGGCGTCGGACTCCGGTGCCGGGTCGGTGAGGTCGAAACCAAGGTCGCTCATGCGCGGGCCGTGGATGCTGCGCTGTGCTGGGCCGGGCCGAGCTGGGCGAGTGCGAGGCGCAGGAGCGTCTGCACAGGGAATGTGGCGGCATCCGGGTTCGAAGAAATGACGTTCGCTACCGCGTCGACGGCGACCTTCTCTGACCAGCCCAGTCCGACGAGGGCGACGACGACCTGGTCGCCGGTCGGAGTGGCCGCGGCGCGTTTGGCCGGTTCAGCGTGGGCGATGAGTTTGCCGGCGAGGGAGACGACGATCAGTTTCGCGGTCTTCGGACCGATGCCGGAGACCGTGCGGAAGACGGCGTCGTCCTCCGTTGCGACGGCCGTCGCGATCTGGCCGGGGCCGAGCACGGACAGGACGCCGAGGGCCGACTTGGGTCCGACGCCGGTGACGCCGGTGAGCAGCTCGAAGACCGCGAGCTGCTCGCGCGTTTCGAAGCCGAACAGGCTCATCGAGTCCTCACGGACGATGAAGGAGGTGTGTACGAAAGCCTGATCGCCGACCCGGAGTGCGAGGGCGTGTTCCGGGGTGACCTGGACGGCGTAGCCGATCCCGCCGACCTCGAGAACGACGTTGCCGCCGACGGCTGAGAGCACTGTTCCGCGTACGCTTGAGATCACCGTGCCAGCCTACGTTGGGCATCCGACAGAGCCGGGATCGCCACGCGTGTGGGCTCTACTCAGACGGCGGGCGGTGAAGTCCTGCACCGGCGCCCATGGGCGCCCGACCACACCTTGGCCACAGGACTTCGTCGCCCGCCTGGGTTGCTTCTCCATTTCGCACGGATGAAGGTCTGCGCAGCCACGGGCTCCGGCTCATCCATCGCAAATGCCGGTTATGTGGCGGTTTTTGCGACATCTGCGTCACATGAACCCGGGCCGGCCGTGTTCGGTTCCTCTGGCACGGATGCCGGTTCCACGGGCAGTTTCGCGTCATCCGCGCCACATAAACCCGGGGCCGGCGGTGTTCGGTTCCTTCGTCTGGCACGGATGCCGGTTCCACGGGCGGTTTTGCGTCATGCGCGTCGCATGAACCCGGGCCGGTCGTGTTCGGTTCCATCATCTGGCACAGATGCCGGTTCCACGGGCGGTTTCGCGTCATCTGCGTCGCATGAACCCGGGCCGGCCGTGTTCGGTTCCTTCGTCTGGCACAGATGCCGGTTTCACGGGCGGTTTTGCGTCATCTGCGCCACATGAACCCGGGGCCGGCGGTGTTCGGTTCCTTCGTCTGGCACGGATGCCGGTTTCACG
>NZ_JBKJWH010000193.1:0-13785 GCF_046716805.1 Mycetocola sp. | reverse complement strand
GGCTCACACTGTCAGCCGGCGGACCACCGCATCAGCCAGAAGCCGCCCGCGCAGGGTCAGTTCCACTCGACCGCGCAGGGCGGCTTCCGCGTTGACGAGTTCGTCGGCGATCAGACCGGCGACGGCGACACGCGACGTCGAAGGAAGCGTCGGGATCGGGATGCCGTCCCGGGTCCGGGTGAGGAGCAGGATCCGTTCCAGTTCACGGGTCTCGGTCGAGAGGGTCTCTCGGCCCGCTCCAGGCGACAGGCCCTCGCTCATCCGACCGGCATAGGCAGCCGGGTGCTTGACGTTCCACCAGCGGACGCCGCCCACGTGGCTGTGCGCGCCAGGACCGATTCCCCACCAGTCCTGGCTGCGCCAGTAGGCGAGGTTGTGGCGCGAGCGCGATTCCGACCCGGTCGACCAGTTGCTCACTTCGTACCAGGAGAATCCGGCCGCGGTCAGTTTGGCGTCCACCAGTTCGTACATGTCGGCCTGGAGATCCTCATCCGGCTGGGCGACGACACCGGATTTGATCTGCCGGGCGAGTTTTGTGCCGGCTTCCACGATCAGCGAGTAGGCCGAGAGGTGGTCCGGGTTCGTCGCGAGGGCGGCGTCGACCGACCGGGTCCAATCGTCGAGACTCTCCCCCGGGGTGCCGTAGATGAGGTCGACACTGACCTGGAGGCCGGCCCGGCGTGCCCACTCGACGACGAGCGGTACGCGGTCCGGGTCGTGCGTTCTTTCGAGTGTCGCCAGGACGTGCGGAACCGCCGACTGCATTCCGAAGGAGACACGCGTGAACCCGGCGTCAGCCAGTGTGGACAGGTAGTCGGCGTCGACCGAGTCGGGGTTGGCCTCAGTCGTGATTTCGGCGTCAGCGGCGAGCCCGATCGATGTCCGGACCGAATCGAGCATCCGGATGAGGTCATCGGCGGGAAGCAGCGTCGGGGTTCCCCCGCCGAAGAAGACCGTCGACGCGGGGCGCTCCGGCAGTCCGGTCCGTCGCAGGGTGGCCCCTGCGAACGCGACTTCGGCGGATGCCTCGCTGGCGTAATCCGACTGCTTCGCACCACGCAGTTCCGTCGCGGTGTAGGTGTTGAAATCGCAGTAACCGCAACGCACCCGGCAGAACGGTACGTGAAGGTACACCGACAGCATCCGCTCCTCGGCTCCGTCGAGCACAGAGTCGGGCAGAGCACCGTCGACGGGTGCCGGATCGGCGATCAGCTGGGGGCCGGCCATCAGCGGTGCCGGAGGGAGGAGGCGCGCACGTCAGGCCGTCGGGTTCGACCACAACGGCGACAGCGCCCGCAGGTACGCCGTCGTGAATGCCTTGCGTCGCAGCTTCAGGATCGGCGGGAACAGCCGGTACGTGAGCGAAATCGGCCGGGTGAACGAGCGCACGCTGAACCAGACCGAGTCGTCTTCGCGGTGTTCGACCCGGAAGAGTTCCTCGCCGCTGACCCGGTTGCCGCCGACGGTCCCATAGGCGAAAGCGACGACGGTCGGTTCCTCGAGAACAAAGACGATCCGGATGCGCTCATCCATATGGAACGACCCGACCCGTCCGCGGAGTCGCGCCGTTGACCCGGAGGCGATGTACGGCGTGCCGTCAGCGGCGAATCGCTGCTCGGTCGACACAGCGATCGGCTCGAGGGCCGTCCCGTCTTCGTCATAGCGGATGCCACCGTAGCGCTGGCTCGAGTCAGCCTTCACGTCGAGCACATCGATACCGGAGCGCCGCTGGATCTCCCAGCTGAGCAACGACGCCGAGGCGGCGGAGAACCGCTCCACACCGCTTCCCAGCCGGGTGGTTGCCTCGAACGGCGTGAACCCGCGCGGCGGATACTGCATCAGGTCGTGCGCCTGAGTGGCGCCGACTGCTGCGTAGTCGACCGGCTGGTCCTCGAAGTTGCTTCGCCGCATCCGCTACTTCTTTTCTTTCGTCTCGGTCTCTCCGGACAGCGCGGCGATGAAAGCCTCTTGCGGGACCTCCACCCTGCCGACCATCTTCATGCGCTTCTTGCCCTCTTTCTGCTTCTCGAGCAGTTTGCGCTTGCGGCTGATGTCACCGCCGTAGCATTTGGCGAGAACATCCTTTCGCATGGCGCGGACAGACTCACGGGCGATGATCCGCGCGCCGATGGCGGCCTGGATCGGCACCTCGAATTGCTGGCGCGGGATGAGTTTCTTCAGCCGTTCGGTCATCAGCAGGCCGTAGGCGTATGCCTTCTCGCGGTGCACGATGGCGCTGAACGCGTCAACCTGTTCGCCCTGCAGCAGGATGTCGACCTTGACCAGGTCGGCGGTCTGCGATCCGGACGGTTCATAGTCGAGCGATGCGTAGCCCTGGGTGCGGCTTTTGAGGTGGTCGAAGAAGTCGAAGACGATCTCGCCGAGCGGCATGGTGTAGCGCAGCTCGACCCGGTCCTCACCGAAGTACTCCATGCCGAGGAGGGTGCCACGGCGGCCCTGGCAGAGTTCCATGATCGTGCCGACGTAATCCTTCGGGGCGAGGATGCCGACCTTGACCATCGGCTCTTCGACCGACGCGATCTTCCCGCCGGGGAACTCGCTCGGGTTGGTGACCGTGACGGTCTTCTTGTCGTCGGTCGTCACCTCATAGGTCACGCTCGGCGCTGTCGCGATGAGGTCGAGGTTGAACTCTCTCTCGAGGCGTTCGGTGACGATTTCGAGGTGGAGAAGCCCGAGGAATCCGCAGCGGAAACCGAAACCGAGGGCGACGGATGTCTCCGGCTCGTAGTTGAGCGAAGCGTCCGAAAGCTTGAGCTTGTCGAGCGCGTCACGGAGAACCGGGTAGTCGCTCCCGTCGATCGGGTACAGGCCGGAGAACACCATCGGTTTCGGGTCGGTGTATCCGGGCAGCGCTACGGTGGCTGGTTTCATCGCGGTGGTGACGGTGTCGCCGACTTTCGACTGGCGGACGTCCTTCACACCCGTGATGAGGTAGCCGACCTCACCGACGCCGAGGCCCTGGGTGGGCACGGGCTCCGGGGAGCTGACGCCGATCTCCAGCAGTTCGTGGACGGCTCGGGTCGACATCATCTGGATGCGTTCGCGGGGGCTGAGGTGCCCGTCGATCTTCCGCACGTAGGTGATGACCCCGCGGTAGGTGTCGTAGACCGAGTCGAAGATCATGGCCCGGGTGGGTGCGTTCGGGTCGCCGACCGGGTTCGGGATGCGCTGGACGACGCGGTCGAGCAGTTCCTCGACGCCGGCGCCGGTTTTGCCTGACACCTTCAGCACGTCTTCGGGCCGGCCGCCGATGAGGTTGGCGAGCTCCTTGGCGTACTTCTCCGGGTCGGCCGCTGGCAGGTCGATCTTGTTGAGGACCGGGATGATCTCGAGGTCGTTCTCCATCGCCAGGTACAGGTTGGCGAGGGTCTGCGCTTCGATTCCCTGGGCGGCGTCGACGAGGAGGATCGCTCCCTCGCAGGCGGCGAGCGAGCGGGACACTTCGTAGGTGAAGTCGACGTGCCCAGGCGTGTCGATCATGTTGAGCGCGTAGGTCTGTCCATCGAGTTCCCACGGCATCCGCACCGCCTGGCTCTTGATGGTGATGCCGCGTTCGCGCTCGATGTCCATCCGGTCGAGGTACTGGGCGCGCATGTCGCGATCGGCGACCGCACCGGTGACCGACAGCATCCGGTCGGCCAATGTCGACTTACCGTGGTCGATGTGCGCGATGATGCAGAAGTTGCGGATGAACGACGGGTCGGTAGCGGCAGGCTCGAGTGCCTTCGCAGCTTTGGGGCTCACGCGTTCCTCAGGGGTCTGTAGCTGGGTGGGGACGGACTAACTCCCTATTGTCCCATGAACCGCCACCGGGTGAGTTCGCCCATCGACCCGGTCGGATGCCGGTGGCACAATGACAGGATGGCCCGCCTGCCCGCGATCGTGCTCGTTCACGGCATTCGCACGTCCGGAACGATGTGGCGGCGTCAGGTGGAGGACCTCAGGCATGCCGGATTCGACGTGGACGCTCCCGATCTTCCCGGCCATGGCTCGCGGATCGGTGAGGAGTTCACGATCGACGGCGCGATGTCGGCGATCGACGACTCCGTCTCGCGCCATCGGGGCCCGGTTCTCCTGGTGGGCCTGTCGCTCGGCGGTTACCTCTCCATCCACTACGCCGGCCGGTTCCCCGGTCGGGTGACCGGGCTCGTGGCGGCCAGTTGCCAGACGCTTCCCCGCGGAGTCGGGCTGTGGGGTTACCGGGCGCTCGCCCGAGTCATCCACCGGCTCCCCGACCGCGGAGCGTGGCTGAACGACGCCATGGCGCGCCGCTTTCTCCCCGCCGACGCTGTGGCTGACATGTCGGCAGGTGGCGTAGCGCTCGACGTGATGGACAGCACGCTGAAAGCCGTCGGCACGCTCGACCCGCTCGACGGGCTCCGCCGCTACCCGGGTCCCGTGTGGTTCGTCATGGGCGGATTCGATCATTTCCGGCTCTCCCAGCGAGCTTTCCTCACGGCGCGACCCGACGCATCCGTCGTTGTCGTGCCACGGGCGACGCACCTGGTCAGCCTCGTCAAACCGGAGGAGTTCACCCGGGCGGTGACGGATGCCGCGAGAGCGCTGGCTGTCGATTCGCCGCAGATTTCCGAGAATGGCACCGGAACTGGTATCGTTACTCCCTGACTTGCGTGTGGGTTGCCCCGCACGATTTTCGCCGCGAAGCGCCCTCTCTCGCCCAGTGGCACATCCCATTCGAAATACAACGGAAAGCTATCAAACGTGGCAAACATTAAGTCGCAGATCAAGCGAATCGGCACCAACAAGAAGGCAACGGAGCGCAACAAGGCGATCAAGAGCCAGCTCCGGACTGTCGTCCGCCAGGCTCGCGAAGCCATCCTCGCCGGCGACAAGGCGCAGGCTGAGTCCACCCTGAAGACCGCCGCGAAGAAGCTCGACAAGGCCGTGAGCAAGGGCGTCATCCACAAGAACCAGGCAGCGAACCGCAAGTCGGCTCTCGCCAAGAAGGTCGCTTCGCTCTAAGCAGCACTCTCTTTTTCACCACAGGCTCCGCTTCGGCGGGGCCTGTGGTGGTTAACGCGCCTTTCAGCGGCCGCGGCGTGCGATCGTGTGGATCATGCGTTCGAGAGCGTAGACCGGGTCGCGGCCGGCGCCCTTGACGCTGGCGTCGGTGTCAGCGAGAACCTGGATGCACCGGCCAAGGCCACGGTCAGTCCACCCGGCGAGGTCTCGCCGTGCCCGGTCGACCTGCCAGGGCGCGAGGCCGAACTGACGGGCGAGGTCGGCGGAGGATCCCCGCCCACCCTGAACCTTCGCCATCGTACGGAGCTTGCTGGCGAAAGCGGCGACGATCGGCACCGGGTCGGCACCGGATGCGAGCGCGTGACGAAGGCCGACGAGGGCTTCGGCGTATCGCCCGGCGATGGCTGCGTCGGCGACGGCGAAGGCGTTGGTTTCGACCCGCCCGCCGTAGTAACGGGTGACCGTGGCTTCGGTCACCTCTGAGCCGCTGTCGGCGATCAGTTGCGCACACGCCCCCGCGAGTTCGGCGAGGTCATCGGCGAACGCGGACACCACTGCCCGGAGGGCGGCAGGGCGGATCGCCTTGCCCGCCGTCTTGAACTCGGCCGCGGCGAAGTCGTACTTGTCGCTTTCCTTCTTGAGCTCAGCACAGACGACTTCGATCGCCGTCGCCTTGGAGGCGCGCACCGCGTCGAGAAGCTTCTTGCCGCGTACTCCCCCTGCGTGGCGAAGCACGACGTATGCGCCCTCCGCCGGAGATTCGAGATACGACAGCGCCTCGGACAGGAACTCGTCTGAGCATTTCTCCACGTTCGTCACACGGATCATCCGGGGTTCGTTGAACAGAGAGGGGCTCGCAAGGGTGATCAGTTCACCGGGGGCGTAGCTGTCCGCTTCGATGTCGTTCACTTCGAGGCTCGGGTCTTCGACGCGGAGGTAGTCGCGGAGCATCCGGATCGCCCGATCGGCGAGGAATCCCTGCGTGCCGGAGACCAGCACGATCGGCGCCGGGCGGATGGCGTTCCAACTCAATTGCGGAATCGCAACCTTCGCGGCTGCTTTCGCCGTTGTCGTGCTACGCGCAGCTGCCACAGTCCACCGTCCTCACACCTCAAGCCTACCGGCGACCGCCGACGCCGGGCGCGTCAGCAGGGCCGAGCAGTCCACACCACCGGCCCGGTGGCCAGACCGCCGACGACGATCATCCCGCAGGTGTCGGTGCGGAACGCCGCCGTGCCCGCCGCCTCGAGCAGGCCGAGTGCGGCCGCGGTCGGATGACCGTAGCGATTCTCTGCGCCGACGGGGATGAGCGCCAGTCGTGCGCCGGCCTCTTCGTACATCCGGTCGCTTTGGTCTGCCGACCCGTGGTGCGCCATCTTCACGAGGTCGACCGGGCCGCCGAGAGCGTGCTCTTCGAGGATCCGCTCCTGGGCACTCTGATCGAGGTCGCCGAGAAACAACGAGCGGATGCCGTCGGACGTTTCGAAAACCAGCGTCACGCTACCGGCGTTGCCGGTCCACACCGGGCCGGCACGGGGAGGCGGCCAGAGTGCCCGCCAGTGCGACTGGCCGAGGGTTCCGCTCAGCCCGGCGGTGGCACGACGGATGCTGGCGCCTCCGGCTGCAAGATCGGCAAGGGTGTGTTCGTCCGACGCGTTCTGCGGTTCCCCGGCGAGTACGAGGCCGGCCCGTCCGATCACCGCCGGGACTCCGCCCACATGGTCGAGGTCGAAATGGGTAAGAACGAGCAGATCCAATCGGTCGATCGACAGTGCGTCCAGACAGGCGGTCAGTCGCGCGGCATCCGGTCCTGTGTCGAGAAGAGCCACCGCTCCCCCATCGCGGACGAGGATGGCGTCGCCCTGACCGACGTCGCAGGCCGCATGTGTCCAGTGGGCGGGCATCGAGAGAGCCGGGGCGATCCGTGAACCGGCGACGCTACCGGCATACGCCCCGCCGGCCACCACGAGCGCCCCGGCGCAGAGGGCAGCAGTCGTGCTCCGCCCGGCAAGCGCTGAGTGGACCGCGACGAGAAGAATCGCTGTCAAGACGGCGAGAAGGAGCGCGCCTTCCGCGCCCGGCAACCACGGCAGGCGGTTGACCGGCAGCCCGTGCACCGTTGTTGCGATCGCGGCGATCCAGGTCGCCGGAATCCAGCCGAGCCACACCAGAATGACGGCCACCGGAGGCAGGACGGGAGCGAGGATGCAGGCTCCGAGCCCGAGCAGGGTGGCAACCGGTGCGGCAGGCGCCGCAAGGAGGTTGGCTGGCACGCCCAGTGCGGGGATGGTGGGGGTGAGCAGGATCAGGACCGGCTGACACGCCAACTGCGCTGCGAGCGGCAGAGCGAAGGCCGCGGCCAGCGGGCGCGGAACCCAGGCGGAGAGTATTCGGGTGAGCGGGCGGGTGAGGAGCAGCAGTCCGCCGGTCGCAAGGGCGGAGAGCACGAAACCGTATGTGCGGGACAACCAGGGGTCACCGATGACGACGACGAGAACGACAAGGCTCAGGATGGGCAGCCCGGCAGCCGGCCGACCGGCGCCAAGGGCCAGCAGCACCGCCAGTGCCATGAGAGCCGCGCGGACGACGCTCGGCTCGGGGGTCACAAGTACGACGAAAAGGCCGAGCCCGGCGAGAGCCCCGGTGATCCGGAGCCAGCGTGGCGCACCAAGCGCGGCGAGGAGCAGGGTCAGTATGGCGACGATGACGGCGCAATTCGCGCCGGAGACCGCGGTCAGGTGACTCAGCGAACTGCTCTTCATCGCCTGGTCGAGCTCGTCGCTCACCGCTGTCGTGTTTCCGGTGGAGAGCCCAGGGAGCAGTTCACCGCCTCCGCCCGGCAGCTCGGCGGACAGGTCCACAAGTCCGGTGCGCATGTCGCCTGCCCAGGCCAGATACCACGGCGGACCCTCGACCAGGATCGCCGGCCGTCGGGCGAACAGGAGAAAGGCAGCAGCGTCGCCCTGCTCCGTCCCGCGCAGGGCAGCGTCCGCTTCGATCACCGAGCCGATGGGCACCGGTTGCTGCCCCGCGACGGTGGCGAAGAGGACGACCGGAACCGAAACGGAGACACGGGAATCCCCAAAATCCACCTCGGTCACCGTGCCATGAATCCGCTGCGCGGTCTCAGAATTCGCGTCGCCTGGGTCATCAACCGACTGGTCGTTCGCCGACGTGTCCCACAGCGAGCCTCCCCGATCATCGTCGACCACGGACTTCTCCGACACTGCCAGCCGAACGGTGACCGCTCGTCCGGCCTCCGCCGCTTCCCGGAGCATCGCCGGAGACCGCGTTTCTTCGCGAGCGGCCACGGCGGTGGCAGCGAGCGACACGGCCAGCAGCACGACGGTGGCCATCCCCCACCATGCAGACCTCATCCGTGGCGCGACCGAGTGTCGGCGCGGGTGGGTGACGGCGACCGTCGCGCATCCGCCCGTGCACACGAAACCCGCGACGGCGACCGGCCACGCGGCATCCGGGAACCCGACAACGATGCACGCCGTGATCCAGGCTGCCACTGCCGGCGGCACCAGGCGGTGTGCCGGGGTCACACGGTCACCAGCTCTTTGAGAGACTCGAACGTCTTGTTGCCGATGCCGGGCACGTTGAGCAGGTCGTCGACGTTGCTGAACCGGCCGTTGGTCTCACGCCAGGCGATGATCCGTTCGGCCATGGCGGGCCCGAGCCGCGGTAACGTGTCGAGTTCGGCGATCGACGCCGTGTTGATGTTGACCTTGCCGGCCGGTACCCCCAGCCCTGGAACGGATGTCGGCGGCGCGGCACCCTGGACGGGCACCAGAATCTGTTCGCCATCGCTGAGGAAACGGGCAAGGTTCACCGTCTGCGGGTCAGCCGTTGGTGTGAATCCACCAGCCGCGGCGATGGCGTCAACCACTCGATCACCGTCGCGGAATTGGTAAACGCCTGGAGTGACCACCTCCCCGAGGATGTGGACGTACAGTGCAGCGCCGCTCTCCTCGTCGACGCCGGTCGTGGCGGTCGGAGGCAGCGGTCGGGCCTGGCCCGTCGCACCGAGCAGAGAGACCAGGATCGCGGTGACCAGCCCGCCGAGCAACAGCACGAGGAGCGCGCCGACACCGAACCGGACGCCAGCGGGTCGGCGCGTCGCCAGGGTCACTGGAAGACCGGATGCCGCTCCGGACGACCGCGCGGAAGCGTGCCTGGCCATGACGTCGAGTCAAGACCGTTCGCCGGCGACTCCGGCGTCCGGCTGGCGTGCCGTGGAGAACCGGGTGGGTGCCCGCCCCTGTGCAGGGGCGGGCACGAGCATTACGGCTTGGTGGCGATGCTCACGACTCGTGGAGCGCGAACGACGACGTTGACGATGGTCCGGTCACCGACCGCCCGCTGCACGGCAGCGGAGGCGCGGGCAAGCGATTCCAGTTCGTCGGTGGAGACCTTCGGCGACACCTCGAGGCGGTCCCGGACCTTGCCGTCGACCTGCACGACGCAGGTCACCGATTCCTCAACGAGAAGGCTCGGGTCGGCTTTGCGCCAGGTCACGTGGGCGACGGCGGGCTCATAGCCGAGCATCTCCCACATGTCCTCGGCCGTGTACGGCGCGAACAGGTTGAGGGCGACTGCGGTGACCTCCGCGGCCTCGCGCACTGCGGCGTCCGCCGGGCCCGCACCGGTGTCGATGGCCTTTCTCGTCGCGTTGACGAGTTCCATCAGCCGGGCGATCACGACGTTGAACTTGAACGATTCGACGAGCCCTGGCGCCTCAGCGAGGAAACGGTGGGTGATGCGGCGGAGCGCCGGGTCCCCGGTCTTCCACAGGACGTCGGGTTCGCTCGTCACGTCTTGGGCGACCCGCCATGCCCGCGCGAGGAACTTCGCGGATCCGGCCGGGGAGACATCCGCCCAGTCGATGTCATCCTCAGGCGGTCCGGCGAAGACGAGGGTGACGCGCAACGCGTCGGCGCCGTAGGTGGCCAGTTCGCTGGCGAACTCGACGAGGTTGCCCTTGCTCTTCGACATCTTGGCGCCGTCCATGAGAACCATGCCCTGGTTGAGCAGAGAGCTGAAGGGTTCGGTGAAGCCTAAATAACCGAGATCGTAGAGAACCTTGGTGATGAACCGGGAGTAGAGGAGGTGAAGGATGGCGTGCTCGACGCCTCCGACGTACTGATCGACAGGCGCCCACTTCTCGGCGAGGGCCGGGTCGAACGCGACGGTGTCTGAGTTCGGGTTGAGGTAGCGCAGGTAGTACCAGGAGCTGTCGACGAACGTGTCCATGGTGTCGGAGTCCCGCTTGGCTGGTGCAGCACAGCGCGGGCACGGCACATTGATCCAGTCCTCTGCGGCACCGAGCGGGCTGGTGCCCTTCGGCTGGAGGTCGAGGCCCTCGGCCGCCGGCAGTTCAACGGGGAGCTGGTCCTCCGGCACAGGAACTTCACCGCAGGCGTCACAGTGGATGATCGGGATCGGCGGGCCCCAGTAGCGCTGGCGGGAGATCAGCCAGTCGCGGAGGCGGTAGTTCTTCGCGGTTTCTCCGAGCCCGGATGCCGTGAGGGCGTCGGTGATCTTCGTGATCGCCGCGTTCTTGCTGAGGCCGTTGAACGGGCCGGAGTTGATCAGGCGGCCGGGGCCGACCAGCGCTTCTCCCGTGACCTGTGGGTCCGCCGGCGGCAGGTCATCGGGCAGTTCACCGTCCACGAGGACGGGAATCGCGCCGGTGACGGGCTGGTTCGTGTCGACGACGACTCGAACCGGCAGGTTGAACGCACGGGCGAAGTCGAGGTCACGCTGGTCGTGAGCAGGCACGGCCATGATCGCGCCGTGCCCGTAGTCGGCGAGCACATAGTCTGAGGCCCAGATCGGCAGGCGTTCACCGTTGAGCGGGTTGATGGCGTACCGCTCGAGGAAGACTCCGGTCTTCTCCCGCTCGGTGCTGAGGCGTTCGATGTCGGTCTCACCCTTGACCCGATCCGCGTATTCCGCGAACGCGGCCTGTGTGGCATCCGGTGCGTCGGCGACCAGTTCTGCGGCCAGCTCAGAGTCGGCGGCGACAACCATGAAGGTGACACCGTAGAGGGTGTCGGGGCGCGTCGTGTAGACGGCGACCGGATCTGCCTTGCCCTCGATGACGAAGTTGACGTCAGCACCGGTGGAACGCCCAACCCAGTTGCGCTGCATGCTCATGACCTTTGACGGCCATGCACCTTCGAGCTGCTTGAGGTCGTCGACCAGGCGGTCGGCGTAATCGGTGATGCGGAAGTACCACTGGGTGAGTTTCTTCTTCGTGACGAGGTTGCCGCACCGCTCACAGTAGCCGTCAACGACCTGCTCGTTCGCCAGCACGGTCTGGTCGAATGGGCACCAGTTGACGGGGCTTGCCTTGCGATACGCCAGGCCTTTTTCGTAGAGCTTGAGGAACAGCCACTGCGTCCAGCGGTAGTACTCGGGGTCGGAGGTGTGGATCTCTCGATCCCAGTCGAAGGAGGGCGCGTATGTCCGGAAGCTCGACTTCTGCTGCGCGATGTTGTCGTACGTCCAGCCGCGGGGGTCGATGCCTCGCTTGATCGCGGCGTTCTCCGCAGGGAGGCCGAAGGAGTCCCAGCCGATCGGGTGCAACACGTTGAAACCCTGCTGGCGCCAGTACCGGGCGACGACGTCACCAAGGCCGAATGCTTCAGCGTGACCCATGTGCAGGTCGCCTGAGGGGTACGGGAACATGTCGAGGACATACTTGCGCGGACGCTTGTCGCTCTCGTCGTCCGTCGCGAAGGGCTTGATCCGGTCCCACACCGGAAGCCACTTCTCCTGGATAGCGGCGAAATCGTACTTCTGTCCGACCTGGGTCTGCTCGTCGTGTGACACGTGGCTCTCATTCATAAGCGGGGAAAGACTGCCGGGTGCGCATATTCCGCGACACCCGCGGTCCAACGATCTAGCCTACTTGCTGTTGCAATGCGCCCAGCGCGGCGAGAAGTGCGGCTGCCTTCACCCGCGTCTCGTCAATCTCCTCGTCGACGACCGAGAGAGCGGTGATCCCCCCGCCGGTTCCGATCGATGCACCGGATGAATCAATCACGATGCTGCGGATCACCATCGCAAGGTCGACGGCGCCATCTGCTCCGACGTATCCGAATGCGCCGGAGTAAACACCGCGTGGGCCAGCCTCGAGCCGGTCGAGAATGGTCATCGCCGAGATCTTCGGCGCACCGGTCATCGACCCGGCGGGGAACGCGGACTCGACGGCATCCACACCGCTCACTCCGTCGGCGAGCCGGGCGGTGACGGTGCTGACGAGCTGATGCACTTGGGCGTAACTCTCCACGGCAAGGAGCTGGGTCACCGCGACGCTGCCGGTAACCGCGACCCGACCGAGATCGTTGCGCATGAGGTCGACGATCATCAGGTTTTCTGCACGTTCCTTCTCGCTGCCGAGAAGTTCCTCCTCGAGCAGGGCGTCGTGCTCCGGTGTGCTTCCGCGTGGACGCGTGCCTTTGATCGGACGGGTTGTGACCGTTCCGTCTGGGGTGACCCGAAGGAACTGCTCGGGCGACGAGCTGACGAGGGCGATTCCGTCAACAACAATCAAGCCGCCGTGATGGCTGGGGCTTGCGTGCCGCAGGCGGCGGTAGACGTCGACCGCATCGAAGTCGCCGTCGACCAGAACCTCGTTGGTCAGGCAGAGCTGGTACGCGTTACCACGCTGAATCTCCTCCTGGGCAGCCTCAATGAGTGCCGAATATGTGGGAGCTGTGTGGCGCCAGCGGGCTGCGCGCGGCTCGGCCACCGGTGGCGGCAGGGCGGGTGTCGCATCGGAGAGGCGGGTCAGCCAATCGAAGTGCTTCTCCGTTGCCGCCTCAGCCAGTTCGACCGCGGTCACGGTTCGCGCGGTGTGGTCGAAGACGAGCATCCGGGCGGGGCGGAGAAACGCGGCATCCGGGTAGCGCGAGAGATGAGCGGGGGTTCCGCAGGTGTCCGCGCCGGCTTCGTAGCCGATCCAACCGACCCACCCGGGCGAGAACTCCCCCGCTGGGACGTGTTGCACGAGTCCTGCGCCAGCGTTCTCGACGGCGGGAGGGGCGCTTTCCTCTGCGAGTTCGGTTCGCAACGCGTCGAAAATCGTGGAGTGCGTTGTGGTGACTGCCAGGTCGATTCCGTCGCGAACTGTCGTCGACCTGGTGACTGACCCTTCGGGCACACAGGCCGTGAGAAGTTCTGCCCCGTCTCCCAGATAGCTGTATCCAGTGGAAGCGTGGACTCCGCTGTCGAGCCAGAACGCGCGGGGTGATGTGGCAAAGAGGGTGAGGAAGGCGACTTCGGGGTCGATCCAGGTGCTCAGTTCTCTCGATCTCAGGCTGGATTTCACGCCTTCCACCTTAGATCGCTGGCGGGGGCCCGCGAGTCCCGCCCTCTAACCCGGATCGGTGGGATCTGCTGGCGACCACCGTGGCGAATCCTGGGGCGTCGCCGCGTCTGGCGGCCCGGGGTCGGCATCGGCATCGGCGGTGTGAGTATTCTCCGTACCGTTTGCGGTTACGTCGATGTGCGCGATGGTCACAGCGGGGGCGGATCCTGGTTCTGTCGCGTCTGTGCTGGTCTCCCCAATCGTGGGCTCCGCGGCTGCGGCTGCGCGGCGTCGGGCGCGGGCGAGCGCGGACTTGCTGCGCAGCGGGATCGGTTTCTGCTCCGGGTCGATCTCGGGTGGTGGGACGGCGAAGTAGGTGGTGCCGTCGCGGAGAATCTTCCACCCGTTGTTGTGGATTAGCAGGTGGCATTGGCGGCACATCAGGATGCCGTCGGCGA
>NZ_JBKJWH010000192.1:0-5148 GCF_046716805.1 Mycetocola sp. | reverse complement strand
AACCGGCCAGTTACACCGGGTTTCTGATACGCCGTGCGCAGCAAAGCCATGTCGCCGCATGGCAACACTGCGTCTCGGCAGACGTCTCGAGCGTGCAGTTCGGCGTGCTGAGAATCCTGGCCGCGTTCCCACGATCGACCCAGCATGACCTCTGCCGGCAGCTCGACCTCGACCGGTCAACGGTCGCCGACGTCGTCGCCCGGCTGGAGCGTCGCGGGCTGATCGCTCGCGCCCGCGATGTCGCGGACCGCCGACGAAACCGCCTGGAACTCACCGAGCTGGGCCGGGAACAGCTGGACTCCCTCGTGCCACGGGTCGAGGAGATGGACGCGCTCCTGACGAAGCGACTCTCGACGAAGCAGGTCGCGACGCTTCGCGAACTGCTGAACCTCGTCATTCAGGACTGAGACTGATCTTCGCCCCGCTGCCGGGTCGGGTGTTCGTCATACTCCTTCGGGCGCCAGGACAACGTCGAACCGTACGCAAGACCAGGTGGCGCCGCTGAGGTCCCGTCCGTCGGGAGTCGGGGTGATCGCTGCTTGCTGCTCGAAGTTCTTGACCAGCGACTCCTTGACTCCGAAGACACTGTCTGATGCCAGCAGCGGGTCGCCCTGCACGAAGATGTGAGTGACGAGTGTGCGCTTGCCGGGAGCGGTGATCATGAAGTGCAGGTGTGAGGCACGCATCGGTGAACGGCCGACGGCGGCGAGCATCCGCCCGACCGGGCCATCGTGCGGGATCGGGTACGGGGTAGGTGTCAGACCCCAGAACGAGAACCGGCCGTTGTCATCGGAATAGAGGAAGGCGCGGCCGGCAACCCGGTCGTCGGCGTATTGGACGTCGTAGAAGCCGTCTTCGTCCGCTTCCCACACCTCGATCCTGGCGCCGGGAACAGGCGCGCCGTTGGTCCCGACGACCGTGCCCTCTACCCAGCAGGGTTGACCGGGCGCACCGCCGGCGATGTCACCACCGATCGGTATCTGTGGCGCATCGTCGACGAAGAACGGGCCGAACACGGTAGCCTCCGTAGCGTTCTCGTACGCTTCATTGTTCACGGCGATCGTTTGCATCGATGCCCCGAGCACATCCGACAGCAGGATGAACTCCTGCCGCTTCTCATCGGTGATGTGACCGGCCTGGGTGAGGAACTCGATAGCCGCATTCCATTCGGCCTCGGTGAGCCGCTCTTCACGGATGAACGCGTGCAGGTGCTGCGTCAGCCCCTGCAGCAGCTGCTTGAGTCGTTCGTTGGGAGCGTTGTCGAACGAGTTCACGACGGTGTCGGTGAGCGCCTGTTCCGCCGCCTGTTGTTGCGACGAAATCGCGGGAGATGAGTCGCGGGCGAGGGTCATGAGACGGGACCTTCCTGGAGCTCGGCGAGGACGCCTTCCCACGCAGCGCGGAGCAGCTCCTCGAGGTTCCTCGCAGTAACAGGTCGAGGATTCGAAAGTGGCACCGCTGGCAGGATCAGCCGAGCTGCCTCGGGAATGTCTTCTTCACGGAACCCGTAATCCTGCAATGCAGTAGGTGCGCTGAGTTGTTGGCGAAGTGCTTCGAGTCCCTCTACAGCGGATGCTGCGCCGAATGCCGCGGCGATCCGTCGTTCAGCTTCGGGCGCGTTCGCTGAGTTGAAGGCGAGGACGTGCGGCAACACGACGGAGTGCGTCTGCGCGTGCGGCAGGTCATAAGCTCCACCGAGAACGTGACAGATTTTGTGGTGCAGCCCAGAACCGGCGGACGCAAACGCAACGGCTGAAAGATAGGCACCGTACTGCGCCTGCTCACGGCCCTCCAGTCCGGTCGGATCCGCCTGCACGAGAGGAAGGGCGGCATTCAGCGCTCGGATGCCTTCCGCGGCCAGCGCCTGGTTGATCGGATCGGCGCGCGGCGACCACATCGAGTCGATGCAGTGCGCAAGAGCGTTCAGTCCGGACGCGACCGACATCTCGACGGGCAGCGACACGGTGAGGCTCGCATCGTAGATCACCGTGACGGGCAGGACGGCGTCGTCCACCCCGGTGGTCTTTCGGGCGGCCTCGGTGAGCCCCCAGACATTGGTGGCCTCCGATCCCGCGTACGTTGTGGGCACCGCGACGATGGGGATCCCGCTTCTCAGGGCGATCGCTTTCGCCAGACCCGTCGTGGAGCCTCCGCCGACGCAGACGAGCAGGTCGATGGCATGAGTGTCGGCGGCCGCAATTGCGTCTTCCGCGACCTCCACCGGGACGTGCTGCACGACATTGTCATAGGTGAGCGCGACATCGATTCCGGTGGTGACGGTGGCGGCGAGTTCGGTCTCGTATTGTGAGGCGATCAGCATCACCCGCTCTGCGCCTATACGGACGATTTCCTTGGCCAGATTGGTTGCCGCGTCGCCGGACCCGAAAAGGACGCGCTGGCCCAGGGTGACGTGTTCAAAGTGGAGGGTCATGATCACTCGGTGGACGGGCTCGACGCCTTGGGCGTGGCTTGAAAGGAGAGGAACTTCCACTCTCCGTCGGTCCGCGCCCAGGTCGCCAATGAAACGTTTTCCAGACGCTTCGGCATGCCTGCGATGTAGAGGTCTGCGTTCATCGATCCGATGACCAGAGCCATGTCCCCGACCACGACCACGCGGTCGATCGGATGATCGATACGGCGGTAGTCATAGTGCTTCTCAGCGACCTTCGTCAGATAGCTGACAAGGGAGTCCGAGTCACCGTTGGAGTGGACGTACACGAGGTCGTCGTGGCAGAGACTTGCGAATCCGTCGAGGTCTCTGTTCAGGATGGCCGTGAACCGTCTGTCTTCGAGGTCCCGGATTTCGGTGGCCTGTGGATGCTCAGCGGACATAGGTTTTCTCCTTGAGCTCCGTGACCCGGGCCGCGAGCGGTTCGTAGTTGTGCATGCCTGGCGTGTTCGCACCACTCTCGATGCCGAGAGCGAATTCGACCATCGCCTGATTGACGGGTGCGGGGTGACCGAACTGTTCGAGCACGTCGACGACCAGCCCGTTGATTTCGTTTACCTCGCTGTGGCGCTGCTTCATCCAGTCCTGCAGCACCGTCGCTCGGGAGTGGGTGAGGACATAGTTGGTGAGGAGTTCGTCGAGGATCACCTGCATGTAGGTGTCAGGGTCCGCGGATCCCGGCGTGTTCATACCGAAGATGGGTCGAATCTGGAGTTTCAGCAGGCGGGCAGCGAGGATCGCCTCGTTTCCGGCCTCGATCATCAGTTCTTTCATCCCGTCATGGCGTGCCGCCTCGACGATGGAGAGATCGAGGATGGCGGATGGGACCAGTTCGCCCGCGTTCAGGACGAGTTTCATCCATTTCGGTGAGTCGATGTCCTCGACTTCCTCGACAGTTCCTGCGTTGCGCATGATCGACGCGACTTTTGCGACGTGATGCGTCGCTTCCGGTCTGGGCGCTCCGAGCGCGAACCACGACCGGTCGTAGTGCGAGTGCCGCTCCACAAGACCGGGCACATACATCGCCGACGTGATCTCGATGACGGCGGCAAGCGCACGGTCGGCGCCCATGACGTCGACGATCACGTCACCGGTCATGCCGTTCTGTACTCCGACGACGACTCCGTCCGCGGCGACGTGCGGCTTGATGAGTTCGCACGCCCACCGGGTGTCGTATGCCTTCACCAGCACCAGTACGACGTCAAATGGGCGAGTCTGTTTGGCGACCTCGCACAGGTGGAGCACCGGCACTGGAGTGACGGTGGTTCCCTCGGCCAGCTGAACCGTGATGCCGTTCTCGCGGATCGCGGTGACGTTCTCCGGCCACTGGTCGATGAAGGTCACATCGAGTCCGGCTCGCACGAGGTCCGATCCGATCGCTGCGCCGTTGGCGCCGGTGCCCAGGACGGCGATGCGCAGCGACTGCTCTTCTCTGCCGGTCATGCGTCGACCGCGATGTCTTCAAGTTCGAACTCTTCCACGTTGCCGTCATCGCCCAGGCCGTCGAGCAGTCCGTTGTGCTGAGCCGATCGGGCAAGCACCATGTCGTCGAGGGGCGCGACCTCGGGTCGCGTCACTTCGCTGGCGAGTGCGACACCACAGCCGGGGCAGGCGAACTCCCGCATGACGACTGGGTCATCGATGTAGTGCCTGGGATCGATCCACGCGAGGCCGTTCTCGACCAGATCGATCTCACGGGGAACCGCGCCGGTCTTGTACGAGTCGCCCGGCTGCGAGAGTGGGTGCCCGCAGCGTGCGCAGCCGACCGCTCCGGTCGCGGAGACGTGGAGGTGATCGTCGAGCCACACAGCGCCCTCCGGCAACGTCGCTGCGTCGGGTTCGGGTAGCGGGCCCGCGCCGATGCGTGTGCCGCGTAGTTCTTCGCGGAGGGTCCTGGTGGCATCCGCGTCGACGGCGTCGCCGTTCAGCACGACGCCGTAAGCGTGGCGCGCCTGTTTCGTGGTGACATACAGTTCTCGCACGTCGTGTGCGACGGCTTCAGGGTCCCGCTCGAGCGGGTCACCATATCCGCCGCCGCCGGCCCAGTTCACCGTGAACACGTCGCGGGAGCCGATCTCCAGTTCCGCCGCCTTGGCATGCGGCCATTCAAGTGCTCCGCCGATCGCCTCGACGCTCCCCGGGAGGTCGCCATGCGGCAGCCGAGTTCTCATGTCGGCATCCCGCAGCACACGATAGGTCACCGACTTCGCCGGCAACCCGCCGGCGAGCCCGGCACCGGCCGGGAACGCCATACCGTGACTACCGAGCATGAAACTGATCGACTTGCCCTCGAGCGAGATAACCGCCGACTCGCCTCCCGCGCCGCCGCGGAATCGACCGGCTCCGCCGCTGTCGACCGCCTCCCGGCGATACAGGTACATGATCGGGTACGACTGTTCCTGGTGTTCGATGTTGGGGATGCGGCATGCGGGACTCATCATGAACCCGGCCACTTCGTCACCGTCACGCCAGGCGCGCGCACCGAACCCGCCGGCGACGACATCCACGTTGGAGGCGACCATGTACTCGCCGTCGTGGCCCTCCCCCGAGAAGATAACCACCGGGATCGCAGGGGTTGAAGCGGCGATGATGTTGCGCTTGTACCGGGCGTCGCCCGCAGAGAGCATCTTCGACAGAAGGGTGGTCGCGGCGGTTGTACCGGCGAGGCCACCGGAAATGGGTCCAGCTGACACTGCGCC
>NZ_JBKJWH010000191.1:0-10645 GCF_046716805.1 Mycetocola sp. | reverse complement strand
GGAGCCGACAGCGCTGTCGCGTACCCTTCGAGCCGCGCCAACAGTTGCATTGTGCGCTGCCAGGAGTCCACGTCAGCCGTCTTCACGAGTGCTCCTGCATTCGGGATGATGTCGACCCAGCCCTCGGGCAGGCAGTGCACAACGACGTGGTCGTCGCCGGCTCCGGCCCCACCGGCGTCGCTACCGCGCTCATGCTTGCTCGGCATGGCGTTCAGGTCACCATCGTCACCCGGGAGACCTGGGTCGCGGACTCGCCGCGGGCGCACATCACGAATCAGCGCCCGATGGAGATCATGCGGGCCCTCAACCTGGAGGCTGCCGTTCGCGCACGCTTCTCCGCGAGGCACCATGGCCAGCCAGGTCGTCGCCACGGCGTTTAACGGCACCGAGCTGGGACGCCCGCAGCATCATGAGTGTCAGCGGCCCGGTGAACTCCCACCGGTACGGGATGGTCGGGTTTCCGTAGCTGACGTCTCCCGGTCCCAGGTGCACGGGTGGGTGACCGTCAGTCGGAGTGAGCACGCTGCTGCCGGTCAGGTGCACGACGACGATGTGCCTCGTGTGCGGCGTGCGGGCCACATGCTCGGCGGTGCGCGTGACGATCAGCCGCGGAGCGTCAACGCTCAGCAGATCCAGCTGTGTGCGATCAAGCTGCCCGCGGATGAGCTGGCCTTCTGCGCGAATCCATTCTCCAGGCGCATCCTCGCGGCCGTCCGGGCCGGCGAAACGCCCCCAGCCGTCCAGCGCCCGCCCGAAATCACGAGCGCGCGCCAGGCTGCGCACGGGCCGCGACGTGCTCAGCACACCTGGTCCCGCCTGCACCATCCGATCCCCTCAAGCCCTCACCGGCCCCTGCCCGTGGGCAGAGGCCGGTGCGAGAGTGGCATTCGCTACTTGATCCCCCACAGTTCGAGGAACCCCGCCTGATAGTCCGCATCGCCGAACCATTCACCGGACGCCTCAGCCTCGGGCGTCAGTGTGAGATTGCCGAGGTTCGACTCGTTGAACGCGCGACGGAACGGGAAGTCGAGGTTCTGAACGGCAGGCTGCCCGGCAGCCAGGCGCGCGGCGGCGTCAGCCAGGTACCAGCCAAGGGCAGCCTTGTTGTAGGCGACGGCGGACGCGATGTTCCCACCCGCCTCCATGTCCTGCAGCGTGGACAGGAATCCGTCGACGCTCGCGACAGTGACGTCGTCGCGCGCGGAAGACTGGATGCCCTGGGTGACGGCCGGCAGGAACTGGTCGAACTGCGCCTGGATGTAGGTGATGTCGGGGTTCGCCACGAGCGTCGAACTGATCAGGCTCTGCAGCCTGTCGAGCTGGCCCGAGTTGATCTCGATGACCTCCACCACGCAGTCCGCGCAGCCCTTCTCGTAGGTCGCAAGGATCCCCATGTCGGCCCACATCGTCGTCGCCGGGGTATCGGTCAGCTTGATCACGAGCACGTTCGCCTTGGCGTCCGAGTCGGCGATAACCCAATTGGTGGACCAGCTCTGCAGCAGGACCTGGTTCTCCGTGACGTAGGCGACCTGCGAAGGGTCGGCGTCGCCCGCCGGGGCGGTGAGGCCCTGCACCCAGGGGATTCCCGCGGCAGCCAGGTCGGCGAATGCCGTCGGCGCGAACTCCGGCGTAATGCCGGCAGTGACGACGGCGCCTGCGTCGGCTCCGATCGCCTGCGCCACGCAGCTCGAGATGTCGGCGGGGTTCGCCTTGCCATCGCAGACCTGGATGGTCGCATCGACGTTGCTGAGCGCATCGGTCAGGTGTTCACCGATGACTTTCAGGACCGGAACCTGAAGTGTGGCCGGGATGTAGTACACCGTCTTGCCGGCGATGGCGCTGGCGTCGAACGCGGGACCGGGTGCCTCGAACTCGTCGATGGAGACGGATGCCGCATCCACCATGTCGCGAGCGGTCTGCGCTTCGGCGCTGAGTTCGGCAGCCGGTTCACCGGCTGCCCCCGGCGTTCCAGCGTCCCCGCCGGAACAGCCGGCCAGGATGATGATGCTCGCGGCGGCGACAGCGACGCCGAGAGCTCGTAGTGACTTGGTCATTCGGGGAACTCCATTCTTGGGTGTGGATAGTGGGATTGCGAGGAGCCCCTCACGGGGTCAGCCCTTTACTCGGCGCTGGAGCACGTGCGACACGGTGACGGCGACGATCAGCGCGGCGCCGTAGAAGACCTCGGTGACCCAGCCGGTCAGCCCGAGCAGCTGGAGACCGAAGACACCGGTGATGAGGAAGTACGCCGCGATGAACATCCCGATCGGGTTGAACCGGCCAGGCACGACCGCAACCGTGCCGAGGAAGACCGCCGCAAACGTGGGGAGGAGGTATGCGCCAGCGGATGCTGGGTTGAATCCGCCGTTGCCGACCGAGATCACGATGCCGGCGAGACCCGCCAGGAGCGCGCTCGCAAGATACGCCCCGATCCGCACGCGGCTCACCGCGATGCCGGCAAGCGCGGCGACTGCACGGTTGGAGCCGACGAAGGCCATGTGGCGCCCGATCGGGGTGGCTCCCATGATGTAGGCGACGATCGCGACGAGGAGGAGTCCGTACCAGAACAGATGCGGCAGCCCCAGAAACCGACCCGTGGAGATCGCTGCGAGCCCGCGGTCGAGGCCGCTGACCGTGGTCTCCCTCGACAGCAGGAATGCGAGTCCGCCGGCGACGCTCCAGGTACCCAGTGTCACGACGACCGAGTTGATCCCGAGCCCCACGATCAGCGCGGCGTTGATCGCTCCCAGGATGAGGGCGATGACCAGCGCACCCACCACCGCAAGGCCGACGGGCCAGCCATGGAGGACTGCAAGCGAGGGGACTGCGACCGCTGAGATGCTGAATATGCCCGCGAACGACAGATCGAACTCCCCGACCGACATCGTGATCACAACGCCCAGGGCCAGAAAGATCACGGGCGTGATCTGGCTGAAGACCGTGCGCATCGCGTTGAACGCGCTGACGTCACCGGGCACAAGCGCCACGAGAATCAGCAGCATGATGATCCACAGCAGCACCAGGGCATATCGGGTGAGGATTCCGGACGTGATCCGTCGCGCGGGCGAGACGTGCCTCGGAATCGTGATATTCGAGGTCGTGGTCGTGGTGGTGGTCATCGGCCTGATCCTTCGGAGTCGTGGAAGATGGCGGAGAAGACGTCGTCGGCGGTGAACGGGCGAACGAGTTCGGTCAGCACCTTCCCCTCCTCGAGAACGAGAACGCGGTCGCAGACCGCGGCGAGGTCATCGACCTCTGAGCTGCACAGCACGACAGCGGCACCGTCGACCGCGGCCTGTCGCGTAGCCCGCAGCACCGCCGAGCGAGCGCCGACGTCCACCGCCTGGGTCGGGTCGTCGAGCACAAGCGCAGAGGGCCCGCCCAGCAGCCACTTGCCCATGAGCACCTTCTGCTGGTTGCCGCCCGAGAATGTGGCGACGACGGCATGACGGTTCGGCGGCGTGACGTCGAAGGCCTTGAGCACCGACTCGGTTTCGACCTTCTGCCAGCCCAGCCCCGTCCACCACGCCTTGCCGCGCTTGTGCAGGTGCGGAAGCGTGACGTTCTCCTCGACCGTGAGATCGGTCGCCAGCCCCTGGCCATGCCGGTCCTGCGGGATGTATGCGACTCCCGCTCGAAGAGCCTTCTTGATACTGGCGCTTTCGAGGGAGAGCTCGGTGTCGTCGACGAGGACTGTTCCGCGACCCTTGGCCGCACCTGCAACCAGCGGCGCGAGGCTCGAGAGACCAGAGTCGACGCTGCCGGTGAAGCCGACCACTTCGCCGCGCTTGACAGATGCGGAGACCTTGCGGATTCGCCCGCCGCGGATCTCGCGCAGCGAGATCCCGCCGTTCCGGATCTGCGAAGGCATGCTCCGGGTGAAGTCGTCGAGCTCCCCGGAACGCCCGAGCACAAGCCTGGTCAATGCCGCTTCGTCGAGGTCGGCTGTCGGGAGCCCCATCTCGACGACGCGACCGTTGCGGAGGGCGGTCACCCGGTCAGCGATCCGGAGCACTTCCTTCAGGTTGTGACTCACGATCACAACGCCGGTCCCCTGAGCGGTCAACAGCTTGACCATGTCGTAGAAGTCGTCGAGGGATTCTTGCGGGATCGCGCGCGACGACTCATCGAATACCACCACGCCACTGCCGGCTTGTCGCTCCTGCAGTGCGCGGGCGATGGCCACACCAACGCGCTCACTCGGACGGAGACTTCCGACCTTTGCCTCGGGCGAGATGTGACCCAGGTTCAAAAAGTCGAGGGTCTCCCGCACCGCTTTCGCGTCTTTGGCGTTGTTGATCCAGCCGGTGAACCGGGCGGTCGAGTGGCGGCCGACACGGACGTTCTCGCGCACGGAGAGGTCGGGGATGAGCCCGAGGTCCTGATGGACGAAAGCGAGTCCCTCCTCGTGGAGCCTGCCCGGATCCACCGGGGTGCCGATGCGCTCGCCGTCAACGAACACCTCGCCGCCGTGGTCGGCACGGTAAACCCCGCTGATGAGCTTGACCAACGTCGACTTCCCTGAGCCGTTTTGTCCGATCAAAGCGTGGACCTCGCCTGCCTGGACCTCCAGGTAGGCGTCTTTGAGCACCGTCACCCCGGCAAACGTCTTCGACAGGGAGCGTACTTCCAGTCTTGGTGCGGTCATTGGCGCGACACCTCCTCGTGTAGCAGCGGCGCGTCATCCTTGACGCACTTTGTTCAGGCATGTTTAGCATTCACTAGACTTCACGTCTAGTGACATTGCGCAACGTATTTGTAACACACGATTGGGGAGCATGCATCCAATCGTGTGTGAAACCCATGCGAAAAGGGATCGACCGTCTCCTCCGGGCGGCAACGCGCAACAATCAGTTTGATGATGCAGATTCCGCGCCCTGAACCGCGGTGAATGAGGAGCTCGAGGGCGGGACGGTAACTCCGATCGCGCCGCTCCGGAGTCTCGCCGGGTGACGTCAGCCGGTCGGCAACGCTCCGGCCACAACCGTTTCGAAGATCGGCTGCGGATCGGTGTACGCATTTCGGGCGATGCGGTGCAGGATGAGCCCTTCGAAGCACGCGGCGATGGTCTCGGCCGATGCCTGCGGGTCGCGTGCTCCCATCGCAGCGAGACTTGGCACGACGGCCGCCTCGATGGCCGCTCGCCCCCGTGACAGCGCTTCGCGAAGCACAGCATTGTGGCTGGCTTCCATGAACAAGACGAGCCTGGCGGTTGTCAGCTCGCGGTTGTCCCTGGTCGTCATCTCGAGCGCGGTGCACATCGAATCGACGAGCTCGGCCGGTGAGCGCGGCGAGAACGCGACACTGACCATCGGCAGTTCCCGCTCGACGATCCAATCCGCCACTCCCGCGATGAGTGCGGCACTGGTACGGAAATAATTGGACGTCGAGCCCTTGGGCAGCTCGGCGCGCTCGTCGACGCGGACGTGCGTGAGGGCCCGAAGCCCACCCGTCGCGAGCAGGCTGATCGCGGCATCCAGCGCGCGTTGTCGAGTCGGCGTCATTCCTTCACTATAGACATAGTGGACCGCACGCTCGGTTCGCATTACGATGTCGCCATGGCCGAGATCGAGCCTGACGGCGGGACTGGTTCCGAGATCAGTTCCGGCCGTCGGGAAGACGCTGAAGCGCTACCTCACCTTGACGGGGTTCGACATGTCTTTGTGCAGCTGGCGGGTCTTCGGATGCATGTGGCCGAGGCGGGCGCGGGCGAACCCCTCCTTTTCCTACATGGCTTCCCCCAACACTGGTGGGCGTGGCGCACGGTTGTTCCGGCACTCGCGAAGCAGTACCGGGTGATCTGCCCGGATCTGCGAGGGGCCGGCTGGACGGATGCCACCCCCGAGGGATATACGAGCGATCAGCTTGTTGCAGACGTCGTCGGGCTGCTCGACGAGTTGCACCTCGAGAAAGTGCATCTCCTCGGTCATGACTGGGGCGGGCTGGTCGGGTACCGGCTGTGCCTGAAGCATCCGGAACGGGTGAAGCGCTTCGTCAACATCGCCACCCCGCACCCGTACCCCGAGTTCCATCCGCGACTGCTGCTTCACGTGTGGCGGCTCTGGCCGATGTTCGCCGTCGCTACGCCCGGACTCGGACCGTGGCTGCTTCGTGCCGGACGCCAGAGGTTGCCGCGCTGGATGATGACCGGTGATACGACCGACCAATCCGTCTGGACGCCGAGGGATCTCGACATCTTTCTGGCACGCCTGCGAAATCCGGCGCGAGCTCGAGCCGGATCCGCCCTGTACCGTGCCTTCATCCTGCGTGAGGCGAAACTGGCCAGCGCCGGCGCTTACCGCGAAATGCGCTTAAGAACCCCGACGCTCTCGCTCTACGGCGCGGTCCTCTATGGCGGAAACGATCACACAAGGGAGCACCCGGAAATCGTCAGCGGCTTCGAAAACCACGCCGACGACTTCACGCTGCGGCGCATCCCGGGCGCCGGCTACTACATCGCCGAAGAACAACCCGGCGCCGTGGTCGCCAACACCCTTGCGTTCCTCAACGGTGCCCTCGAGTGACTCGATACCGTCAACCTGCTGTCACCGGTTGAGCCAGCTGCGCCCCCCAGCGGCGCGCTCGCTCGGCTATGACATCCCCGCCGGGCAGTTCGAGATCGCGTTGCCGCCAACGGGGTTCCCATCTCAGAGTCAGTCACCTAACATCGCAATCGCCTGCTTGGAATCGGGAGGTCATGATGACCGACAGACACAACTGGTACATCGTCCCGATCGACCAGTCCATCACGACGCTCATCTCGGGGCAGCGGCCGAGCTACGATCTGTTGAACGAGTACGCGCTTCAACGTTTGATCTACAAGGAGCGCGAGTACGGAATCAACGTGAGCTGGGCTGATCTTGACCCCGCTAACCCTTCTGTGTTCGTGATCGGACAGTCTCCGGGAGCTTCCAGAATCACCTACAACGAACTGATCGCCATCGGCATCCGGGAAGGTGGTTACCTCAAGTACGGGGCGCGCAAGTACGGGATCAACCTGACCTGGTCGGAGACGCCCGTTTTCGAATGGCGGATAACTCCCACCGATCCCATGCTGATCGGAAGCGAGGTGCAGCTTGGGCAGCCGGTGGGGCTGGTCAACGAAGTTGCGAATGACACCCTGTTCTACGACCCTCGCCGCTACGGGATCAACCTGAAATGGCTCCGCGACAAAGGAAAATACAACAGCCGACCCTGGTACGCGCCCATCACGGATGCCATCAGCGGCTTCGTCAACCAGCTCGTCAATCTGCTCGGCGAAATCGTCGCACGTACCATCAACTTCGTCGACTTCCTGCTCACCCTGGTGGGCATTATGATCCCCAAAAAGGTGAAGGTACGCATCCTCATTTTGCGCGACTCTCAGGGCGTCGCGCTGCTGGCCGACCCAGGCAATCCCGCCCAACGCGCGACCGACGAGCAACAGATTCAGAGGGCGGTCGCCGTCATGCGGCAGTGTCTGGAAAGGATCAACGTCACTGCCATCGTCGGGGACGGCAAGACGTTGTACGAGATACTTCCGTTCCCCGCACCAGGCCACGCGCTCGATGTGAAATGCAACGGGGGCGCACTTGGAGAGGACTACAAGGCAACCGGCAGGTACTTCAGGTCGCACACCACCGGCGGGCTCTTCGGCAGCCCGATCACTATTTTCGTCGTGCGGGACGTCGAGGGGAAGGTTGGTTGCTCTCTGGGGCCACTGTCCAACTATGTGACCGTCGAGGCGGCTAAAGGATTCGCCGACTATGTGCAGGGCCCAGGGGATCCGGCGGCGAACGAACCGCGCCCGACCACGCCCATGCACGAGATCGGGCACGCCTGCGGGCTCTGGCACAAGAAGGTGCCGTGGTACGAGACCGATCAGGCACGGAAGCGCAACAATCTGATGAAGAGCGGGACACCCCGCGGAACCCGCCTTACCCGGCTACAGCGAGCGATCCTCAGAAGTTCGAGGCACGTGACCTACACGACGACAGGAACGATTACCGACTGAGTGGCAGGCAGCTCCCCGTCCGCCCTGTTGCAAGGGTCTTTTGCTCACGAAGTGAGAGTTCACTCGCCTCTGGCTAGCTTCGCGAGTTCACGCAACGCCTCGTCCGCCCAGGTGATCGCGGCCCGAGCCGAGTGCTCTCCGGCAGCAATGGTGAGGAGCACATAGGGCGCGTCCGCTACGAGTCGGGTGTCCTCGAGGAGCTCGGCGCGGGCGGCACCCAACTCGACGAGACGCTGTTCGGCCGCTTCCCGGGCGGAGAGCACCAGGTCTGCGCATTTCTCCGGTCCGAGCTGCGCGCCGAAGAAGAGTCGCAGCAACAGACCATTTCGCGGCTTCGATCCCTGGGGTGGCTCCGCGAGAAGCTGCCGAAGGCGCTCCAGCCCCTGCGGCGTGATCCGATACGTGGTCGACCGGGAATCATCCGAGTGCTCGCGCTCCACAAGTTTTTGTCGCTCCTACTCGGCCAGGGTCGAATAGATCTGGCCGAAGCTCTCGCTCCAAAAGTGCCCGAGCGTGTCACGAATCTCCTCGCGTAACGTGTAACCCGTCATCGGCATGATGCTCAGTGCGCCCAGGATTGCCGTCTGTGACTGATCCGAACGAGCCACGAGCAACCTCCGAGCTATCTCCTAGATAGCCAGAGAATAGCCCGGTGATGACCACCCCTGGATAATCCAGCCGAGGAGACGGTGAATCGGTCCGCTCCACGCAAGCCGCGGGGCTGGACGGGGTGGGGCGACGGATGCATAATTCCGGTGAAACAAAATCCGACCCATGGGCGGTACGGAATCACAGAGTGCGCCTGTTCGCACGGTCAGGCGAATGTCTCCCCCTCCTCAGGACGCCAATCGCGGTTTTCTCCGCCTTCCTGTGCTTTCCGCCCGATTCGATTATTTAGAGGTTCCCCATTTCTCGCTCCCACCGGCATCCGGCTGTCGCCGCGGTACTCCTCCTCGGTGCGCTTGCGCTCTTCAGCCCCGTGCCCCCCTCCTCCGCCGCTGGCCCCTACGCCTTTGCCGTCATCGGCGACGTGCCCTATGGCACTGCTCAGCTCTCCGCGTTCCCCCGCTACATCTCCGACATCAATGCCGATCCGAACGTCAGGCTGGTCAGTCACCTCGGTGACCTCAGCAGCCCGCTCGACTGTTCCACGAGCTACTTCTCGAGCGTTCGCGGCCATTTCGACCAGGTCGTCGATCCTCTCATCTATACGCCCGGTGACAACGAGTGGGCGGACTGCTGGCGAGCGCCGACCGGCGGAGGGTACCCGCTGACCAAACTCGCTGCGTTGAGGAGCACGTTCTTTCCCGCGCCAGGCACCTCCCTTGGCATGACCAAGATCGCGGTATCGGCGCAGTCCAGCTACCCCGAGAACGTGACGTTCAATCAGGGCGGACTGACCTTCGCCGCCGTTCACGCCGTCGGCTCGCGCAACGACCTGGTGCCGTGGTACGGGGCGTCCTCGCCGTCGACGACCCAGAAGGCCGAAGTGACTGCCCGGATCGACGCCGCCATCAGCCTGATTCGGGACACTTTTGTGCGCGCCAAGGGCGCCGCCAGCCGCGCCGTCGTGCTCATCACCCAGGCCGACATGTTCATCCCGAACGAGGGGACGACGTACAAGAGCGGCTTCCAGAAGATCGTGCAGACGATCGCTTCGGAATCCCGATCCTGGGGTAAGCCGGTCTTCCTTATCAACGGCGACACCCACGCCTACCGCAGTGACAAACCGCTGACCTCGTCGACCTGGTTGAGCTACTACGCCGTTGGGTCGAGCGTCCCGAACCTGTCACGGATCACAATCAAAGGCGGAACGAGCGAGTGGACGAGGTTCACCGTTGTAACCACCTCCGCAGTCCTGCAATGGCAACGGGTGCCGTCGCCCTGACGCGGTAGCGCTGACGCGGAGTCCCAACAGCACGGCGAGCGCAGCACTCCCTTGCGGGGGCGGCGCTCACCGATGCCTTGGTGCTGAAAGGCAGGCGGCCTATTCCTCAAATTCGACGTTGCCGCGGCAGGCCACACCTGGGCTGGGCACTGCTTCCTTCAATCCGTGACTCACGTACCGGCCGTAGCTCTGGACGTGGCCGTCAGTGACGGCGTCGTCATTGAACTCGGGCGGATGGTTCTCCTCAGCGTCGGGGAGGTCCTGACCCGAGAAGGCGCAGGCCGAACTGGCGTGCTCGGGGGCCGGGACCGGCTTCCCGTTACCCGTGGTTTCGCCGGCTTGGGCTGCGCTGGCGCCGCCCATGACGAGTCCGAGTGCGAGGATGCACCCGATTGCCATGCGTTTCATGTGTCTCCCTATGGTCAAGGGACGGACTGGATGGCGTCGCGCCAGCGGCTCCGCCCCACCTCCGCGAGATATTGCTCCTGGTGGCGCGGCGTGGCCCAACGGGGCAGCCGGGATATTGCGGGCGACGTTTCTTGCGTTCGTCGATGGCTGTCTGACCGGGCACGGCGGCGGCAAGGCGATTTTCGATGCACTGCGAGCACCCTGACGAGGTCAGCTGGGCTGCTGTCTTGTCGGAGAAGACGGCATCGACAGGAGACGCTCCGCGGCGTCGTGGATCACCTGCGCGACCGGATCGAGGGCACTCATCCGCAAAGCCCACTGCTGCCAGTAGAGCGTCACATCGACCGCGTGCCCGG
>NZ_JBKJWH010000190.1:0-2832 GCF_046716805.1 Mycetocola sp. | reverse complement strand
GTCTCGCTGAGATGGCGCTGATGGGCGACAAAACCGATCTGGGCCTCCAGCACGCAACAGCAGTGCTCGATGTTCTGACCGAGCTGCGCCTCAGCACCGATCGGGCCGGCACCGTGAGCATCGACGTCGACGAGCTGGAAACAATCGCGGTGTCGATGCGGGCACTGGCCGGATGGCAGGCGGGGCAGGCGGACACCGGCCAGGCCCGACTCAACGAACTCATCACTGAAGCCCAGAGCAGCACGCTCCTTCCCAGGCACGCGATCCTGTTGCTCACCCGAGGCTACCTGCATCGCCAGCAGCGCCGGCTGACCGAGGCCATCGCCGACCTTGAGGCCGGCCTCACACTTGCCGACCACGGCCGGCCCGAGCTGTCGGTTTACGGGCGGATAGAACTGGCGCTCGCACAATTCCGGAGCGGGCAATGGGATGCAGCGGCCGCCACAGCGGCAGCAGCTGCCTCGATCTCGGACGACGTCGAGAACGCGGGCGCGCGAGCCTCGGCCTACGCGGTCGCCGCATTCGTCCCGGCGGCACGCGGGGACCGGCAAACAGCCGAGAACTGGCTCGCCGACGCTGCCGCGATGCCTGTGCCATTCGTGAACAACGGATACCGCCGGCTGGCTGATGTCGCCCACGCCCTCCTGGCGAAGGCGGCAGGAGACTTCGCAACAGCGGCCTCCATCGCTCGTGAAGCGATAGCGCATGAACCGATGCGCGCGCAGATCGAGCGCGACTGGTGGCAGGAACTGCTCGTCGAGGCGCTCGGCCCGGCGGACCCGCCGGCAGTCGACCCGCTTGCCGTGCTGAGCAGCCGCGAACGCGAAGTGGCTCATCTCGCCGCGCAGGGGCTGACCAACCGCGAAGTCGCCGGCAAACTGTTCGTCTCGGTCAAAGGCGTCGAGTACCACATGGGTAACGTGCTGGCGAAGCTGGGGCTGTCGTCCCGGCGGGGTATCCGCGCCGTTCTCGAAAGGAACTAGGGGAAGTCCCTAGGGGCGTCCCGGCGGGTATCGCCGACACTGGAGTCAGTGGAAGATTCAGCGAACTGTTCCTGCGGGGCAGCTTGAACAAGGCGTTGGGTGCACTGCAAAAAACCCCTGTTCCCTGACAGGTGGATTCTCCCGGCACGCCGGCTGTCGACGCCGACGTGCCGGGTGATCCATGTCCGGTTCTTTCGCACGGTTCGGTGGTGATCCCGAGGATCGCTACGATTGAGGCCATGGTGAGTATGGCGGAATCGTTGGTGCGCCTGTCGGAACTCGCCGCTTCCCCGGTCGTCTCGAAGGTCGCATCCGTCTTCGCCCTTGCCGGCTTCGAACTCTCCCTGGTCGGCGGGCCCGTCCGTGACGCCATGCTCGGCCGGGTCGTCAGCGACCTGGACTTCACGACGAACGCCTCGCCCGACGAGATCCTCCGCGTCGTCACCCCGATCTCCGATGCCCAGTGGGACGTGGGTAGGGATTTCGGCACCATCGGTGCGCGAGTCGCGATCGGGAACGTCTCGGAGATGGTGGAGATCACCACCTATCGGGCGGATGCCTACGACGGCGTCACCCGCAAACCGGTCGTCGCTTTCGGGGACAGTCTCGAGGGTGACCTCAGGCGCCGGGACTTCACGGTCAATGCGATGGCTCTGCGCATCCCACAGGTCACACTTGTCGACCCGTGCGGGGGAGTCGAGGACCTGCTCGCGAAGACCCTCCGCACGCCGAGCACCCCCGAGGTGAGTTTCGGCGATGATCCGCTGCGCATGATGCGCGCTGCGCGGTTCGCCAGCCAGCTCGGTTTCGTCGTGGACGCCGAAACGCAGGCCGCCATGTCCGCCATGGCCGACAGCATCCGGATCGTGTCGGTGGAGCGCATGCAGATCGAACTGTCGAAGCTGCTCTGCACCGACGAACCCCGAACGGGCATCGAACTGCTTGTCGAATCGGGACTCGCACAGATCGTGCTGCCGGAGGTTCCTGCGTTGCGCCTGGAGATCGACGAACACCACCACCACAAGGACGTCTATCAGCACTCGCTCACAGTGCTCGAGCAGGCGATCGGGTACGAGAAATCTCGCCACCCCGGCGAGGCGCCCGACCTGACCCTGCGGATGGCCGCGCTTCTTCACGACATCGGCAAGCCGGCGACGCGCCGGCTCGAACCCGGCGGAGCGGTGAGCTTCTACCACCACGACATGGTCGGATCGAAGCTCGCGAAGAAACGGCTCACCGCACTGCGGTACGACAACGAGAGAATCAAGGATGTTTCCCGGCTGATCGAACTGCACCTGCGGTTCTTCGGCTATACCGAGGGAGCCTGGACGGACTCGGCCGTCCGCCGATACGTCCGTGACGCCGGCCATCTGCTCGAACGGCTGCACATCCTCACCCGGGCCGACGTCACCACAAGGAACCGGCGCAAGGCCGACCGCCTCGGGTTTGCCTACGACGACCTCGAAGCCCGCATCGCGGAACTCCGTGAGCAGGAGGAGATGGAAGCGGTGAGGCCGGACCTGGACGGCAACGCCATCCAGCGGGTGCTCGGAATCCGGCCCGGCCGGGAGGTGGGCGAGGCGTACAAATGGTTGCTCGAGCTGCGTCTCGACGAAGGCCCCCTGGGCGAGGAGGAAGCCGAACGACGCCTCCTGGCCTGGTGGGCGGATCGTGCCGGCTGAGTTCGGCGCTCGCCGGGTGCGGAGGAGCCAGGGAGCAGGGTAATAGCCTGACAGGGGCGGCGCTCATCACCGTCGACACCTCGGCGCCGGTCGCGACGTGGCCTGGGCCCGAAGTGTTCTCGCTGCGCTCGAGGGCGGCGGAGTCGCCACCCTTCCCTCGGGCGAGA
>NZ_JBKJWH010000189.1:0-93231 GCF_046716805.1 Mycetocola sp. | reverse complement strand
GGCCGAGCGAAAGGTCGTCTAGACATAAAGATAGCCGAGCATTTCACCCGGCTATCTTTTACCTTGGTCACCCAAGATTAGCTGATCAACGTTCATCCAGCCAGAGGATTTGTACGCGTTTCGACATCGCGGCCATGGCGTGCGCGCGTTGACGCTCAGCGTGGACGTCGTCACCCTCACCGCGTTGCTGGACAACCCGCCGGGAGAATCCATCCGGCCATGCGCCGATTTCAACTCGGTCGATGAGTAGCCGCAGGAATGCACGCCGTCGACCTGGTGTCCAGGCTCGCCAATCGATGCCGTGCTCTAACAGCTTCGAGATTGCCGGTCGGCCAAGAAGGTCGGTTATCTTTCTCTCGATCGCTTCGAGTTCAGCGTCAATTCGTTCGACCTCGCGTTGGGCCTCACGCTCACTCATCACGCCGAGCACGAACGCCTTCCCTGCGCGCTCGCGCTGATCTCGCAGGGCCGCTCGGTCGGCCTCGAATGCGTCGATGGCGGCTTCGATAACCGGGTCGGATTCGCTCATGCGCTGATGCCAACGCGCTGTGGCATTCATCCGCGCGATGGCTTGCTCGAAGACGTACTCTTCCAGCCTGTCATGCGCGACGGAAACGCGACCCGATTCCTGCCACACTCTGGCGGTCGTCCCATTGCGAGTGACTTCTCGCTCCACGCGCGGGTGTTTCGCGCTTGGACCTTGAACCCGTACGAGGCATGAGAGCGTCGGCACTGTCGAGTCACCACGGTTCTTGGTATTCGTTACGAGTGGCTTCCCGCATGCAGCACAGACAGTGAGGCCACCGCCCATGCTGTACCTCTCGGTTTTGACTCCGGGGGAGTGGGTGATCTTTCGCGAGGGGTCGGTGAGTAGGGCATGCAGGCGGTCGAACGTTCGTTGCTTGAGGATGGGTTCCCAACCCACCACACCTGCTTTTGTCTCACCGAGCATCGCTCGGTTCAGCAGGATCGAGCGAAGGTTGGGCTGGCGCCAGTGCTTGCCGGTGCGGGTCTGCACTCCCTTGTTATTCCAGTCCTTGATGATCGAGGACATGGTTTCTCTGTCATCGAGTAGTCGACGTGCGGCCTCCTGGATGCGCTTCACCTCAGCCGGTTCGGGCATAAGGCATCCATCTTGAGCGCGGTAACCGTACGGAGGAATCCCACCATGCCACTGGCCGTTGGCGCGTCGGTGCTGTTTACTTCGGCGCTGTCGCTCGCTCGCTCGGCGCGTCTCGAAACGCGCGATGCCTGCAAGCATGGTGCCGCGGAACTCGCCATCAGCCGTGCTGAGGTCTATCTCGCCGTCAACAGTGACTACCTGCGCCCCGAGGTCCACAAGCGTGTTGAGGTCACGGGTATTTCGGAGAAGCCGGTCGAGGTCAACGGCGATGACCACAGTGAAGTCTTTGCCGATTCTTGTCAGCATTCGACCCCAGCCGGTCTCGGGACCTCGCGGTTTGGAGGCGCGTGTTTCGTTGTCCGTGAACGTGTCGACGATCTGCCAGCCTCGCGCTTCGGCCATCTTGGTGCACCGGACCAACTGGCTTTCGATACCTTCGGCACGGTCCAGTGACTGCCGAACGTAGAGCGCCGTACGCTTTGTCGATGAATGACTCATAGTCGATTGTATCGCATGGGTGTTTTTCTGATACCGCGCCGAAGCACCCGAGTTTCAGGCCAGCGTGCTTGACGCGCTCCGCCAGCCGCTTGAATCCGGCACCATCAGCATCCACCGGGCCAACGCCGTTGCGCACTTTCCCGGACGCTTCCAGCTCGTGCTCGCTGCCAACCCCTGCCCGTGCGGTCACTACGGTGCGAAAGAGAACACCTGCGTCTGCCCGCCGAGCGCGATTCGTCGATATCTCGGCCGGGTCTCCGGTCCGCTGATGGACCGGATCGACATCCAACTGCGGGTGCGGCGGATCACGTCGGCAGAGTTGGCGGTGTCCGGGGACGAACAACGGCTGACCAGCTCCGCGGCGAGGCAGACGGTCGCCCTCGCCAGGCAGCGGACCGCTGAACGACTTTCCGGTACCCCGTGGACGACCAACGGGCAGGTCCCGGGCCCGTGGCTGCGCAGCAGGGAACGGATGCTGTCTCGCGCGGTCACCGCGCCGCTCGACCGGGCGCTCGAACGGGGTGCGATCACGATGCGCGGGTACGACCGGGTGCTTCGTGTCGCGTGGACGTTGTCCGATCTGGATGGCACCGGCAGGCCCGACGCTCGGCAGATCGGCCGAGCGCTGTTCTTGAGGAAGGGAATCTGATGACGCTATTCGGACTCGACAGTGACGAGGTGCGCTCCGCCATCGAGCGGGTCGAGCCGCCGGGCGCCCCCGGCGAGGTCGCCGACACCTTCGCCCGGGCAGCGTGGAGCGGCATCGCCGAGCCGGGCGACGGAGCCGCCGGCTTCCTCGTCGCGGCCGCCGGGGCCTCCGCCGCACTCACCATGCTTGTCGAGCGCTGGAGCGTGCCACGCATCTGTGCCGCCCTCGGCTCGGTTGGCGCCATGGATGATGTGGACACGCAGATCGAGCAGGCGCTCGCTCGCTGGCTGCCGCGGGCGAATTCACGCTTGACGCTGCAGGCCCTGTCATTGGCCGCTGCGTGCCGGGCGACGCTTCTCACGCCGGCGAGCGAGCTGTGGCCTGAGCGGCTCGACGAACTCGGCCCCCACGCGCCGCTCGCGCTGTGGGTGCGCGGCCGAACGGACGCACTCCCCGCGATGGCGCACTCCATCGCCCTGGTCGGTGCGCGCGCTGCGACCGGATACGGCGAGCATGTGGCAATCGAGGCGGGGAGCGGGCTGGTCGGGCGCGGCTTCGCCATCGTTTCTGGCGCCGCATACGGAATCGACGGGATGGCGCATCGCGCGGCTCTCGCGTCTCACGGCACCACCGTCGCGTTCCTCGCCGGTGGCGTTGACCGGCCATACCCGAGCGGACACGCGGTACTCATCGACCGGATCATCGAGACCGGGGCCGTTCTCTCGGAGATGCCATGCGGCGGGCAACCTTCCAAATGGAGATTCCTGCAACGGAATCGGCTGATCGCAGCGGTGAGCGATGCGACGGTGGTGCTCGAGGCAGGCTGGCGCTCGGGCGCGCTGAACACCGCCGGGCACGCGGCAGCGCTGGGGCGCCCGCTCGGCGCCGTGCCCGGCCCGATCACGAGCGCCGCATCGGCCGGATGCCATCGGTTGATCCGTGAATACGACGCGGTCTGTGTGACGAGCGTCGACGAAATGGTCGAACTCGCCGGGGGAGAGCCGGCCAGACCCGAGCCCGTGCCGTCGGAGCGGAGCTCGGACGAGGTTCGAGTGCTTGACGCGCTCAGCGTGCAGACGCCGCGAATGCCCGTGGATGTCGCCGTGCGATCAGGGTTGCCGGTGGATACCGTGTACTCCGTGCTCGGGATGCTGGAGCTCGACGACTGTGTCGCTGAGAAACCCGGGGGCTGGGTCTACTCACCCCGCCGCTGATGCGGGGGCTGACCGGGCCGTGCTCGTTCGCGGCAACGCCTCGTCCGAAACCGTGAGCACGTGTCACGGGTGAGTCTGCGGCCCAACTCGCGCTCGGTGGGGGATTCTGAGGGAGTGAAGATTCCGCCAGCCGTCGCGCGCTACATCGACTACGTGTCGGTCGAGCGACAGTACTCAGAGGCGACCAGCCGGGCATACGAGTCCGATCTTGCCGCCTTCACTTCCTTCGCGGCCGAGCGCGGGGTCGACGACGTCGCCGACATCGACCTCGAACTGTTGCGGGACTGGCTGTGGCAGTCGTCACAAGCCGGCCTCGGCCACGCCACGATTGCCAGGCGGTCGGCATCGGTTCGAGGCTGGTCGGCCTGGCTCGCCCGCAACGGCGAGATCCCAGTCGACACGGCCGCGAGGCTTCGGTCGCCGAAGACCGGCCGTTCCCTCCCACACGTCGTCCAGCGCCCACAGATGGACGCCCTCCTGGACTCTCTCGCTGAGAAGACTGCCACCGGCGACCCGGTAGCCCTGCGCGACTCGGCACTGATCGAACTTCTCTACGCGAGCGGGCTGCGTGTCTCTGAACTGTGCGGACTCGACCTCGACGATGTCGACCTCGACCGGCTCACGGTCCGGGTGCTCGGCAAGGGATCCAAGGAGAGGGTCGTGCCGTTCGGTGTGCCCGCCCACTCCGCGCTCGTCGACTACCTCCGCCAGGCGCGACCCGCGCTGCTTGCCCGCACACCGACGCCGCATCCCTCCATCTTTCTCGGCGCGCGAGGCGGGCGCCTGAACCCACGCAGCGTGTACAACATCGTCAGCAAGCTGCTCGCCGGCATCCCGGGGGGAACGGCGGCCGGACCACACACCCTTCGCCACACCGCGGCAACCCATCTGCTCGACGGGGGAGCCGACCTTCGGGCGGTGCAGGAACTCCTCGGCCACGCGTCCCTCGGCACCACCCAGATCTACACCCACGTGTCGATGGAACGACTCAAGGAGAGCTACCGGACGGCCCACCCCCGCGCTTGAGCGCCGTTATCGACCGAGCGGCAGCAGCACCGCGCGTTCGAGCGCTGAAAGCAGAGCCATCGGGTTGACGTACTCGCCGTAGAGCCGGACTCCGAAATGCACGCACCGACCGCCGCAGTGACCACCGGATGCGACGACACCGATCGTGTCGCCCATACGCACCTCAGCGCCCGCTTGCACCGTGGCGGCCACGGGTTCGATGCTCGAGACAAGCCCGTCGCCGTGCCGCACCGACAGGACGGGACGGTCGACGACCATCCCGGCGAAGCCGACGATCCCGTCCGCGGCGGCGAGAACCGCGCCACCTGCGGTCGCGGTCACATCGATGCCGCGGTGACCGGCCGCATACGGCCTCGGGGGAGCCTCGAATCCGCGCAGGAGCTGGTGCGGAGGGGCTACCGGCCAACCCCACGGCGGTACCTCGGTGGACGCGCGCACGGGGCTCCCCGCACGCCCCGCCGCTGGTGCCGGTCCGCCCAGCACGATGGCCGCCACCGCCGCGATCAGAATTGCGGCGGTGACGCGGCTCCTCCGCGCCGGCATGGCCATGACCGGATAGTCTGCCGTGCTTCGAAAACCGTGCCACGGATCCCCGGCGAATGGTGGGGAAGCAGCGATGCGGATGCCGGTGTGAGGGACACAGGGAAGTCTCCCCGACCCTGTTATGCTGAAGGAAGCATCCCGCGTGTCGGGATGACTACGCGTGCCCATTCGGCCAACACATCCACTCGGTCCGGCTCTTCGGAGTCCGGCGGACGTGCGCCGGGCACCAGGAAGAGCGGCCACTCGGCCGCTTTGAACAACCGATCGACGCCTGCCCGGCATGGGCGCGTCAGAACAGGAGAACGGCTCATGGCCGTCGTAACCATCCGCCAGCTGCTCGACAGCGGCGTGCACTTCGGGCACCAGACCCGCCGTTGGAACCCGAAGATGAAGCGCTTCATCTTCACGGAGCGTTCCGGCATCTACATCATCGACCTCCAGCAGTCGCTCGGCTTCATCGACAAGGCCTACGACTTCGTCAAGGAGACCGTCGCCCACGGCGGAACGGTCCTCTTCGTCGGTACGAAGAAGCAGGCCCAGGAATCGATCGCCGAGCAGGCGACCCGCGTCGGCCAGCCCTACGTGAACCAGCGCTGGCTCGGTGGCCTCCTCACCAACTTCCAGACGGTGTCGAAGCGACTCGCTCGCATGAAGGAGCTCGAGGAGCTCGACTTCGAGGACTCCTCGAAGTCCGGCTTCACCAAGAAGGAACTTCTCATCAAGAAGCGCGAGCTCGACAAGCTTCACAAGTCGCTCGGCGGAATCCGCAACCTCACCAAGACGCCGTCGGCTCTGTGGGTTGTCGACACCAAGAAGGAGCACCTCGCCATCGACGAGGCGAAGAAGCTCGGTATCCCCGTCATCGGCATTCTCGACACCAACTGCGACCCGGATGAGGTCACCTACCCGATCCCGGGCAACGACGACGCCATCCGCTCCGTCGGCCTGCTCACGCGCATCATCGCTGACGCTGCCGCCGAGGGTCTGATCCAGCGCCACCAGAAGCCCGAAGAGGGATCCGCTCCCGTCGAGCCGCTCGCGGCCTGGGAAGCTGAGCTCCTTGGCGCCGAGGCCGAGACGGCTGAAGCACCGGCCGAAGCCGCTGAAGCACCGGTCGAGCACAACGACGCCGACGCCGAGGTTGCCGAGAAGAACGCCGCGAAGAGCGACGACGCGCCCGTCGAGGTCGTCACCGTTGAAAGTGACGAGAAGACCGAGGAACGCCTCGAGGCTGAAGCGACCGACGCTGAGAAGCAGCCGGCCGCCGACAACAACTAACCCGAACGAGGAGTGCAATAACTTATGGCAAATTTCAATCTTGCTGATGTCAAGACTCTTCGCGAGCAGCTTGGCACCGGAATGGTCGACACCAAGAACGCTCTCGTCGAAGCCGAGGGTGACCTGGAGAAGGCAACCGAGATCCTGCGTCTCAAGGGTGCGAAGGGTAACGCGAAGCGTGCCGACCGCTCCACGAGCGAGGGCCTCGTCGCCGCCAAGGACAACGGTTCGAACACAACGCTGATCGAACTCGCTTGCGAAACCGACTTCGTCGCGAAGAACGACAAGTTCGTTGCCCTGGCCGACAAGGTGCTCGAGGCTGTCGCAGCCTCAGGCGCCGCATCGGTCGAGGAAGCACTCGCTGCTCCGGCCGGGAACTCCACGGTCGGCCAGCTCATCGACGATGAAGCAGCGATCCTCGGCGAAAAGGTCGAACTTCGCCGCGTCGCGCTGGTCTCGGGCGAGAAGTTCGCCACGTACCTGCACAAAACGTCGAAGGACCTGCCCCCGCAGATCGGAGTCGTCGTCAGCTACAGCGGAGACGACGCCGAGACCGCACGGGCTGTTGCTCAGCACATCGCGATGTTCGACCCGCAGTACCTCACCCGTGAGGACGTGCCGGCAGAGATCGTCGACAAGGAGCGCGAAATCGTAACGGAGATCTCGAAGAACGAGGGCAAGCCTGAGGCTGCACTGCCCAAGATCGTCGAAGGTCGCCTGACCGGGTTCTTCAAGCAGGTCGCCCTGCTCGAGCAGGACTACGCTCGCGACAGCAAGGTTCAGGTCAAGAAGGTTCTGGCGGATGCCAAGCTCGACGTGACGGGCTTCGCCCGCTTCAAGGTCGGCGCGTAGGTTCGCCATGGGAGTCCGGATCACATCGTGATCCGGACTCCTTTTTCATGTGCGCGGCCTCCGTCGCCACACAGTAGTTCTGTCAGGGATTCACGAAAGGATGACACGGATGTCAACAGGCACGAAGAAGCGCAGGGTGCTGCTCAAGCTGAGCGGAGAGTCCTTCGGGGCCGGCTCGCTCGGCGTGAACCCGGATGTCGTCAGCCAGATCGCGCGCGAGATCGCGGAGGCCGCGGCGACGGTCGAGATCGCCATCGTCGTCGGCGGAGGCAACTTCTTCCGCGGCGCTGAGCTTTCCCTTCGCGGAATGGACCGCGGTCGAGCCGACTACATGGGCATGCTGGGGACCGTGATGAACTCCCTCGCGCTTCAGGACTTCCTCGAGCAGGCGGGAGCTGAGACCCGTGTCCAGTCGGCCATCTCAATGACTCAGGTCGCCGAACCGTACATTCCCCGTCGCGCCGAGCGTCACCTCGAGAAGGGCCGCGTTGTCATCTTCGGCGCCGGTGCCGGTCTGCCGTACTTCTCCACCGACACGGTCGCCGCACAGCGGGCGCTCGAGATCGACGCCGACATCGTGCTCCTCGCCAAGAACGGGGTTGACGGCGTCTACACCGCCGACCCGAAGCTTGACTCCAACGCCACCCGGATCGACTCGATCACGTACCAGGAGGCGCTCCAGACCGGCCTGAAGGTCGTCGACTCCACCGCGTTCAGCCTCTGCATGGACAACTCGATGCCGATGCAGGTTTTCGGCATGGCGCCGGCGGGGAACGTGACCAAGGCAATCCTCGGAGCACGCATCGGCACCCTCGTCAGCAATTGAGCTGAATCGAGCCCACCAGCACCGCCCCTCTAGAATGGGTGCGGTACAACACGCAATAAAAAGGAGTCGCTGTGATCGCGGATGTTTTGACTGACGCTGGAACCCGGATGGACAAGGCCGTCGATGTGGCGAAGGAAGACTTCGCCACGGTGCGCACCGGTCGCGCCAACCCGCAGATGTTCCAGAAGATCCTGGTGAATTACTACGGCACTCCGACTCCGCTGGAGCAGTTGGCTTCCCTCCAGAACAATGAAGCCCGCACCATCATCGTCACTCCGTACGACAAGACCGCGCTCAAAGACATCGAACAGGCGATCCGCGACACGCCCAACCTCGGTGCCAACCCGACGAACGACGGCACCATCGTGCGGGTGACCCTGCCCGAGCTCACCGCTGAGCGTCGCAAGGAGTACGTCAAGATCGTCCGCAACAAGGGTGAGGACGCGAAGGTGAGCGTTCGGAACATCCGTCGCAAGGCCAAGGACGACCTCGACGCGTTGAAGAGCGAGGTCGGAGACGACGATGTCGCGAGGGGCGAGAAGGAGCTGGAACAGCTCACGAAAACCCACATCGACGCGATCGACGACGCTCTGAAGCGCAAAGAGTCAGAGCTTCTCGAGATTTAGGACCGACCGCTGTGATCCGAAGGAACGGGTGCACCAGTGCCTGACGCTGACGACGGCAGCGCTCCGCGTCGGCCAAGGCCGAGGCGTGGCTCCCGCGACGACATCTCCGCGCAGCTGAGGTCGCGGCGCGCCGACATCGAGCGGCAGGTTCGGGCGACACGCGCGCAGATCGACGAAGCGAATTCCCGGATCGAGGCTCGCGCCGGACGCAACCTCCTTCTGGCAACGCTCATCGGGCTCGGGCTCGGGCTCGCGATGCTGTTCAGCCTCATCGTGGTCAAGGAGCTTTTCGTCCTCTTCGGCGCCGCCATCATCGCGTTCACCGTGTTCGAACTCGCGCACGCGTTCAGACGTGCCGGCCGTGCCATCGATGTCTGGCCTGCGGTCGTCGGCGGCGTCGCAATCGTCGTCTCCGGGTACTTCTTCGACCCGGCGTCACGCTTGGCGATGCTCATCGGGGTGATCGTGTTCATCCTCGCCTGGCGACTCGTCGCCCAGATGGCGCACCCAACCCCTCGCAGGACTCTGGACGTGCTCCGAGACCTCGCCGCAGCAGTGTTCGTCCAGGTTTACGTCTCGTTCCTCGGCAGTTTCGCCATCGTGCTGGTCCGTCAGCCCGAAGGGCAGTGGTGGGCGCTGGCATTCCTCATCATTGTCATCGCCGTCGACATCGGCGCTTACGCGAGCGGGCTCAATTTCGGCAAGCATCCGATGGCCCCGCTGATCAGCCCGAAGAAGACCTGGGAAGGGCTCGCGGGAGCCGCCGTCGCCGCCGTGACCGCCGGCATCCTGCTCGCCATCTTCATGCTCAACAGCCCCTGGTGGGTCGGTCTCATCCTCGGGCTGGCGCTTCTGGGAACGGCGACGATGGGTGACCTCACTGAATCGCTCATCAAACGGGACCTGGGGATCAAGGACATGAGTTCCTGGCTTCCCGGCCACGGTGGGTTCCTCGACCGTCTTGACTCGATTCTTCCTTCCGCGCCGATCGCGTTCGCGCTGTACCTCCTGTTCAGCAACGCCCCGGTCGTCGGATGACCCAACGTCGGATGCGCACTGAGGCGGAAAGGCAGAACCGGTGACGAATACATTCCCCACCGCACAGGGGCGAGTCCGCGGATATGCGCGGGACCAGGTCGATGCGTTCCTCCAGTCCGCTCGGAAAGCGTACGACGAGGATGAGAGCGAGTCCCCGACGCTGACGTCGGCTGACATCCGCAGGACCTCCTTCGCCCTGACCCGCGGCGGATATGCCACCGGACCGGTGGACGCCGCGCTCGAGCGCCTCGAGGACGCATTCGCACTGCGGGAACGCGATCGCGCGTTGACCGAGGCAGGCAAGAGGGAATGGCTGACCTCCGCGAGGGAGACCGCCCAGGTGATCCTCAACCGGCTGGCCCGGCCGGCGGGCCACAAGTTCTCCCGCACCGCCTTCCTCGCTCAGGGCTATCGGACCGACGATGTCGACGCTTTTTGCGAGCAACTCGTTGCCTACTTTGAGAAAGGAACGCCGCTCAGCGCCGACGCCGTGAGAACCGCGGTATTCCGGGCTCAGAGGGGTGGCTACGTCGAGTCTCAGGTCGACCTCCTGCTCGATGCCGTCACCGAGGTCATGCTCGCCGTTCGGTGACATGCGGCACGATTGACTCGCAAATGTCCCCGTTCTGGGCTACAGTCGTCGAATCGTGGGTAAACATCTAGCGCAGGTCGAGTCCTCTGTACCAGCTCCGAAGGTCAGAAGGGCTTTCGAGAGACCCCGATCGCGGAGCCCGTTCACTCTCTTCATCTTCGCCTTCACCGCAGCCGTTGGCGTGGTCGCCGTGAACGTCGTCGACCCGTACTCAGGCGCGACGGCATCGCCGTACTTCCAGGTCGCCGAGCGATACGACGGTAAGGCCACGCAGAAACTCGCTGTGGCCGGAGCCTACGAAACCGGCTTCACCCGCGACGGTTACACCGTGATTGCGGCACCGCCGCCTCCGCCGCCACCGCCGCCACCCGCCCCTGTGGACGCGCCCGTCGCCAAGAAGGCCACAGAGACGAAGAAGAGCACGAGCGCACCGTTGCCCGTGGTCAAGGCCGACCCGGGTTCCGCTCAGGCGATCGCTCACAGCATGGTGCTCTCGCGAGGGTGGGGAGAGGATCAGTTCTCGTGCCTCGTCTCCTTGTGGAACAAGGAGTCCGGATGGCGCGTCAACGCATCCAACCCGTCGAGCGGTGCATACGGCATCCCGCAAGCGCTCCCGGGCAGCAAGATGGGCAGCGCAGGGAGCGACTGGGCGACGAACCCCGCCACCCAGATCACCTGGGGACTCGGCTACATCAGCGGCCGGTACGGCACCCCCTGCGGCGCATGGAGCCACTCGCAGGCTAAGAACTGGTACTGATTCCAGCACCGATCGGCAGGCGCAGTGGCTGGCTGCGTCGTGCCGATGTCCTGGCAGATTCCTGCCTAGGATGAAAGCATGCCTCGAAGCAACCGTCCACGCGGCGCCAAGCCCGCCAAGGACGACGGTGACGGCCTGGCGCATCTGCTGAGCGGCTGGAAGCGCACCGAGACCAGGCGTGGCCAGGAATGGAACGTCCAGCCGGTGAGCGGCGCACAGGCGGTCAAGGATTACCTGTGCCCAGCCTGCTCGCTCCCCGTCGCCCGCGGCACGGCTCATCTCGTCGTCTGGCGCGCGGACGGGGTGCTCGGCGACGCCGCTGACCTTGCCTCGCGCAGGCACTGGCACACCCACTGCTGGCGAATCGGTTAGGAAGGATGCCATGACCCTGGAGATCCGCGGCGGCGTAGAACTGCCCGCAACCCGTGAAGACATTGAACTTGTGACTGCTGATGGGCTCACGCTGGTCGGCGAACTCGCGGCCCCTCAGGGGAAGGAGCCCGTGGCAACGCTTGTGACGCTTCATCCGCTGCCCACAGCCGGCGGGTTCATGGACTCCCACATCCTCCGCAAAGCCGCCGGGCGACTCCCCGCCCTCGCAGACATCGCCGTGCTGCGGTTCAACACCCGCGGAACGTCGTCGCCGCGTGGAACCAGCGATGGCGCCTTCGGCGAGGGCATCACCGAGGAACATGACCTCGACGCAGCCATGGCCTTCGTCGCGGAGCGCGGTCTGCCCCAGCCCTGGCTCGTCGGCTGGTCGTTCGGGACCGAACTGGTCCTCAAGTACGGGCGCTCGCATCCGATCGCCGGCGCCATTCTTCTGTCGCCGCCGCTTCACCGGGCCCAACCGAACGATGTGGCTTCCTGGCACGGGCATGACCGACCTCTCATCGCCCTCATCCCGGAGTTCGACGACTACCTCCGCCCGGAGGAGGCCGCTGAGCGGTTCTCCAGCGTGCCTGGCATGACGCTCATTCCGGTCGAGGGCGGCAAACACCTCTGGGTGGGCGAGAATCAGACCCGCCGCGTGCTCGAGGAGATCGTGCGAGCGGTCAACCCCGCCGCGCTGCCGCTGCCGACCGAATGGCCCACCGAAGGCTGAGCGGGCCGAACCTCAGGGTCAGAGCTCGTTGGCGCGGGGGATCACGACCTGCTTGATGATCAGCAGGATCGACGCCGCGGTCGGGATCGCGATGAGCGCTCCGAGGAGACCCATCAGTGAGCCACCGGCGAGTGCGGCGATGACGACGAGGGCACCAGGAACGGCGACCGCGCGGCGCATCACGTTCGGGCTGATCACATACGCCTCGATCTGCATGTAGATGAGGTAGTAGATGCCGGCGAAGAGCGCGGTGACGGGGGAACCCAGCCCGGGGATCAGGCAGACCAGCGTGATGATGATCGATCCGGTCAACGTTCCGACCAGTGGGATCATCGAGAAGAAGAAAGCGATGCAGGCGAGCACCGGCGGGAACGGTGCGTCGATGATCGAGAGAAAGATGAACGACAGGATGCCGTTGCAGGCGGCTGTGCCGACCTGACCGATGACGTACCGTCCGACGGAGTCCGTGATCTGCTCGGCGAGGTCGGCGAAGCGTTCCCGTTTCGTGGCCGGCACCAGCTGGTACAGGCCGCGCTTGATCGAACCGAGCGAGGCGGTGAAGTAGATCGTCAGGATGAGGATGATCAGCGCGCCGAAGAGCGCCGAACCGATGGCGAAGGCCACCTGGATGGCGCCCGATCCGATGTTCGTGATGTTGTCGGTCAGGAACGTTCCGGCATCCGCGATGATCGTGCGAACGTCAAGGCCGGGGAACTGGTCCGAGAGGACATCGACCAGCGGATACTCCTGGAACTGGGCTTGCAGACCCGGGATGAGTCGAATCAGTTCAGACACCTGATCGATGATGATGGGCACGACCATCCAGACCAGCCCGGCGAAGAGGGCCAGGACGCCGATGATCACCACGAGAAGCGCAGCCCACCGCGGGAACTGCTTCTTCTCCAGCCACGAAACCAGCGGGTCGAGGCCGAGCGAGATGAAGATGGCGGCACCGATGTAGCTGAGAATCGTCTGCAGTGTCACGACGGAAAGAATGATCAGCAAACCGAGTCCGACGCCGAGTGTGCCGATGAGGCCGACACGGAACGGGTTTGAGATCTTCACTGCTGTCCCTCCATCGGAGCACGTCAGATCATCGTACTGTCCAGTGGGAGGGACGCCGCATCGAGGCGCATCCACTACCGTGTTAAGCGCCCTCTCAGGCATTTCGACTACTGTGAAACGTCTGTCCTGTTGCGACCGGCCCGGATTTCCGAGCGAATCCAGGTGCACCGCCCCTGCGGTCGCGGCCCCGAAGGAGATGTAGTGCGCTTCGTTCTCGCGATTTTGGCGTTTGTGGTCGCCGCGGCCATGATCGTGCTGGGTATCGCCCAACACACGATCTTTCTCGGCCCATCGACCTACGCCGTCAACACGACGGTCAAGGGTGACCTGCCGTACACCGTCATCAGCGGCGAGGAACTCACCGAACAGCCCGGCCAGCAGTCACTGACCGTCTCGGGCTCGGACGAGGTCTTTCTCGCCTACGGGCGCACGGCCGACGTCCTGGCCTGGCTCGGCGACTCCCCGTACAACGCGTTGACGGTCGACTCCGAGAACGACAGCCTGAAGGCATCCGTCGTCACGCCGGAACCGGTCGAGAATGACGAGGCCGCTCCCGAGGAGGGTACCGAACCGCCGACCGAGGAGGAACAGGCGGCAGCGGAGGCTGAAGCTGTTGCTCAAGCGAATCCAGCTGGTTCAGACCTGTGGCTCGCCGAGTACTCCGAGGAAGGCGCTCTCGTACAGACGATCAGCGTCCCCGACGACGTCAGTGTGATCCTCGCCTCGAACGGCACGGATCCCGCGCCGGACCGCGTCGAAGTGTCGTGGCCGATCGACAACGCGACACCCTGGGCCGGCCCGCTGATCGCGGGAGGAATCCTGCTGCTGCTCGTCGGGCTTGTGCTCTACCTCCTCGGCATCCAGAACATGCGCCGGTCGCGCGGCCCGCGCCGCAAGAGCGTCACCGCCGGCCCCGGAATGGAGAAAATGCCGAAGGTTCCTAAACCGTCCCGCTACAAGTCCGATAAGCAACACGGCAGCGCGCCGAAACGCAAACGTTCGATCCGCAAGTCGATGATCGCGATCGTTCCGATCACCCTCGCGTCCGCTCTCGCGCTCACCGGATGCTCGGCAAGCTCCTGGCCAGACTTCTCCGGAAACGGCCAGGTCACAGCGACGCCGACCCCGACCGACGCCGTTCTGCCCGAGGATGAGCAGCCGCCGCCCGCTGTATCCGGCCCCCAGTTGAAGCGCATCGTCTCCCAGATCTCGGGAGTGGCGCTGGAAGCGGATGCTGCGCGCGACGCCACGCTCGCCGCCACCCGCTTCTCCGGCCCGGCACTCGATGAACGCACCGCGAACTATGCAATCCGCGGCAAACTCGCCGACTATGCCCAGCCGACCCCGATTCCGGCGTCCGCGGGCGGGCTCACCCTGCCCGAAGCGACGGAAACCTGGCCGCGCACGGTGCTGACCGTCGTGACCGACGACACCGATGCGTCCGTCGCCCCGACCGCGCTCATCCTCGTGCAGGAGAACCCGCGCTCGAACTACCTCGTCCAGTCCGCCGTGCGGCTTGAACCAGACGCTCAGATCCCGGATGTCGCCCCGGCGACGATCGGGTCGGCGCGGCTCCCACCGGAGTCGACCTTCCAGATCCTCCAGCCGAACCAGCTGGCCGAGGCCTACGCGGATGTGATCACCAACGGTGACCAGAGCGCTCACTTCGACCTGTTCGACGCCGAGGGCGACTCGCTGCGCGCCGCGATCGCGGCCGACCGCCAGACGAAAAAGGACGAACTTCCGACAACGGCGACCATCGAGTTCGCCGCAGCAGCCGGCGACGCCGCCCCCGTGGCGTTGGCGACCAACGAGTCCGGTGCGATCGTCGCAGTGGACATCGTCGAGACCGAGGTCGTCAAACCGGTCGACACCGGTGCAAAGATCGAACCCGCTGGTGCCATTTCGGCGTTGAGCGGCGTCACAGAAACGGAGAAGGGTGTGCAGTCCACCTACACGGACCAGTTGTTGTTCTATGTTCCGCCGGCAGGAAGCTCGGAGACCATCCGCCTGCTTGGCTTCAGCCAGGCGCTGACCAAGGCGGCTGAACTGTGATGAGCGGAAGCCAGCCCGCCGCCGAACATCTCCGCGGCGCTATCGACCTGTCCAGCCTGGTGAACCGGGGGACGACTACCGGCGCACCGGGAACGCCCGGCCCGGCAGCCGCTCCCGGCGGCCCAGGAACGGCTCCGGCCGGTGGGGGAGTCGTCGAGGTCCCCAGCCTTGTGCTCGAGGGGTCGGACGCGAACTTCAGCCAGTTCCTTGACCTGTCGATGCAGGTTCCCGTTCTCGTGGACCTCTTCGCCGGAGCACCGACACCGGGCCTCACCCAGATCGTGGAAAGTTACGGCGGGCGGCTCCTGCTCGTCACGGTGGATGTCACCGCCAACGTGCAGCTGCGCCAGGCCTTCCAGGTGCAGTCCGTACCCGCTGCGGTCGCGCTCATCGGCGGCCGGCCGCTGCAGCTGTTCGCGGGAGCCCTCCCGGAAGACCAGGTACGCCAGGTCCTCGAGCAGGTCCTCCAGGCGGCGGCGCAGAGCGGCGTGACCGGAACGGCATCCGCTTCAGGCGCTACCGAAGACACCGAGCCTGTCGAACCACCGCTGCCCCCGCTGCACGCTGAAGCGTATGAGGCGATCGAACAGGGCGACTACCCGCGAGCGATCACCGCATACCAGACCGCGATCGCCCAGAACCCGACGGACAAGATGGCCGTTGCCGGGCTCGCCCAGGTGAGCCTGCTGAATCGGCTGCAGGGCAAGACAATTGATCAGATTCGGGCGGCGGCAGCTGCGAACCCGAATGACCTGGACGCCCAGCTCGACGTCGCAGACCTCGACCTCTCCGGCGGACACGTCGAGGATGCGTTCGATCGCCTGCTCACGAGGTTCGAAACAGCGGATGCGGACGAGCGCAACACGATCCGAACGCGTCTCCTCGAGCTGTTCGAAGTGGCCGGCCTCGACGACCCGCGCGTCATGCGCGCCCGGGGGCGGCTGACCAACCTGCTCTTCTAACGCCCGTCCCAGACCAGAACACCCGTTCCGGTCGAGATCACCCGGTACAACAGGTGTTCTTGACCGGAACGGGTGTTTTCGCGCCGTCTGAGGTGCGCGGCTACCTGCGGCGGCGGAGCCAGAGGGCGCCGAGCGGCGGCAGGGTCAGTTCGGCGGATGCCGCCCGGCCGGCCCACGGCTGGTCGACGGCCACCACAGTTCCGAAGTTGCCGACACCGGAACCGCCGAACTCGGCGGCATCCGTGTTGAGGATCTCGTCCCACTCCCCGGACCCAGGAAGGCCCACCCGGTACGGTCCGACCGGTGCGCCCGAGAAGTTGAAGAGCGCGACGATCTCGTTGCCGTCGTGGTCGCGGCGGAGAAACGAGACCACGCTGTGCGCCGCGTCTCCGCCGTCGAGCAGCTCGAACCCGCCGGCGTCGTTGTCGCGGGCCCACAGGGCGGAGTTCTCGCCGTACAGGTTGTTGAGCTGGCCGACCAGGCTGAACAATCCCTGGTGGCTGGGCTGGTCGAGGATCCACCAGTCGAGGCCGCGGGCTTCTGACCACTCGGACGGCTGGCCGAACTCCTGCCCCATGAACAGCAACTGCTTGCCGGGGTGAGCCCACATGAACGCGAGGAACACGCGCATGTTCGCGAGCTTCTGCCAGTGGTCACCTGGCATGCGTGACAGCAGCGAACCTTTGCCGTGGACGACCTCATCGTGGCTGATCGGCAGCAGGAAATTCTCGCTGAACGCGTAGACGAAGCTGAAGGTGAGTTCGCCGTGGTGGTACGAGCGGTACATCGGGTCGTGCTTGATGTACTGGAGCGAGTCATGCATCCAGCCCATGTTCCATTTGATGCCGAAGCCGAGCCCGCCGTCCGAGGTGGACGCGGTGACACCGGGCCAGCTCGTGGATTCCTCGGCGATCATCACGATGCCTGGGTTCCGCTTGTACGCTGTGGCGTTGGCCTCCTGCAGCAGGCTGATCGCTTCGAGGTTCTCCCGGCCTCCGTGCACGTTCGGGTACCACTCGCCCTCTTCGCGCGAGTAGTCCAGGTACAGCATTGAGGCGACCGCGTCGACGCGGAGGCCGTCGACATGGAACTCTTCGAGCCAGTACAGCGCGTTGGCGACGAGGAAGTTGCGCACCTGACTGTTGCCGAAGTCGAAGATGTAAGTGCCCCAGTCCTTATGCTCACCGCGGCGCGGATCGGGGTGCTCGTAGAGCGCCTGTCCGTCGAACCGGGCGAGCGCCCACTCGTCGGTGGCGAAGTGCCCGGGGACCCAGTCCATGAGCACACCGATGCCGGCCTGGTGGAGCCGGTCGATCAGGTACTTGAGGTCGTCCGGGTGCCCGAACCGGCTGGTCGGAGCGAAGTACCCGGTGATCTGGTAGCCCCAGGAACCGCCGTACGGATGCTCTGCCACAGGCATGAACTCCACATGGGTGAAGTTGAGGGCCCTGAGGTACTCGATCAGCGGGTCGGCGATGTCACGGTAGCCGAGCCCCGGGCGCCAGGAGCCGAGGTGCATCTCGTAGATGCTCATCGGCCCGTCGTGCGGGTTCGTGGCCGCGCGGTGTTCCATCCACGCGGCATCCGTCCACTCGTGGCTGGATTCGCCGACAACGGATGCCGTCAACGGGGGGATCTCGGTGAATCGCGCCATCGGGTCGGCACGCGTCACCCACGTGCCGTCGGCGCCGAGCAGTTCGAACTTGTACAGGGTGCCCGCTTGAAGCCCTGGGATGAAGAGTTCCCAGACGCCGGTGGGGCCCATGTTGCGAAGGGCGTGGAGACGGCCGTCCCAGCCGTTGAAATCCCCGAGCACCCGGACAGCCCGGGCGTGCGGGGCCCACACCGTGAAGGCGGTTCCTGCGACGCCGGCGTGCTCGACGAGGTGGGCGCCGAGGGCCTCCCACAGTTGCTCATGCCGGCCTTCACCGATGAGGTGCAGGTCCATCTCGCCGATGGTCGGGCTGAACCGGTAGGCGTCATCGGTGCTCCACACGACCCCGTCGCCGTAGTCGCTTTCGATGGAGTAGTCGGCGAAGCCGGCGGAGTGCTCGCCCTCCCAGATGCCGTTGTACAGGTGGCTGAGTTCCACCCGCTCGCCGCCTTTCAGAACCGCAGTGACGCTCTTGGCAAGGGGCCGGAGTGTCCGCAAGACGGTCTTGTCGCCTGACGGGTGCTGGCCGAGGACGGAGTGCGGGTCGTAGTGAGACCCCGCGGAGACCGCGCCGAGTACGTGCTCAGACAACCTGGGTGCTTGCTGGGGCGCGACGGCGGGTGCCGCTGACGCGGGAGGCGTCGCCGGCGTTGCAGCAGGGGGCGACGTGGTGGGCGGCGTCGAAGCTGACGTGGCCGCTGCGGGCGTTGTGGGATCGGTCACGAGGTGGCCTCCTGGACGTGGAAGATGTGAACCGGTTCGGTGAAAGCGTCGAGCCGCACGAAGTTGTGCTCACCCCACTGCCAACTGGCCCCGGTGATGAGGTCGGTGACCTGGTATGGCGTGCCTGGTTCGATACCGAACGCGGAACTGTCGATGTGCACCGTCGTCTCACGGACGGAATGCGGGTCGACGTTGGCCACCACGAGGATGGTGTCCGCTTCGCCAGTGCCGGTGAAACCGGCGTCGAGGTGCTTGCTGTAGACAAGGATCGAGTCGTCGTCGCTGGAGTGCAGGCGGAGGTTCCTCAGCTGCAGGAGCGCGGGGTGGTCGCGGCGAATCCGGTTGAGCATGCCGAGGTAGAGCGACAGCGACGCGCCCGCGGCATCCGCTCGGGCGAAGTCTCTCGGCTTGAACTCGTACTTCTCGTTGTCGATGTTCTCTTCTGCGCCGGGACGCGCGACGTTCTCGAACAACTCGAATCCGGAGTAGACGCCCCAGACCGGTGCGGCCGTCGCCGCGAGGGCAGCCCGGATGGTGAACGCCGCCGGGCCACCGAACTGGAGGTATTCGGTGAGGATGTCCGGCGTGTTCACGAAAAGGTTCGGCCGGAGGAAATCCGCCGTCTCCGAACTGATGCTCGTGAAGAACTCCTCCAGTTCCTTCTTCGTGTTTCGCCAGGTGAAGTAGGTGTAGCTCTGCTGGAAACCGACCCGGGCGAGGGCCTGCATCATCGCCGGGCGGGTGAACGCTTCAGCGAGGAAGACGACGTCGGGGTCTTCGGCGTTGACGGTCGCGATCAGCCACTCCCAGAACTCGACAGGTTTGGTGTGGGGGTTGTCGACGCGGAAGATTCTCACGCCGACCGAAACCCAGTACCGCACGATCCGGAGGACCTCCGCGCGGATGCCTTCCGGGTCGTTGTCGAAGTTGACCGGGTAGATGTCCTGGTACTTTTTCGGCGGGTTTTCGGCGTACGCGATCGTGCCGTCGGGCAGCGTCGTGAACCATTCCGGATGCTCGGTCACCCAGGGGTGGTCAGGGGATGCCTGCAGCGCCAGGTCGATGGCGATCTCGATGTTGTGCTCGGCGGCCTGGCTGAGAAAGGAGCGGAAATCGTCGACGGTGCCGAGTTCGGGGTGAATGGCGTCGTGCCCGCCGTCCGCCGACCCGATGGCCCACGGCGAACCCGGTTCGTGCGGTCCCGGGTTCAGTGTGTTGTTCTTTCCCTTGCGGAATGCCGTGCCGATGGGGTGGATCGGGGGAAGGTAGACGACGTCGAAGCCCATCGCCGCAACGCCGGCAAGGCGCTGAGCCGCTGTGCGGAAGGTCCCGGACTGCCACGAGCCGTCGGCGTTCTGCTTCGCACCCTCCGATCGGGGGAAGAATTCGTACCAGGATCCGACACCGGCGCGGGCCCGTTCGACGCGGATCGAGGCTTCCTCCGACTCGCTCGACAGGCTCGTCATCGGTCGCAGCCGGGCGATCTCGTGGAGCCGCGCGTCATCGAGGACGTGCGTGCGGTTCTCGAGTGGAGCATCCGTCGCCGCCAGCTCGGCTGCCTTCGCCGCCAGGTAGCTGCGTTCAGCGGCTGGTCGGGACTTCTCGGCTGCGGCCCGCTGCAGGAGCTGCGCGCCGATCGTGAACATCAGCTCGACATCGAGACCGGCGGGGATCTTGATGGCGGCATTGTGGTGCCAGGTTTCGAAGTCGTCAGCGTATGCGCGCACACGGTACCGCCAGGTGCCTGGTGTGGTCACCTGCGCGAGGACCACGTAGTCATCGAGTCCGACGGACTTCAGCCTCATCGGATGCCGCGAGGCGGCTCCGGACGGATCGGTGAGCAGCAGTTCCACCCCGATCGCGTCGTGCCCCTCACGGAACGCCGTCGCCTGGAACGGGATGACCTCGCCGACGAACCCGCGGGCGGGCCAGCGTCCACAAGAGACGACAGGGGAGAGGCCGAGCACGGGAATCCTGCCAATGCCGGGTGTCGTTGTGCTGGTGTCGGACTGCGCCGCGACGGCCTTGGAAGGCCTGGACGTTGCGCTGGATGCTTTCTTCGCCACAACCCCGACCGTACCGCGAATCCAGCCCGTTCGTCGGTGCCTTGCGTTAACGCCGCCGGGCCAATAGAGGGCGCGGGGCCCGGCGGTCGGTCCTGCTCGCCTAGGCTGAACCCCGTGAAGGCGATTAGACGATTTACCGTGCGCCCTGCTCTTCCCGAGCGGCTGGCGGCCCTTGAACACCTGGCCGGGAACCTGAGGTGGGCCTGGCACGGTCCGACTCAGGAACTCTTCGCTGAGGTTGCACCGGATGCGTGGCGGGAGTTCCAGCACGACCCGATCAGTCTGTTCGGTCAGATCAGCCAGGAACGGATCGACGAACTGGCGTCGGACGACGATTTCGTGCACCGGGCCAACGCACTGAGAGAGGACCTTTCGCGGTATCTCTCTGAACCGCGCTGGTACCAGGGGCTCGAGGGCGACAAACCCGACCTCATCGCGTACTTCTCGCCGGAATTCGGCATCGCCGCCGCTCTTCCGCAGTACTCGGGTGGCCTCGGAATCCTCGCCGGCGATCACCTGAAGAGCGCATCGGACCTCGGCGTTCCCCTCGTGGCGGTCGGCCTGTTCTACCGCTCGGGTTACTTCAGCCAGGCTCTGTCGCCCGACGGCTGGCAGCAGGAGACCTATCCTGTCCTCGACCCGGACGGTCTCCCCTTGCGGGTTCTCCGCCAGCCGGACGGAAGCCCGGTCATCGTCACGTTGAGCCTGCCGGACGACCAGGTGCTCAGCGCCCGGATCTGGCTCGGCCGGGTCGGACGGGTCACCCTGTTGCTGCTCGACTCGGACATTCCGGAGAACAGCGAGGAACTGTGCCACGTCACCGACCGGCTCTACGGCGGGTCCGAGGAACACCGGCTGCATCAGGAACTGCTGCTCGGTATCGGCGGGGTTCGCGCGATCAGCGCCTGGGCGGAACGCTCAGAGGTTCGGCCGCCACGGGTCTTCCACACCAATGAGGGCCATGCCGGCTTCCTCGGCATCGAACGGATCGGCGACCTCATCCGCGGCGGGCTGAGCTTCACGGAGGCACTCCAGGTGGTCAGGGCCGGCACCGTCTTCACGACACACACCCCGGTGCCCGCCGGCATCGACCGCTTCGATTCGGCACTCATCCGCCGGTACTTCGAAACCGAACTGCTGCCCGGCGTCTCCGTCGATGATGTGCTCGCTCTGGGACGAGAGCCGGGCGCAGGCCCGGACGGCGCGTTCAACATGGCCGTGATGGGCCTTCGGCTCGGCCAGCGGGCGAACGGAGTCTCCCAGTTGCACGGCGATGTGAGCCGGCGCATGTTCAGCGCCCTGTGGCCGGGATTCGACATCGACGACGTGCCGATCGGTTCGGTCACCAACGGCGTGCATCCGGCCACCTGGACCGCCCCGCAACTGACCGAGCTCGCGACCCGCAACCTGGGCACGGCCGACACCGCGAATGCTGACTGGGCGTCGACCGCGGTGACGGACGCGGACCTCTGGTCGGTCCGCAACCGGATGCGGCAGGAGCTTGTCTGGGATGCCCGCAGACGCCTGAAACGGGCGTGGCTCGCCCAGAACCCGGGAGGCATCGCCCCCGACTGGATCGACACCGTGCTGGACCCGCGCGTGCTGACGATCGGTTTCGCCCGACGCGTTCCCACCTACAAACGGCTGACGCTGATGCTTCACGACACCGAGCGGCTGCGGGCGCTCCTGCTGCACCCGGAACGCCCGGTGCAGATCGTGATCGCGGGCAAGTCTCACCCGGCAGACATCGAGGGCAAAAGGCTGATCCAAAAAGTCGTCGAGTTCGCGAAGGACCCCGCCGTCCGTGAACGGATCGTCTTCCTGCCCAATTACGACATCTCGATGGCGCAGAAGCTATATCCGGGAACCGACGTCTGGCTCAACAACCCGCTGCGCCCGCTCGAGGCGTGCGGAACCTCGGGAATGAAGGCTGCGCTGAACGGCGTGCTCAACCTGTCGATTCTTGACGGCTGGTGGAACGAGTTCTTCGACGGCGACAACGGCTGGGCGATCCCGTCAGCGGTCACCGAGGACGCCGAGGAACGCGACCGCCGTGAGGCGGAGTCGATGTATGACCTGATCGAGCACCAGATCGCACCCCGGTTCTATGAGCGCGATTCCGACGGCGTCCCGGTGGACTGGCTGCGCCGCATCCGTCACACCCTCTCGACCCTCTCGCCGCAGCTGAGCGCCGACCGGATGGTCAGCCAATACGTCACCACCCTCTATCGCCCGGCATTCGACAGCACCTCGGTGCTGCGCCACGACGGATTCCGTGAGGCACGCCGACTCGCCGAGTGGAAGTCGCGAGTGACGGATGCCTGGTCCGGCGTCTCGATCGCGCATGTGGAGTCGGGGGGACTGGATGTCGCTCCCCAGGTCGGCGACGAGTTGCACTTGCGTGCGAGTGTGCGGCTCGGCCCCCTCACCCCGGACGACGTCTCGGTGCAGGTCGTGTATGGCCGCAGCACAATGAACGGCGATGACCTGAGAGACGTCCAGACCGCAGATCTTGCAGCGGCCGACGGGGCGCAAGCGTCCGAGTCCGGCGAGTGGCTGTTCGCCGGCACGGTGAGCCTTGGCCACCCCGGCGGGTTCGGCTACAGCGTGCGGGTGGTGCCGAACAACGCTCTTCTCGACAACCCCGCGGAGCTCGGTCTGATCGCGGTCGCCTGACACACGGCTCGCCGGTCAGCGGCGGCTGATCGCGGCGAGCGCCGCGTCGGTCACGGCGAGGAGGTCGGTCGGATCCAGTTCGATGTCGAGACCGCGGCGACCCCCGGAGACGAAGACGGTGGCGAACTCTGCGGCTGATTCGTCGAGGACCGTGCGGAGCCGCGTTCTCTGGCCGATCGGGCTGATCCCGCCGACGACGTAGCCGCTCTTCCGTTCGGCGAGGGCCGGGTCGGCCATGCCGGCGCGTTTGGCTCCGACAGCGGTGGCGAGTGCCTTGAGGTCGAGCTGGCCGGTCACCGGGACGATCGCGACCACGAGCGACCCATCCGCATCGGCAAGAAGGGTCTTGAACACCCGGTCGGCCTCGACGCCGAGCGCCTCTGCAGCCTCGAGTCCATACCCGACGGTCCCTGGCTGGTGCTCGTAGCTGTGCGGAGTGAAACGGACACCGAGTGCGGTGAGGGCTGCGGTCGCCGGGGTGCCCGCCGAAGTCTTCTTCGCCATCGCTAGTCCTTGGAGAACGCCCGGAACAGCTGCATCGACGTCGGTGCCACCTCGACGGTGTCGCCCGGCGCGAACGAGGAGATCTCGGTGAGCGGCGTCTCATCCTCACTGCGCCAGAGCAGGTCGTAGCGGAAGACTCCGTCGTGATGGGGCAGGGTTGCCGTCGTTCCGGATTCGACTCCGTGAACGATGAGAAGGATCCTGTTGAAGTCCTCGACCTCAGGGGTGCTCGCGGCAACGTACTGGAGTGTGCGGTTGCGGGCGTTGGTCCAGTCGTCGTCGCTCATCATCCTGCCGGACTGGTCATACCAGTCCATCTGGCTCGAGCTGGGCACCGTCTGCTCTGGCCGGCCGAACCGCACAGGGCGGAGCGCTGGGTTCTCGCGACGCAGTTCGATCAGTCGCCGGGCGTGTGCGTGAAGGTTGTGCTGCCATTTGTCGACGGGGAAGCTGAGCCAGGTCAGTTCGGAGTCGTGGCAGTACGCGTTGTTGTTGCCGCGCTGGGTGCGGCCGTACTCGTCGCCGGCCGTGATCATCGGGACGCCTGCCGACATCAGCAGCGTCCCGAGCAGGTTGCGCATCGCCTTGCGCCGGGTGGCGAGGATTTCTTCGTCGGTGGTCGGGCCTTCGGCGCCGTGGTTGAACGAGCGGTTGTTGTCGGTTCCGTCGCGGTTGGACTCGCCGTTGCCCACATTGTGCTTGACGTCGTATGAGACGAGGTCGGCGAGGGTGAACCCGTCGTGTGCGGTGATGAGGTTGACGGATGCCAGCGGGCCGCGTTCTGCGGAGAATGTGTTGGAGGATCCCGCGAGTCGCGTGGCGAACCCGCCGATCCCCACCGGAGAGGTGCTCGCGCGTCGCGCATAGTCCACGTCGGAGAGCCAGAAGTTCCGCGCCCGGTCACGGTAGCGGTCGTTCCAGTCGATCCAGCCGGTCGGGAAGTTGCCGGTCTGCCATCCGCCCATGCCGACGTCCCACGGTTCAGAGATCATCTTCACCCCGGCGAGCGCCGGGTCGGAGACGATGTCGGTGAGCAGCGGGTGTTCGGGGGAGTACTCGTGCTTCTCGTTCCGGCCGAGCGTCACCGCCAGGTCGAACCGGAAACCGTCGACCTGAACCTCATTCGCCCAGTACCGCAGCGAGTCCATGACGAGACGGTGCGCCGTCGGATGGGAGGTGTTGAGGCTGTTGCCGCAACCGGTGACGTCGATGTAGTCACCGGTGTCGGTCTGGCGGTAGTACGCGGCGTTGTCGAGGCCCCGCAGGCTCGTGGTCGGCCCGCCCCTGCCTTCTTCGGCCGTGTGATTGTAGACGACGTCGAGGATCACCTCGATGCCGACTTCGTGCAACAGGCGTACCATCCCCTTGAATTCGCGGAGGATCGCTGCAGGGCCCGCGGATTGCGCCGCCTTTGATGCGTACGGTGCGTGCGGGGTGAAGAAGTTGAGGGTGTTGTACCCCCAGTAGTTGGTGAGTCCCTGGCGGATGAGTCGCTGCTCGGAGACGAAGGCCTGGATGGGAAGCAGTTCGACGGCGGTGACGCCGAGATCGGTGAGGTAGCCGATGGATGCTTCGTGGGCGATCCCGGCGTAGCTGCCGCGCAGCCGCTCGGGGACGTGCAGGTTGAGCTTGGACATGCCCTTGGCGTGGGCCTCGTAGATCACCGAGCGGTCGAGGGGCACAGCCGGCTTGGGAACGTCTCCCCAGTCGAACGCGGTGTCGACGACGGCTGAGCGGTACTGCCCGGCTCCGACGCGGATTAGACCACGGGCATACGGGTCGATCAGCAGCTGGGCCGGGTTGAACGCCGACGTGGGCGACGAAGGACCCGACGCGCGGATCGCGTAGCGCGTTCCCGCCCGGAGGGTACGGGAACGTCCCACCCAGACGGAGTCCGATCCTCGGTGCATCGGTACCGTCTTGGTCATCCAGTTCGGGTCGGTGTCGTCGAAAATCACGAGTTCCATCGAATCGGCACCGGCCGACCAGACCCGCAGTTCGCCGCCGTGTGACGTGATCCGGACGCCGAGATTGTGCAGGGGATCGGCTGGGGTCATGCGTTCTAGAGTAGTTTGTGCGCACACCGTGCGCTTACCGGCGGAAGGGGAGTGGGATGGTCGTCTATCTCGATCACGCGGCGACGACACCGATGCTGCCGGACGCGATCCATGCATACGCCGACGCCCTCGGTGTCGTGGGGAACCCGGCGTCGATCCATTCGCAGGGCCAGGCGGCGAAACGGATGCTGGAAGAGGCCCGCGAGCAGATCGCCGCCACTCTCGGTTGTGACCCGATCGAAGTCGTCCTCACCTCCGGGGGCACCGAAGCGGTCAACCTCGCGATCAAAGGCATCTGGTGGTCGCGCAACCGGGGCGGCGCCCGACCGGTGATCCTCGCACCGGGCGGCGAACACCACGCCACGATCGACACGTTGGAGTGGCTGGAACAGCATGAAGGCGCCGAGGTCGGCTGGCTGCCGCTCGACGACGACGGTCTGGTGCACCCAGACGACGTGCAGGCCGCGTTCGACCGCTACGGCGATCGGGTCGCACTCGTCACCCTGCTGTGGGCGAACAACGAGGTCGGAACGATCGAGCCTGTGACCGAGATTGCGGCGCTCGCCGCAGCACACGGCGTGCCGGTTCACGTCGATGCCGTCGCCGCCTACGGATACCTGGACATCGATTTCCGCGCCGTTCGGGACGCATCGGGAAGTGCCGGCGGTGCCGGACTGGTCGCTCTGAGCGTCTCCGCACACAAGATCGGCGGCCCCGTCGGCGTCGGGGCGCTCGTCCTGTCGCGATCGGCCAGCATCGAACCGCTGCTGCACGGCGGCGGGCAGCAGCGACAGGTGCGCTCGGGAACCCAGGATGTCGCCGGCGCCGTCTCCTTCGCCGTGGCCGCCGAATACTCCGCCAGGCATCGCGCCGACGAAGCCGTCCGCCTCACCGGCCTCCGGGACCGCCTGATCGATGGCATCCTCAGCGCCGTTCCGGCCGCCAGGCTCAACGGACCGGCCGGCACCGGCCGGCTCCCGGGCAACGTCCACGTCGCCTTCGCCGGTTGCGAGGGAGATTCGCTGTTGTTCCTGCTCGACATGGCTGGGGTGTCGGTCTCCACCGGATCCGCCTGCCAGGCCGGCATCCCGGAACCCTCCCATGTGCTCCGTGCCATGGGCAGGAGCGAGCTCGAAGCCCGCGGAGCCCTTCGGGTCACCCTCGGGCACACAACGACATCGAGTGACATCGACGCGCTTCTCGCGGCGCTCCCCGGCGCATACGCCCAGGCGTCACGGGCTGGGCTTGCCGACCGCGCGACCACGCTCGGAGCCTGACCCGCAGAAGGCATCCAGCAAGCGGCGCGTAAACTGCACGAGTGAAGGTTTTAGCAGCAATGTCCGGCGGAGTCGACTCCGCAGTCGCGGCCGCGCGCGCAGTCGAGGCCGGGCACGACGTCGTCGGTGTCCACCTCGCCCTCAGCCGGATGCCCGGCACCCTGCGCACCGGCAGTCGCGGCTGCTGCACCATCGAGGACTCGATGGACGCGCAACGCGCAGCCAACATCATCGGGATTCCGTATTACGTCTGGGACTTCTCTGAGCGGTTCAAGCTCGACGTCGTCGACGACTTCATCGCCGAATACGCGGCCGGCCGCACCCCGAACCCCTGCATGCGCTGCAACGAGCAGATCAAGTTCGCCGCCCTGCTCGAGAAGGCGATCGACCTCGGGTTCGACGCCGTGTGCACCGGCCACTACGCGACGATCGAGACGGATGCCGCAGGAAACCGCGAACTGCACCGCGCCAGCGCGTGGGCCAAGGACCAGAGTTACGTGCTCGGAGTGCTCACGGCAGAACAGATCGCGCATTCGATGTTCCCGCTCGGGGCGACCCCGTCGAAAGCGGAGGTGCGTGCGGAAGCCGCAGCCCGCGGATTCAGTGTCGCGAACAAGCCGGACAGCCACGACATCTGCTTCATCCCCGACGGAGACACCCGCGGCTGGCTTGCTGAGCGGGTCGGAGCCGAGAAGGGCGAGATCCTCGACCGGGACGGCTCCGTCGTCGGCTCCCACGAGGGTGCCGCCGCTTTCACCGTCGGTCAGCGACGAGGGCTCAACCTCGGCGTCCCCGACCCGGACGGTCGCCCCCGGTTCGTCCTCGAAGTGCGTCCGAAGACCAACGAAGTCGTCGTGGGACCCAAGGAAGCTCTCGCCATCGCCGAGATCGCCGGATCCAGATTCACCTGGGCAGGACTCGCACCGGAGCACCCCGAGCTGGCCTTCGACTGCGACGTGCAGATCCGCGCGCACGCCGACCCCGTTCCGGCCATCGCCGTCGTCCAGCCGCACGCCGAGACCGGGGAACCGGAACTGATGATCCGGCCGGGCAATCCTCTCGACGGTGTCGCCCCTGGGCAGACGGCCGTGGTTTACGTGGGTACGAGAGTGCTCGGCCAGTGCACGATCGACCGCACGGTCAGCGCCGTTCCGGCCACGGCCTGAGCGAACACGTCGACGGTCGTCACCGAGATCGCAGTTGCGCACTCAAAACGGTCCTTTTCGCTCGTGATGGGTGCGGAACTGCAATCTCGTGCGCAGTCGGTGGCTGTCCCTAGACTGGGCAGGTGACAGAGAGCACCGACCATGAAAGCGCCGCCCAGCAGTCGACACCGAAAGACCTCGAGAAAGCGGCGGCCGAGGCGGGGACGCTGACGACGCGTATTCTCGAACTGCGTGACGCCTATTACGAGCAGAATGCGTCACTCGTCTCGGACGCCGAATACGACGTCCTGATGCGCCGGCTCGAGCTGATCGAGCATTTCTTCCCGGAACTTCAGGGGCAGGACAGCCCGACGCAGACCGTCGGCGGTCGTGCGCAGGCGTCGTTGTTCGACCCGGTGACCCACGCCGAACGGATGCTCAGCCTCGACAACGTCTTCTCCGCCGACGATTTGCGCGGGTGGAGCGAGCGGGTCGAGCGCGCGTCGGCCCGGTCGGTGCACTACCTGACCGAACTCAAGATCGATGGCCTCGCGGTCAACCTGCGCTACGAGAACGGCCGACTGGTCAGCGCCGCGACCCGCGGTGACGGCGTCGTCGGCGAGGACGTCACCGAGAACATCGCGGCCATCCGTTCCATCCCGACCCGCCTGATCGGAGCCGGGCACCCGCCTCGGGTCGAGGTGCGCGGCGAAATTTTCTTCCCCGTCGAGTCGTTCCGTGAGCTCAACGAGCTGCAGCTGGCCGCGGGTGAGAAGGTGTTCGCGAATCCGCGCAACGCTGCAAGCGGCAGCCTCCGCCAGAAGGCCGAGAGCAAGAACGCCGCCCAGCGAAAACTCATGGAGAACCGACTGGGCCGGCTGCAGATGCTCGTGCACGGCATCGGCGCCTGGCCGGACCCGCCGGTCGCGGCTCAGTCCGAGGTGTACGCACTTCTGAAGGAGTGGGGGCTTCCCACGTCGAGCCACTTCCGGGTCTTCGACTCCATCGACGGAGTGATCGGATTCATCGAACACTATGGCGAGCACCGGGCAAGCGTTGAGCATGAGATCGACGGCATCGTCGTCAAGGTGGACGAGCTCGCCCTCCACGACGAACTCGGAGCCACGAGTCGGGCACCCCGGTGGGCGACGGCCTTCAAGTACCCGCCCGAGCAGGTGAACACGAAACTTCTCGACATCGTCGTCAGCGTCGGGCGCACCGGTCGGGCGACGCCGTTCGCGCAAGTCGAGCCGGTGCGTGTCGCCGGGTCGACGGTGAGCCAGGCGACACTTCACAACCGGGACGTTGTGAAGGCGAAGGGCGTGCTCATCGGCGACACCGTCGTGCTGCGCAAAGCCGGCGACGTGATCCCCGAGATCCTCGGGCCCGTCGTCGAACTCCGGAACGGCACCGAGCGCGCGTTCGTGATGCCCGAGAACTGTCCGTCGTGCGGCACGCCGCTCCGCCCGGCGAAGGAAGGCGACAAGGATCTCCGCTGCCCGAACTCCCGTTCCTGCCCGGCGCAGGTCCGCGGCCGGGTGGAACACGTCGGCTCCCGTGGTGCGCTCGACGTCGAGGGGTTGGGAGAAGTCGCCGCCGCGGCACTCACCCAGCCGCTCGAGCCGTCACGCGCGCCGCTCGCCGATGAGAACGGCGACGTTTCCGAGGCCGGGTTGTTCGACCTCACCATCGAAGACCTCTTCCCGGTGACGGTCACCGTCTTCGACTTCGAAACCGGGCTGGGCAAGCTCGGGCCCGACGGAGAGATGAAACGCGTCACCCCGTTCCGGCGGAGACGGAACGTGAGAACCGACGGTCCGTACGACCCCGACGCGGCGGAGTTCTCCGGAGACGAGATGTCTGTGCCGTCGAAGGGTGCCATCGAGCTCCTGCAGAACCTGCAGTCGGCGAGAACCAAGCCGCTATGGCGCATTCTCGTCTCGCTCAACATCCGTCACGTCGGACCGGTTGCCGCGCGTGCCCTCGCCGACTATTTCGGGTCGCTGGATGCCATCCGGTCTGCGACCCGCGAACAGCTGGCCGAGACCGACGGTGTCGGTGGGATCATCGCCGATGCCGTCCTCGACTGGTTCGAGGTGGACTGGCACCGGCAGATCATCGATCAGTGGACCGCGGCGGGCGTCCAATTTGCGACACCGGGGCATCCAGGTCCCGGGGCCGCGGGGGATGCGGGCGGGGTGCTCGCCGGGATCACCGTCGTCGCGACGGGGTCACTCGAAGGGTTCACACGCGAGGGGGCGCAGGAGGCAATTCTCGCGGCCGGAGGCAAAGCCGCGTCGAGCGTGTCGAAGAAGACCGATTTCGTGGCGGCAGGGCCCGGCGCCGGGTCGAAACTCGGCAAGGCCGAGGAGCTCGGCCTGCGGATCATCGACGCCGCCCAGTTTGCCCTGCTCGTCACGCACGGGCCAAGCGCACTCGACGGGGAGAGTTGACCCCTCGCGAGTTGCCGGGGTTGAGGGGGTCGCGGTCGGGCCCAACCACCGCGAAGTCAGCACCTCGTGGGGGTGGCCGTCACGACGCTTCGCGTCGTGCACCTCACATCCAGCAATTCGCGCCGTGCGGGTCAGCCCGTCAGCGGAGGATGTCTCCTTGCCGGCCGGTCTCCTTCTGCAGCAGCGTATCTCGCACCTGCTTGCGGAGGACCTTGCCGATGAGCGATGTCGGCAGTGCATCGATGGCGACGATGCGCCGCGGCACCTTGTAGGCGGTGAGGTTGTCACGCGCGAACTGGCGGATCGACTCGCGATCCAGCTTCTCGCCCGGGCGGACGACGACCGCGGCCACAACGTCCTCGCCGGAATGGGCACTCGGCATCCCCACGACGGCGACGTCCTGGATGGCTGGGTGCTGGCGCAGGGTGTTCTCGACTTCGGTCGGTGCGACGTTGAAGCCACCAGTGATGATGAGTTCCTTGAGCCGGTCGACGACGCTGACGAAACCATCGGAATCCATCGTCACGAGGTCACCGGTGCGAAACCAGTCCCCGTCGACGAAAACAGCGCTCGTCTCCTCAGGCTTGCGGTAATACCCCGAGAACACCTGCGGACCCCTGACGATCAACTCGCCTGGCATGCCCGGCTCCACGTCGACCACCGGGTTCTCGGGCTCCACGATCCGGATCTCGGTACCCGGGATGGGCAGTCCGACCGTGCCGGGCTTGCGCCGGTCCGAGACGGGGTTCGCCATGAGCACGGGGGAGCACTCGCTGAGGCCGTAACCCTCGATGAGGTAGCCTCCGGTCGCTTCCTCGAACGGAACGACGAGTTCGTTCGGCAAAGCCATGGCGCCGGTGATCCCGATCTCGAGACCCTGCAACGACATGCCCTTCTCCTTGGCGCGTGACAGCAGCTTCTCCGCGATCGGAGGAACAGCCGGCAGGAAGGTGGGCGGATGCTTCGCGGCGGCCTTGAGCACGAGGTCGGCGTCGAACTTCGGGAACAACACCAGGCGGGCGCCGAGGCTCATGGCGAAGGTCAGGCACAGGGTGAGCCCGTACGCATGGAACATCGGCAGGACGGCGTAGATCGTGCAGCCCGCGTGGGTGATGGTTGGTGTCCATGCGCGAGCCTGGACGGCGTTGGCCAGCAGATTCGCATGGGTGAGCACAGCGCCCTTCGGCATGCCCGTCGTCCCGGACGTGTACTGGAGAATCGCGACATCCGTCGACTCAGGGCGGGGATGAGAAGGCTCGATCGTGCGCGACGCGCTCAGCGCAGCCCAGCTGATCGCGTCCGTCGTCTTCGCGGTCAGTGCGGCGCGCGACTCGCGGGCCTTCGCAATCGGCAGACGGAGGGCGAGGCGCATCCCGAGCGGCATCGACCGGGTGATGTCGACCGAGACCAGCGACGTCACGGCGATGTCCTCGGGGAAGTCCTGAACGGTCGCAACAACCTTGTCCCAGACGATTGCCACCTTCGCGCCGTGGTCCTCGAACTGGTGCCGGAGCTCGCGGGGAGTGTAGAGCGGGTTGTGCTCGACGACGATCGCGCCGAGGCGCAGGATGGCGTAGAACGCGACGATGTGTTCGGGGCAGTTCGGCAGGACGACCGCGACCGGGTCGCCCTTCTGCACGCCGAGCGCACGCAGGCCTTCGGCGACGCGGGAAATGGCGTGCTGCAGCTGCCGGTACGTCGTCGTCGCTCCGAAGAATTCGAGCGCCACCTGGGAAGGGTGCGCATCGGCGGATGCGTCGACCAGATCGCCGAGGCATCCGTTCTGCTCGGGGATGTCGTGGGGAACATCCGGTGCGTAGTTGGCCAGCCAGGGACGCGTGGAGGTATCGGTCACTCGTGCAACTCTACTGGCGGGAGAGTCGGCGGTTACGAGCGCCCAATAGAATGGATGGAAACCCCAGTACTTACCGACGGAGTCCCATGTCTGAAATTTCTGAGGAGCAGGTGGCGCATCTGGCGAACCTCGCCCGCATTGCCCTCACTCCCCATGAGATCTCGAGTCTCACGACCGAACTCGACCAGATCGTCGACAGCATCGCCAAGGTGCAGCAGGTTGCAACCCCTGACGTCCCTGCCACGAGTCACCCGGTTCCGCTGTCGAACGTGTTCCGGCCCGACGTGGTCGGCGAGACGCTCACCATCGAGCAGGCGCTGCAGAACGCCCCGGAGCACGACGACAACCGATTCAGGGTCTCCGCGATCCTGGGCGAGGAGCAGTAGTGAGCGACATCATCCGATTGACGGCCGCCGGCCTGGCCGAAAAGCTGCAGACCCGCGAGATCAGCGCCGTCGAAGCCACCCAGGCGCACCTGGACCGGATCGACGCGGTCGACCACGACGTGCACGCCTTCCTCCACGTCTCCGACCACGCACTCGACGCCGCTCGTCGCATCGACGAACGCCGAACCGCCGGTGAGGAGCTCGGCCCTCTCGCCGGTGTCCCGCTCGCCGTGAAGGATGTGCTCGTCACCACCGACATGCCATCCACCTCGGGCAGCAGGATCCTCGAGGGATACATGTCCCCGTTCGACGCCACGGTGGTCAAGCGGGCACGTGAAGCCGGCCTCATCCCGATCGGCAAAACCAACATGGACGAGTTCGCCATGGGGTCGTCGACGGAGCACTCGGCATACGGACCGACCCGCAACCCGTGGGACCTCGGCCGGATCCCCGGCGGCTCCGGCGGAGGATCGGCGGCCGCGGTCGCCGCTTTCGAAGCGCCCCTCGCGCTCGGCAGCGACACCGGCGGATCGATCCGCCAGCCTGCCCACGTCACCGGAACAGTCGGTGTGAAGCCTACCTACGGGGCCGTCAGCCGTTACGGCGCCATCGCGCTCGCATCCAGCCTCGACCAGGTCGGCCCGGTGACGCGCACCGTACTCGACGCCGGACTGCTGCAGGACGTCATCGGCGGACACGACCCATTCGATTCGACCTCGCTCACGGATGCCTGGCCGTCGATGGCGGATGCTGCCCGGGAAGGCGCCCGCGGCGACGTGCTCAAGGGCCTGAAGGTCGGCGTCGTGAAGGAACTCTCCGGCGAAGGTTTCCAGGCCGGTGTACAGAGCCGCTTCGACGAGACCGTCGCCCTCCTCACGAAGCACGGTGCCGAGGTCGTCGAAATCAGCGCGCCGCACTTCGAGTACGCCGTCTCCGCCTACTACCTGATCCTGCCGGCAGAGGCCTCCTCCAACCTGGCGAAGTTCGACTCCGTCCGGTTCGGGATGCGGGTGCAGCCCGACGGTGGCGGCACCGTGGAACAGGTCATGGCAGCGACCCGCGAGCTCGGATTCGGACCCGAGGTGAAGCGACGCATCATCCTCGGCACCTACGCCCTCAGCGCCGGTTACTATGACGCCTACTACGGCAGCGCACAGAAGGTCCGCACGCTCATCCAGCGGGACTTCGACGCCGCCTTCGCGCAGGTCGACGTGCTCGTCAGCCCGAGCGCTCCGACCACGGCGTTCAAGTTCGGCGAGAAACTCGAAGACCCGATGGCGATGTACCTCAACGACGTCGCCACCATCCCGGCGAACCTCGCCGGCATCCCCGGCATCAGCGTACCGATCGGACTCGCCCCCGAAGACGGCCTGCCGGTCGGCATCCAAATCATGGCACCGGTGCGCGAAGACGCCCGGCTCTACCGCGTCGGTGCGGCAATCGAAGCTCTGCTCGAAGCGCAATGGGGTCACACGCTGATCTCCAGGGCTCCGGCACTGGGAGGCAAATAATGGCTAAAGACGCCCTGATGGACTACGACAAGGCCCTCGAACTGTTCGAGCCGGTGCTCGGCTTCGAGGTTCACGTCGAACTCAACACGAAGACCAAGATGTTCTCGCACGCCCCGAACGACTTCGGGTCGGATGCCAACACCAACGTCACGCCGGTCTGCCTCGGCCTGCCCGGTGCACTGCCCGTGGTCAACGAGCAGGCCGTGCGATATTCGATCAGCCTCGGCCTCGCCCTCGGCTGCTCGATCGCACCGTCGTCGCGGTTCGCCCGCAAGAACTACTTCTACCCGGACCTGGCGAAGAACTACCAGATCTCGCAATACGACGAACCGATCGCCTTCGGCGGATCCGTCGACGTTGAGCTGCCGAACGGCCGCCTGGTCACCGTGTCGATCGAACGCGCCCACATGGAAGAAGACGCCGGAAAGCTGACCCACGTCGGCGGTTCCACCGGCCGGATCCAGGGCGCCGAGTACTCGCTCGTCGACTACAACCGCGCCGGGGTTCCCCTCGTCGAGATCGTCACCGACATCATCTACGGCGCCGAAGCGGATGCCCCGGAGCTCGCGAAAGCGTACGTCTCGACGATTCGCGACATCGTGGTTTCACTCGGCATCTCCGATGCGAAGATGGAACGCGGCAACCTGCGCTGCGACGCGAACATCTCCCTTCGCCCCCGCACACCCGAGGGCCAGCCGCCTGCGCCGCTCGGAACCCGGACCGAGACGAAGAACGTCAACTCGCTGCGCTCGGTGGAGCGAGCCATCCGTTATGAGATCCAGCGCCAGGCCGCGATCCTCGCCGACGGCGGCACGATCACACAGGAGACCCGGCACTGGCACGAGGACACCGGGCGCACGAGCGCCGGGCGGCCCAAGAGCGACGCAGACGACTACCGGTACTTCCCGGAGCCGGACCTGCTCCCGGTGCAGCCGAGCCTCGAACTGATCGAGGAACTGCGGGCAGCCCTGCCCGAGCCGCCCGCCGAGCGTCGCCGCCGCCTGAAGGCGGAGTGGGGATTCACTGACCTCGAGTTCCAGGACGTCGTCAACGGCGGGCTTCTCGTCGAGATCACCGAAACGGTCGCCGCCGGTGCGACACCCGCCGCCGCCCGCAAGTGGTGGACGGGCGAGATCAGCCGGATCGCCAACGTGAACGGTGTCGAGGCATCCGCCCTCGTTTCGCCGGAGAACGTGGCGGCCGTCGCCGCGCTCGTGGAGGACGGCACCCTCAACGACAAGCTCGCCCGGCAGGTCCTCGAAGGCGTCATCGCCGGTGAGGGATCGCCGCAGGAGGTCGTCGATGCGCGCGGGCTTGCGGTCGTCTCCGACGACGGAGCGCTCATCGCTGCGATCGACGAAGCACTCGCTTCCCAACCAGATGTCCTCGCGAAAATCCGCGACGGCAAGGTGCAGGCAGCCGGAGCCGTCATCGGGGCCGTCATGAAGGCAATGCGCGGCCAGGCCGACGCTGCCCGCGTTCGCGAACTCGTACTGGAACGCGCCGCCGGCTAACCATTCGTAAGGGGGCGGTTCCCGGCATGCGTGCCGGGAATCGCCCCTCTGGTTTTCTCGGAGGAGGCTGCCAGCTCACAGTCTTTCCCGGTGATTCGGAGGTACGATGCCCCCATGCTGGTCGAGGGTTCGATTCGCTGGCAGATCACCGAGGATTGTCCCAGGGATCTGCTGCTCGCGCTTGCCCTGAGAGAACTCGGCGGGCTGAGCGAGGTCTGCGAAGAGCAAATCCCGCCCGCCGACCCGGCGCTCGACGCGGTTCAGCTCGGCGGCATCGACACGGACGCTCTTGCTGCGCAGTGGCGGGGCTGGTGGGCGGGTATCGTCCGCCGGGCCACGCGCCCGTTCATCAGCCAGGTGCGCCCCCCGCACTTCGAAGTCTTCGATCGCGCCCTCGAACTTCAGGAACTCGTCTACAACTGCTACGACCGGGCGACGACCTGGGTCGAGGACCGACACGCGGAGTACCTGCGTGCGGTTGGGGCGCGGGAACATCCACTCGCCGACGCCTATGAACTCGTCCAGCGGCGCCAGTTCGAGCTGCGACGGCAAAGTGGCTCGTTCCGGCTCGACCTCGAAGTGCTTCCCGTGCGCGGCGCCGGGGCGTGGGTGGTCGCCCCGGACACGGTGATCATCAGCCAGGCTCTGCGCGACGACCCCGTGGCGTTCCGGGAGTGGCTGAAGCCCGTCGTCGTCGCCCTTGTCTGACGCCGGGCCCCGCCTGTTCACCCACTCCGGACGAAAGCACCCGGCGTAGCGCGTGAAAGCGACCGAAACGCGTGAGGAGGCGGACGGGCGCGTGGGGGGAGCCCGGGTGAGGCAGCTACTCATTATCGAACACACGTTCGCATCTCGACGGCTCTGTGGGAGAATTGACCCATGAGCAAACAGGACGGCAGCGCACGGCAGGTTTCTGCCGTGAACGACGACGGCGCCACCATCCTGCACATCGACATGGACGCATTTTTCGCCTCGGTCGAACTGCTCGACTATCCCGAACTCCGCGGCAAACCGGTGATCATCGGACACGCGGAGGGGCGTTCCGTCGTGACCAGTGCGACCTATGAAGCCCGTCGCTTCGGAGTGACTGCGGCGATGCCGGTGTCGAAGGCGATGCGGTTGTGCCCGCAGGCCGTCGTCCTGCCCCCGCATCACGAGCGGTACTCCCACTTCTCACGCCAGGTGATCGGCATCTTCCGGGATGCGACGCCGCTGGTTGAGGCGCTGAGCATCGATGAGGCGTTCCTCGACGTGTCCGGCGCGCGGAGGCTCCTCGGCTCTCCGGCCCAGGTGGGGCAGCTGATCCGGGAACGTGTGCACCGCGAAACAGGGCTCACCTGTTCCGTCGGCGCGGCGGCGACGAAGTTCGTAGCGAAGGTGGCATCCGGCAGGGCCAAACCGGATGGGTTGCTCGTCATCCCACCCGCGGAGACGCTCGCGTTCCTTCATCCCCTTCCCATCCGGGCGCTGTGGGGTGTCGGGGCGAAGACCGAGGAGTCGCTGCTGCGCATCGGGCTGCACACCGTCGGTGACGTCGCTGACACCCCGCTCGCGACCCTGCGGAAGGCCGTGGGCGATGCGACGGGCATGAAACTGCACGAGCTGGCGCACGGGCGCGACCCGCGTTCGGTCGTCACCGCGACGGCGGAGAAGAGCATCGGCCACGAAGTGACTTTCCACGAGGATGTCAGCGACGAAACCCGGCTGCGCCTGGAACTGCTGAGGCTGGCCGACCAGGTGGCTGTCCGCCTGCGGAAGGCCGGTTTCCTGGCCCGGACCGTAGCCATCAAAATCCGATTCGAGGATTTCACCACGCTCACCCGGTCCCACACGCTCCCCGAACCGTCCAACGTCGGCCGCCGGCTCTATGAAGAAGCGAACGACCTCTTCACCGCACTTCAGGTCGACGGACGCCCGGTGCGCCTCGTCGGGGTACGCGCGGAGCAACTCGTCGACGGAGACGGCCAGATGGCGTCCCTCTGGGATCCGGATGAGGAATGGCGCGAGGCCGAGACGACGATCGACTCCCTGCGGGCGCGATTCGGGGGAGCGGCGGTGAGACGCGCCTCGATGCTCACCCGGCCGAGCGGTGAAACCGCCGGCGGAACCCGTGCTCCGCGGGACTGACGTCGGATGCAACCCCTTGGTTCGTCCCGCCCGGCCCGATAGCGTGGCGGTATGACAAAACTTGCGCTCGAACTGGCCGATTCATTCAAAGCTGTCGGAGTGACCACCGTCTACGGCGACCCCGTCGACGTCGACGGTGAGAAGCTCGTCCCCGTCGCCCTCGCCTGGTACGGTTTCGGAGCCGGTGAAGCCGAAGGGGAAGGTGACGCCTCGTCCGTCACCGTACACGGCAACGGTGCCGGTTCCGGCGGCGGTGGCGGCGGATTCGCCATGCCGATCGGCGCGTACATCAAGACCCGCGAGGGCCTGAAATTCGAACCGAACATCGTCTCCCTCGTGACGGTCGGCATCCCCTTCATCTGGGTGGTCGGCAAAGCGCTCTCGCTCATCATCCGCGCAGTGAAGAAGTAGGAATCGCCCAGTCCGACGGTACTGAGTACACTGGCGGTAGTAACACGGGAGTCCGGTGAACCGGGCTGAGAGGAAGATTCCATAATCTTCGACCGTCGAACCTGATCTGGGTCATGCCAGCGCAGGGAGGCAGACTATCTCACCACCCGTGCCCACAGAAGGGCGCGTATCGTGCACTCAACCATCAACACATCTCGACCATTTCCCGAATCGGTCACACCGAAGCGGAACCTTCGCTGGCGGGTCGTCGACATCGTCGTGGCCAGCGTTCTCGGTGTCGCCGCCGGCGTCATCTTCTGGGCGTGGGGTCTGGCCTGGGGGCCGCTCAGCGCGGCACTGGCATTCAGCCCCGGGCTCGGCGGCCTGCTCGCCGGCGGCTGGCTGTTCGCCGGTGTCCTCGGCGGGCTCGTCATCCGCAAGCCCGGAGCCGCCATCTACACCGAACTGGTGGCCGCCGCGGTCTCGGCGCTGATCGGAACCGTCTGGGGCTTCGAAACCCTCATCTGGGGGCTCGTGCAAGGCATCGGGGCTGAGATCGTCTTCGCCCTGTTCTTCTACGCGAACTGGCGCATCGGTGTCGCTCTCCTCGCCGGAGCGACTACCGGTCTGGCGGTTGGGCTTCTCGACACGACATTCACCAGCTACGCGGCGCTCGACGTCGCAGCGAAAACCACCTACGTCGTCAGTGCCATCGTGTCCGGTGTGGTCCTGGCCGGGCTCCTTTCCTGGCTCGCCGTTCGGGGGCTCGCCGCCACGGGAGCGCTCAGCCGCTTCGCCTCGGGCAGGCAGGCCCGAACGGTCCCGGACACCAGCGGTCGATGACCGCCGCCTTTGCAGCCCACCCCGTTCCTGGCGCACACCTGCGCGCCAGGAACTGGGGATGGCGGCACGCCGGCCGGAGCACGCCCGCCGTTTCCGCCCTCGACCTCGAGATCGAACCGGGGGAGCGGGTGCTGCTCCTCGGGGCGTCCGGTGCGGGCAAATCGACGTTGCTGCAGGCGATGGCCGGGGTACTCGGGGGCGAGGAGGAGGGCGATGAGTTCGGCTCCCTCCTGCTCGACGGACGACGGCCGGCGGATGCGCGCGGCCGGGCCGGGCTGGTCCTCCAGGACCCCGATTCACAGATCGTCCTGGCGCGGATCGGTGATGACGTCGCGTTCTCGGCAGAGAACCTGGGTGTCGGGCGGGAGGAGATCTGGCGACGGGTGCGGTGGGCGTTGGACGCTGTCGGGCTCGACTTGCCGCTCCGCCACTCGTCATCGAACCTGTCCGGCGGCCAGAAACAGCGGCTCGCGCTGGCGGGTGTCCTTGCCATGCAGCCGGGGCTGCTCCTCCTCGACGAGCCGACGGCGAATCTCGATCCCGGCGGCGTGCGGGAAATCCGGGATGTCGTCGACCGTGTGGTTTCCGACACTGCGGCAACGCTCGTCGTCGTCGAACACCGTGTCGCGGTGTGGCGGGATGTGGTGGACCGCGTCATCGTCCTGGACCCAGCGGGCGGGGTCCTCGCCGACGGGGACCCGGGCATCGTGCTCGAGCGGGAGGGGTCACGCCTGGCTGCCGCCGGTGTCTGGGTGCCGGGCATTCCACCTCGGGTCGCGGCCCGTCCACACCGCGCGTCCCCTGGGCTCGACCTGCTGCACGCTTCCGGGCTCACCGTCGGCCGGACCCCGTTCGCTTCCAAGGTCCCGGCCGTCGCGGCATCCGATCTCGATCTCACTCTCGCTGAGGGCACCGGAACGGCCGTCACCGGAGCGAATGGAACCGGCAAGTCGACGCTTGCCCTGACTCTAGCCGGGCTGCTGGAGCCGGTCAGCGGGTCACTGAGTGCGACGGGCGCCCTGGCCAGGGGGCTGCCCGCTTCGCCGATCCGCTGGAAGTCCCGCTCGCTGCTGACCCGGTTGGGCACCGTGTTCCAGGAACCAGAGCACCAGTTCCTCGCGTCGACGGTGCGCCGTGAACTCGCCATCGGGCCGACGGCGTTGAAACTGGCGCGGAGCGAGATCTCCTCTCGTGTCGACGACCTGCTCGAGCGGCTGCGGCTGGCCCACCTCGCCGACGCGAACCCGTTCACGCTCTCCGGAGGAGAGAAACGCCGGCTCTCGGTCGCGACTGTTCTGGCAACGCGGCCGCAGGTGCTCCTCCTGGACGAGCCCACCTTCGGCCAGGATGCCGTGACCTGGGGTGAGCTCGTCTCGCTGCTCGGTGAACTGGTCGACGGCGGCAGTTCCATCGTCACTGTGACGCATGACCTTGCTCTCGTCGAGGCGTTCGCGGACCGAGAGCTCGTCCTCGGCGCAGCGACCGAGGTGAGGGCATGAGCGTACTCCTTCCCGAGATCCGCGATTCCGCGATCGCACGGGTCAACCCGGTCGCCAAGCTCGCCGTCGCTGTGTTCCTCAGTGTCACTCTCCTGCTCTCGATCGACGTCGTTTCGGCATCCGTCGCGCTGCTGCTCGTCGGCATCCTCCTGTTCTGGTCGGGGCTCGATGCCCGCCAGTTCTGGATGCGGACCGCACCTCTGTGGCTTGCGGCGCCGTTTGCTGGGCTGACGACCGTGCTGTACGGGCAGGACAGCGGTGCCCTGTTGCTGGAGTGGGGGCTGATCTCCGTCACGGACGGTTCCCTCACCCTCGGCTCGGCGATCACACTCAGGGTGCTGGCGATCGGGCTTCCGAGCATCGTGCTGTTCGCCACAACCGATCCCACCGACCTCGCTGACGGCCTCGCCCAGGTGTTGCGCTTGCCCGCACGGTTCGTTCTCGGCGGTCTCGCCGGGATGCGGATGATCGGCTTGTTCCTTGACGACTGGCGGGCGCTCGGCCAGGCTCGGCGGGCCCGTGGCGTCGGTGACGCCCATGTGCTCGTGCGCCTTGGAACTCAGGCGTTCGCTCTGCTGGTCCTCGCGATTCGGCGAGGCAGCAAACTGGCGACGGCGATGGAAGCGAAGGGATTCGGATCCGACCTCCCGAGGACCTGGGCGCGGCCGTCTCGGTTCGGATTCGCCGAAGCCGTTCTCATCGCGATCGGGGTCGTCATTGCGGCGGCGTCCGTTGCCGCCGCGGTGCACGCAGGAACCTGGAGCTTCATCCTTGACCGGTCGTGACCCCGCCGGCTCGAGGTCTCCCGAGCTGCTCAGCCTTGACGACGCAGTGATCCGGATCGTTGCGTGCCGTTCCCTGCCCGTCGAGACCGTCCTGATCGACGGGCCGAGCGGGGCGGGCAAGTCGACGCTCGCGGACGCGCTCGTCGCCACATGGCCCGGCGCGGTCAACCTCGTGCGGATGGACGACATCTATCCCGGCTGGGATGGGCTGTCCGCCGCGAGTCGGCACGTGCACGACAGTCTGCTCGTACCCCGGCGTCGCGGCGCGGACTCGCGCTGGCGCAGGCACGACTGGGAAACCGACAGGGCGGCCGAGTGGCATACCGTGCCGGCCGATCGCTCACTCGTCCTGGAGGGTTGCGGTGCGCTGTCGCGCAGCAACGCACCGCTGGCGACGCTCAGGATCTGGCTGGACGCCGATGACGAGGTTCGCAAGCAGCGGGCGCTGGCCAGAGACCAGGGCGGCTTCGACGCCCATTGGGACCGCTGGCACCAGCAGTTCACCGAGTTCGTTGCCGCCGAAACCCCGAGAGAAGCGGCGGACCTCCACATCCGGTTGCCCTGACGAGGGCGTGACGGTTCAGAACGAGTCGATCCACGTGCCGACAAGTACGACAGGATGCGACAACCGCCAGAGGAAGTCCGGGTCGTGGATCGAGGAATCCAGCTTCAGTGAAACGGTCCGCTCGGTCCCGGAGCCGTCATCCACGAGGATGCTCCCGACTGTGGCGCCGGCTCCTGCGGTGGTCACCTGATCGGTGTCGACAGTGACCTTCGGCGTGACCTGGCCCCAGCGCACCGTCTCCGGGGACAGCCCGGCGACTCCTCGTGCCGTGTCACCCCACGCGGTCGTGAAGGTCGCCACAGGGGTGCCTTCGGCAATGACGGGCTGGGCCGACACGCCTGCTTTGGCGCTTTCCACGAGCGCCAGCATTCCGGCGTCGAGGGTGTCCCAGTCGGGCTGGCCGAGGAACACGCCATAGACCCTGAGCGGTTCTTCGGCACCCTCCACGTGCACGTCGAGTCCGAACTGGAGGCAGATGCCGGCAGCATCCGTGTAGCTGCGCGAAACTCCGATAACCCCGTTTTCGGGCATGTACGTCGTGGTGTTGATCACGCCCCGGCGGCTGGGCAGGCCCGTCACCGGCTCGGACAGGACCGTGGCGATCGCCGGTGTCTCGAGCGCGAGTGCTGACAGGCGGGCCAGATCGGCGGCTGTGCCGACGCTTCGGTCGCTGAGCCCGGTGGCATCGACGACGACGGTGTCGGCGAGCCCGTTCTCAGCGAGCCAGGCATTCGCGGCGATGACGTAGTCGTCGACGGATCCGAAAGCCCACCGGGCGAGGGTGTCGGCGTGGTTGTTGCTCGACCCGAGCAGCATCGCCTGGAGCATCTCGCGCTCGGTCCACGCGTCGGCGGTGTACACGGTCACCGTGCGGGTTCCGGCATCCCGGTAGTCGATGTAAGAGAGATAATCGTCGCTGGTGATGGGAACCGTCTGCCCGGGTGAGTTCTCACCGAGCGGGTGCCTGTCAAGAACGACGAGTGCGGTGATCGTCTTGGTGATGCTGGCCATCGGCACAGCCTCGGCACTTCCGCTCGCGGCGAACGGTGCACCGCTCGCCGCGAGCGTGATGGCGCTGGCTCCCGCTGTCGGGAGCGCCGGAGGGGTGGTGGGTTCCGGCTCGTCGAGCGCGATCCGCGAGACGGATGCCGCCGGAAGCGGCCCGAGAAGTGTCGCCGGCCCGTAAATCCCGATTCCGAGGATCACCACGGTGCCGACGAGGATACCGATCCCGCGTGCTACGCCCACTGGAGGCACCTGGAAACTATCACGGGCTCAGGCTAACCCCGCGGGGAAGCATCGGTCATCAGCCCCACCCAAGAGCGTGCAATTCGTCATCATCGATTCCGTAGAAATGAGCGATTTCGTGCACCAGGGTGATGCGCACCTGTTCACGGAGTTCGGCCGCGTCCTCGACGACATTGAGGAGTGGCTCCCGGTAGATGCTGATCATGTCGGGCAGTTCGCCGAACCCGTACTGGTCCCGGTCGGTGAGCGCGACGCCGTGGTACAGGCCGAGCAGGTCGAGCGATCCATCCTCCGGACGGTCCTCGATCACGATGGCGACGTTGACGAGCCCGTCGACCATGTCGTCGGGGAGGTCATCGAAGACGTCGCCGACGAGAGCTTCGAAGGTGTCCGCATCCATGTCGACCATGTGCTTACACCGTTCTGAAATCTCTCCGCGAGAGAGGGGAACTTGGGGTGAGTAACGGGGCTTGAACCCGCGACCTCCTGGACCACAACCAGGCGCTCTACCAACTGAGCTATACCCACCATGTGCACCGTACGACCGGAGTCGTGCGATTGCGACTATGAGAGTCTATTACACAATCTGGGTGTAGTTGTTCACCACTGCCGCCGCGACGGACTTGGCTTCGTCTGACGTCGGGCCGGGCAGCGGAACGAACGCGGCTTCCCGGTAGTACGCCAGCTCACGGATCGACTCCAGGATGTCAGCGAGGGCACGGTGGCCGCCGTCTTTCGCGGGGGCGTTGAAGTAGATCCGCGGGTACCAGCGACGAGCCAGTTCCTTGATGGATGACACATCCACGTTGCGGTAGTGCAGGTGCGAATCAAGACGGGGCATGAACTTCGCGAGGAACGCGCGGTCGGTGCCGATCGAGTTGCCGGCGAGTGGTGCTTTCTGCTCCTCGGGAACATGGCTGAGGATGTATTCGAGGGCCTGGTACTCGGCATCCGCAAGGCTGACACCGTGAGGAATCTCCTCAAGGAGTCCGGATGAGCGGTGCATGTTCGTCACGAACTCGCCCATGTTCTCGAGCGCGGACGCGTCGGGCTTGATGACGATGCTGATTCCGTCGTCGATCGGCTTCAGGTCGAAATCGGTGATCACCACCGCTATCTCCACCAATTCATCGACGGCAAGGTCGAGCCCGGTCATTTCGCAGTCGATCCATACCAGGCGGTCGCTCACATTACTCATGCCCTAATGCTACTTGCGACGTGCGACGCTCCCGCCCGGCATCCGGACCACCGGCGAACTCCCCGGTGGGAAAGGCTCTGGTCGCTGCGGTATTCTGGGTTCTGCCCGCCTCCGTAGCTCAGGGGATAGAGCAGGAGCCTTCTAATCTCTTGGTCGCAGGTTCGAATCCTGCCGGGGGCACTTTGTCAGGCATCTCGTGGTGCTTCTCATCTCTTGGTCGCAGGTTCGAATCCTGCCGGGGGCACTTTTGTTCACGCTGCTGTCGACGCGACAGCCAGCCACCAGATCGGGAAAGCGAACCAGGCCAGTCCGCCGATCACGGCTCCGGCGGTGTAGAAGCCCGTCTGCACGGGCGAGCCGGATGGCGCGAGAAAGCCGACCCCGGCGGCGGCCGCGCCGACGAGGAGGGCCACGAACAAGACGATCGCCAGTACCGACACCCACGGGGGAATAGCAGAGACCGCTCGCAACGCAGGTGCCACTCCAGCGATCCAGGCGAAGGCGATGACCGTCGCAGGAATCGCAACGATGGTCTGAGCCTGCAAGTCCGCGCGACCAGCCAGCATGAGCAAGGTGACCGTCGCGAGCGCGGTGACGCCGACGGATGCAACGATCGTGAACACCCACATTGCGGCTCCCGCCTGCATGCGCAACGTGACCAGGATCATTGCCACGATCCACGGCACGGCGCCGAGGACTGAAAGCCAGTCGTTGACGGGCCCGAGCCACGACCACCGGGACTGTTCAGTCGTGAACGGCGTGGCCAGAGCGAAAAACAGGGCGAGCGCGACCAGGGCCGCGAGGCTCAGGAAGCCCTGCAGGCCGGCCCAGATGCGCAACTGCTCCGTCACAGGAGCAGATTACGCTCGTGCGCCCTGGGAGTCACCGCCCATTCCGGCCCGATTCACCCGGCGATGCCCTCGCGCCAGGGAAGTAACTCGCATCCTAAAATGACGGCGCTCGGCGATTCTCCAGCCGGCTCGGTCACCATGTTGCGATGACCCCATCACCTCGCTCGCGTCGTCCCGTTCCGCTGCCGGCAGGCCCCGGTCAGGAGTCTGTCTGGGACTACCCGCGCCCGCCGCGCGTGGAGGCGAGTCCGGATCGCGTGATCATCCGCCTTGGAGGCCAGGTCATCGCGGAAACCAGCGGGGCGCTGCGGGTCCTGGAGACAAGTCATCCGCCGGTCTATTACGTGCCGAAGGCATCCTTCTCGAGCGGAGTCCTCGCTCCGGCAAGCGGATCGAGCTGGTGTGAGTTCAAAGGCCAGGCCGCATATTTCGATGTGTCGGCTGGGAACGCCGTTGTCCGTCGTGGCGCCTGGCACTACCCGGCACCCAGCGCGGGGTTCGAACAGCTCGTCGGCATGGTTGCCGTTTATCCCGGTCTGATGGATTCGTGCCACGTCGGCGACGAGCTCGTGCGGCCGCAGGAGGGGAACTTCTATGGAGGATGGGTGACCTCCCGAATCGTTGGACCGTTCAAAGGTGCGCCGGGGACGATGGGCTGGTAGCGCAACGCGCAGTGACACATGTCGGTAACCGGACGGCGGTACGTTAGGAGGATGCGAGCGCTACAGGCACAGATCATTGCAGAGCTGAACGTCCAGCCCACCATCGACCCGGCCGCCGAGGTGAGCAGGAGGGTCGGATTTCTGGTCGACTACCTGCGTGCCACGTCCACCAAGGGTCTCGTCCTCGGCATCAGCGGGGGACAGGATTCGAGCCTCGCCGGCCGGCTCTGCCAGCTTGCGGTGGAGAAGTTGGCTGATGAAGGCACTCCAGCGACATTCATCGCCGTGCGGTTGCCGTATGCCGTCCAGCACGATGAAGACGACGCGCAGCTGGCGCTGGATTTCATCCGCCCGGCTCGGGTGATCACATTCAATGTGAGCAGCGCCGTGGATGCCGTCGAGGACGAATATGAGGACGTCGCCGGCAAACAGCTCACCGACTTCCATAAAGGAAACGTCAAGGCCCGTACCCGGATGATCGCGCAATATGCGATCGCTGGTGAAGAAGGATGCCTCGTCGTCGGAACCGATCACGCCGCGGAAGCGGTCACCGGTTTCTTCACGAAGTTCGGCGACGGCGGCGCGGATCTGCTGCCGCTGAGTGGCCTGTCCAAGCGGCAGGGCAGAGAAATCCTCATGCATCTCGACGCTCCCGACCGGTTGCACCAGAAACCGCCGACCGCAGACCTGCTGGACCGCAAACCGGGTCAGACCGACGAAGCGGATCTTGGCCTGGAGTACGAGGACATCGACGATTACCTCGAAGGCAAGACGGTTCCGGACGACATCGCCGCATCCATCGAAGCCCGTTTCCTTGCGACCCGACACAAGCGCACAACTCCCGTCACTCCCGTCGACGCCTGGTGGCGCTGAGCCGAGCGCCCAGGTTAACGACAGAGGCGGTGCCGCGATCACGCGGCACTGCCTCTGTCGTCCGGGAACTTGTCAGGCGAGTTTCTTCTCAGCCTCGAGGTCGGCGGCCGCGCGCTTGACATCCATCGCGGCGACGTCGTCGATGAGTCTCTGGGTGGTGGTGTCTGCACTGGAGAACGCAGCCGGTGTCACCGACGGTTCGCCGGCATCCGTCGACGAGAACGTCTCCCGCTGTTCACGGGCAGCCCACGCATCCTGCTCGGCCACGAGTGTCTTCTCGGACGCGGTGACGTCGAACTTCCACCGCTCCAGGTCGCTTTCGAAAACACGACGGGTGCGTGACGGGCGAGCCTGCCATTCGAGGAGCCGGTCGCGGAACTCCGACCGAACGGCGGCGAGTTCGAAACCGAATGTGGCGGAATCGCGCTTCATCTCGGCCAGCTGGTGGGCAGCCCAGTTCGCGGCAACTGCCGATCCCTTGATCGGTAACAGTCGAAGCTGGATGTCAGCCTGCCCGGCGGCCCGGTCGGCGAGCAATTGCTCCTGAGGGCTCAACGAGTTCCACGATGCTGCCTCGGTCGACGCGTCGACAAGCGCTGCGATCGCGGATGCCTTGAGATCGCGGTCTCGCTGGTTGACCAGTCGACGCACGGCGGCTTTCGTCACGGCCGCGGCGAGAAGCGCCGAGACGAGTATTGCGACAGCGACGACCGCGGCCAAGAAAAGCACCGGTCGGGTGTCGGGTGCGGTCAGCCAGGCTACGAATTCATTCCACCATTCCATGTGCCGAACGTTACCGGGCAACCGAGCCAGGACCGGCGAAATTCGCGCCGTGTCGCGGATTGTCACCCTCGGCGAAAGCCGGACCGGTCACAGCGCGTGAAGGCAGTCCATCGCATCGTCGATTCGCCAGAACTCACCCAGCGTCTGGAATCGCGCCGAGTGGGGAGCGAGGCGTTTCGCGATGAACATCGTGCCATCGTCGGCGTCCCGGCGTTCGATGTGCCCGAGGATCCGGCCATCAGCCACGGTCGCCCGCCACAGGTCGTCCTTCACCCGGACGAGGTCCAGTCCCGTTCGGTGGCGTGCCACGTCGACCGGACCGCTCGCCAGCGCGCTGACGGGCTGCAGCACAGTCGGATGGGTGAGTGTCATGGTTCCTCCTTGCCTGCGGCCGGCCCCGGATCGATCTTGCGCTCTCACACTAAAGGGCACCACCGACATCGGCGTGACGGCGCTGGTGCACCCGGGGAGGCAGCAGACGGAGGAACCGCCCGGTGTCAGTTCAGACCGGTGCCGTCGATGGCGAAGGGTTCGATAGCCGCCAGCTCGGCTTCCGTGAGAGGCGGCGCTTCGAGCGCCCCGACGTTCTGCTCCAGCTGTGTCACCGAGCTTGCGCCGATGAGCGCCGACGTGACCTGCGGGTGCCGCAGCACCCAGGTCAGTGCGAGCTGGGCGAGAGTCTGGCCACGATCCCGGGCGATGCCGTCCAGTGCGCGGGCACGCTCCAGGTAGGTCTCGCTCAGGCGATCCTGGGGCAGGAAGTGGCTCGTAGCGGCGCGAGACCCGGCCGGGACGTTCCCGTCGAGGTAGCGGTCCGTGAGCATGCCCTGGGCGAGCGGCGAGAAGACGATCGACCCGGCACCGACCTCATCGAGCACGTCGAGGAGCCCGTTTTCGACATGACGGTTGAACATCGAATAGCTGGGCTGGTGGATGAGCAATGGGATCCGGTGCTCAGCCAGCGCCGCCGCAGCCTTCCTGGTCTGCTCGGGGGAGTAGTTGGAGATACCAGCGTACAACGCACGCCCGGACGTCACCGCGGTGGCAAGTGCTCCCATTGTCTCCTCGATGGGGGTGTCCGGGTCTGGGCGGTGGGAATAGAAAATGTCGACATAGTCGAGACCGAGCCGACCGAGGCTCGCATCGAGCGAGGACAGCAGCGTCTTGCGCGAACCCCACTCGCCATACGGTCCAGGAGCCATGTCGTATCCGGCTTTGCTGGACACGATGATCTCGTCACGGTGAGAAGCGAGGTCGTCGGCGAGGATTCGGCCGAAGTTGCTCTCGGCGGAGCCGGGAGGAGGCCCGTAGTTGTTGGCGAGGTCGAAGTGGGTGATGCCGAGGTCGAACGCGCGGCGGACGATGGCTCGCTGGGTGTCCAGCCCTCGGGCATCGCCGAAGTTGTGCCAGAAGCCGAGGCTCACGCGAGGCAGAAGCAGACCGCTCCTCCCCGTCCTGGCGTACTGCATGGTGTCGTAGCGGTTCTCGGAGGCAACATAGCTCATGACGCAATGCTAGTGAGTGGGACCGTCCGGATTCCCCGCCGCACGCCCTCGGAAATGTCCTCCACAACGGATGATCGTGTGGCGCTTGTCCACGGACCCATCGCACTCCGGTTCCCGAACCATCCCCGGGCACACACTCGGTGTGTGGTTCCCGGAGTCGGCGATCCGGCACGAGGGCCGGCCCGGGAACCACACCCACGCCGGAGGTTCCGTGCGTGTTTCAGCGAGGACGGAGCATCCCATGACCGACACCATCACCCTGACCGGGCTCGTCGCGACTGTTCCCTACGTGGTGGATCAGGACGACAAGGTCCCCTTTTTGAGTTTCCGGCTGGCGTCCAGCCAGCGGTACTTCGACCGGCGCACCTCCCAGTGGGTCGCCGGTGACACCAACTGGTACACGGTGACCGCGTTCCGAGCCCTCGCGATTCACGCGGCGGCATCCGTCCACAAGGGCGACCGCGTTCTCGTGACCGGACGGTTGAAGATCCGGCGCTGGGAAGCCGGCGAGAAGAACGGCCTCTCGGTTGATGTCGAGGCGGACAGCATCGGCCACGACCTCGTCTGGGGCACGGCCCGCTTCGAGCGCGCGGCTCAGCGGGACGCGTCGCCGGCGCCAGACGTGCCCGTGACACCGTCGACGGATGCCGACACGACGGTTCCCGGCGGAGCTCCGGCTGCTACACCCGCGACGCAGGAGGCATGGGATGTCACCACCCCCGGGCGGCAGATCGACGACCTGGTGGGCGCGTCCGCTGACGTGGCCGACACCCCGTTCTGACACGCAGGCACAGCGCGCCTACGATGGAGTGGGCGCGGGACCTGCGCCGGGATCAGGCGGGGGACCACGGTATGCGCTCCAGCATCGGCACGCCCATCCGCGTTCTCCCCGCGGCCATGGCGGTGGCACTCCTGCTGACCGGATGCGCGGCTCCGGCGGAATCGGGCCCGGTCGGGCCGGGCTCCTCCGCATCAGGCACGCCGACGTCGACACCGGCGCCGACCTTCGACCCGGGCGCGTCGGCGGACGAAGCTCTGGCGTTCTTCGACAGCGTCAACACGGCGACTCTTGTCACGGATGCCGACGCGGACGGCCGCGCATTCATCGACGGCCTGGCCGCGGCCGGTTTCGACACGGCGACGATGGAGCTCACTGCCGACCAGACGACCATCGGGCATGCCGCCGATTCCATCCAGTTCTCGGTCCGCTGGGGCGAGAACTGCCTGATCGGTCAGAACGGTTCCGCGGTCGGCGGCTACCACTCCACGCTCGCCCCGGTGCTCGGGACGGGCCGATGCCTCATCGGCAGCACCCGGCCGATAGACTGGTAGCAATATGGCTGAATACATTTACTCCATGGTGCGCGCCCGCAAAGCGGTCGGAGACAAGCTCATCCTCGACGACGTCACGATGTCGTTTTTCCCCGGTGCCAAAATCGGAGTCGTTGGTCCCAACGGCGCCGGAAAGTCGACCATCCTGAAGATCATGGCCGGGCTCGACACTCCGAGCAACGGTGAAGCGAAGCTGACCCCCGGTTACACCGTCGGCATCCTGATGCAGGAACCGGAACTCGACGAGTCGAAGACGGTACTCGAGAACGTCCAGGAGGGCGTCGGTCCGATCAAGGCCAAGGTCGACCGGTTCAACGAAAACTCCGCCGCGATGGCTGAGCCTGACGCCGACTTCGACGCCCTGCTTGCCGAGATGGGCACCCTGCAGGAAGAGATCGACCACGCCGATGCGTGGGACCTCGACTCACAGCTCGAGCAGGCCATGGACGCACTTCGCACCCCGCCGGGTGAACTCGAAGTTTCGAACCTCTCCGGTGGTGAGAAGCGCCGCGTCGCCCTCTGCAAGCTCCTCCTTCAGAAGCCGGACCTGTTGCTTCTCGATGAGCCCACCAACCACCTCGACGCCGAAAGTGTTCTCTGGCTCGAGCAGCACCTCGCCAAGTACCCCGGCGCCGTCCTCGCCGTCACCCACGACCGGTACTTCCTCGACCACGTCGCCGAGTGGATCGCCGAAGTCGACCGCGGCCACCTGTACCCCTACGAGGGCAACTACTCCACCTACCTCGAGAAGAAGCAGGAACGACTTCAGATCCAGGGCAAGAAGGACCAGAAGCTTTCCAAGCGCCTCGCCGAGGAGCTCGACTGGGTCCGCTCCAACGCCAAGGGCCGCCAGGCCAAGTCGAAGGCGCGTCTCGCACGGTACGAAGAGATGGTGACCGAAGCCGAGCGCACTCGGAAGCTCGACTTCGAAGAGATCGTCATCCCCGTCGGCCCTCGCCTCGGCGCCCAGGTCATCGATGCGAAGAAGCTGCAGAAGGGCTTCGGCGAGCGCATCCTCATCAGCGACCTGAGCTTCACACTGCCGCGCAACGGCATCGTCGGCGTGATCGGCCCCAACGGTGTCGGTAAGACGACGCTGTTCAAGACCATCGTCGGACTTGAACCACTTGATGAGGGCGACCTGAAGATCGGCGAGACGGTCGATATCTCGTACGTCGACCAGAGCCGCGGCGGCATCGACCCCAACAAGAACCTGTGGGAGGTCGTCTCTGACGGCCAGGACTACATCCAGGTGGGCAAGACCGAGATCCCGTCACGTGCCTACGTCTCGCAGTTCGGTTTCAAGGGACCGGACCAGCAGAAGAAGGCCGGCGTGCTTTCCGGTGGAGAGCGGAACCGCCTCAACCTGGCGCTCACGCTCAAGCAGGGCGGAAACCTCCTCCTCCTCGACGAACCGACCAACGACCTCGACGTCGAAACCCTCGGAAGCCTCGAGAACGCGCTCCTCGAATTTCCCGGTTGCGCCGTGGTCATCACTCACGACCGGTGGTTCCTCGACCGCATTGCGACTCACATCCTCTCCTATGAGGGCACCGAGGAAGACCCAGGCAACTGGTACTGGTTCGAGGGCAACTTCGAGTCGTACGAGGAGAACAAGATCGAACGCCTCGGACCGGATGCCGCGAAGCCTCACCGCTCCGCGTACCGCAAACTCACTCGAGACTGATGCGGGTCCACGTCCCGATCCATCTTCGATGGGGCGACCTCGACGCGTACAACCACGTCAACAACGTTGAGCTCATGCGCCTCCTCGAGGAGGCGCGTGTGCGCGTGTTCTGGCGCGACGACAGTGAAGGCGGAGACATCGATTCGGGCATGGCCCTGATCGAAGCCGAAGCGGGCTCGAACACGATCACGCTCATCGCCCGGCATGAGGTCGAATACGTGCTGCCGATCCCCTACCAGCGCCAGCCTCTGGACGTGCAGGTGTGGATCGGCAACCTCGGCGGTGCCAGTCTTGAGGTCGGCTACGAGGTGTACGGGCCGGTAGGGACGGACCAGCCTCTCTACGCCCGTGCGTCGAGCACCATCGTGCTCGTCGACGCCGAGACGTCGCGCCCGCGCCGGATCACCGACGAGGAACGCACGGCCTGGACCCGGTACCTCGAGGACCCGGTCCCGTTCACCAAACGGCGTTAGCCGATTCCGCCGGCGGAGAGGGCCGGCGGAACCCGCACCATGCCCTCCTGGGCGACACTCGCGACCAGCTGACCGTCCCGTGAATAGAACCGTCCCTGTGCGAGCCCGCGTCCGCCGGACGCGCTCGGAGATTCCTGCACGTACAGGAGCCACTGGTCGACGCGCACCGGCCGGTGCCACCACATCCCGTGGTCGAGACTTGCCACTTTCAGATCACGGGTCATCCACGGGAGCCCGTGGCGGCGAAGAATCGATTCGAGCAGGGAATAGTCGCTCGCATACGCCAGAGCGGCGCGGTGCAGACCGTCGTCATCGGGAAGGTCCCCGATGGCTTTGATCCAGACCGCGTTCGTCGCCGTGTGCTCGCCCTCCACCGACAGGTAGATCGGTGATGGGACATGGCGGATGTCGAACGGCCGGCCGTCGGCCCAGGCCTGCGCCACCGGGTGGTCGATGTGACCGAGCAGCTCCGCGGTGGTCGGCAGCTCCTCCGGCTCCGGGTAGCCCTCCGGCATCGGCGTGAAGTGGTCGAGCCCCTCGTCGATGTCCTGGAACGAGGCGATCATCGACAGGATGGGAAGACCGTTCTGGTAGGCCTGCGTCCTCCGCGTGGAGAAGGAGCGGCCGTCGTGGATGCGGTCAACGCTGAACGTGATCGGCTGGTTCACGTCGCCCGGGCGCAGGAAGTAGCCGTGCATCGAGTGCACGACCCGGTGCTCCTCGGTCGTCCTCGACGCCGCCATCACCGCCTGGGCAAGCACCTGCCCTCCGTAGACGCGACCCCCTGGCATCCATTGCGATTCACCCGTGAAGATGTCTTCACTGGTCCTGGCGCCTGTGTCTGACAGGTCGAGCGCGCGCAGGAGGGAATCGAGGGGGTCGGTCATGGTTCTCCGATCGGTGGGGCGGGGTGCGGGCGACACGGCCCTGTTAGGTAGTTTAGACAGCAGATGACGAACACATTCGAGCTTCAAGACGCCCACACCGCGGCCGACCTTCGGACCTACCTGGCCCGGGTCCGAGTCGTCGATGACACCGCGGTGCGGCTGATCGCGGGAGGGGGAGTGCTCGCCGTCTATTGCGCTGTGCTGTACCCGCGCGGGCTGCTCGATTCGAGCCCGACGATCCTGGGTCTGCGCACGCTCGCGGAGACTTCCGGAGCCCGCTTCGACCGCGTCGTTCCCCCTGCCGCGATCTCCGACCGGCTTGCCGCGCTCGACGCGTCCGAGCGAGCCGGCGCCGTGTCGCTGCCGGACAGCGACGTCCGGACCAGCTGGTCCGGGATCGCTCCGCCGCGGGGCGGTTGGGAGCGCATCGGCTCGCTCAGCTCCGTGGCGCTCGAACTCGCGGCGCGGGACGGGGCAGGGGAGATATCCCGTGCGGTGCCGGAGAACACCGGCGACCTCCGGGTGCAGCGCGTTCGCTCCCAGGTCTGGTCGCGCCCGCTCGACGGGTACGCGGATGTGCCGTCAGGAGTCGCTTTCGCCGCGGGAAGTCTGGGCTTCCTTGTCGGTGAGGAGGAGATCCCGCTCTACAGCTCCGGCCAGTGGTTCCGGGCCAGCCCGGTACGCGGGCACGTCCTCGTCCGCACCGGTCGGGGCGTCTGAACTCGATTCAGGTCAGGAGTTCGGCGATCGTCTCTTCTCCTATCCGCCGGTGCAGGGGTGAGTCGTCCGAGGACACCAGCACCGCCGAAGCCATGTTCAGCGCCCAACCCTGAGCGCGTAGCCAGGTCGCGTCGTCGATCTCCGGTCGCGCATCCACGGCCGCTCGGAAACGGCCGCGACCGGCGTGATCGAAGATGAGCCACGCAGCGGCCAGGTCAGTGGCGGGATCCCCGGCCGTGAGGTCACCGAAATCGATCACCGCGTGCAGCCCGCCGTTGACCGTGAGCAGGTTCGCCGGGTGGAGGTCACCGTGCACCCATATTGGGTCTCGGTCCCAGACCGGTTGCGCCAGCGCGCGCTGCCAGAGGCGCATGGCAGCGTCCGGGTGAGGAATCAGTCCGGACCGGAACCGCTCCTGCATGGCGGCATCCCGTTCACCGAGGCGGACGCCCCGGTACGGGTTCGCCGGCGCACCGGCGGGTGCTTCCGTGCCGAGTGCTCGCAGGAACGCCGCCAGCGGTTCAGCGAACACGGAACGCGCGGACCGTGGCAGGTCAGCGACCAGGTCCCCGGTGATCCAGCGGCTGATGCTCCACGGCCACGGGTAGTACGCCGTTGGCAGGCCGACCCGCACCGGGACGGGAACGGTCACGCGTACCCGGACGGCGATGCCCGGTAGCCACCTCTGCTCCTTCACCACCAGCCCAGATGACACCATGCGCCGCGGGAGCCGCACGAGAAGATCCGAGCCGAGACGGAACAGCGAGTTGTCCCACCCCGAGGCGAAGGGCTCGATCACCTGGCTTGCCAGGTCCGGATGCTGCTCCTCCAGCAGCCGCCGGACGAGCGCCGTCGAGATCTCGACCTCGGCGGGCGGTGTTGTGGCCATCGTCCCAGTATGCAAGGAGGATGCCGCGGTGCGCGTTCTCGACGCGGCAGTTCACACGTTGACGGCCGTTTTCGTCGGGACAGGTTCGTGGCGCAGGTAGCTGCGGCCGAAATCACCAGTGCCTGCGGTCAGCGCGCGCAGCTCGACCGCGTAACGCAGCAATTCAGCATCCGGAATCTCCGCACTGATTTCGGTGCGGTCACCCCCGGCCGACGATGTTCCGGTCATGTGGCCCCGTCGGGAGGACAGGTCCGTCATGACCGCGCCGACATAGATGTCAGGCACGCTGATCGTGACAGAGGAGACCGGTTCAAGCAGCTGGATGCGGGACGCGGATGCGGCCTCCCGCAGCGCCAGCGCGCCAGCCGCCTGGAATGCGGCATCCGACGAATCGACGCTGTGCGCTTTGCCACCGACGAGCCTCACCCGGATGTCCACCACGGGGAAGCCGGCTGAGACCCCCTTCTGCATCTGTTCCCGGATGCCCTTCTCCACCGAACCGATGTAGTGCCCGGGAACCACGCCGCCGACCACGTTGTTCACGAACTCGAACCCGCCGCCGCGTTCGAGCGGTTCGACCTCGATCTCGCTGATGGCGTACTGGCCGTGCCCGCCGGACTGCTTGACGTAGCGTCCGCGGGCGGATGCCGGCATCGCGAAGGTTTCCCGCAGCGGTGTGATGACATCGACGGTCTGCAGCTTCACGCCCTGGTTGCGGAGCCGGTCGAGCACCACCTCGGCGTGGGCTTCACCCATGCACCACAGAATGAGCTGATGGGTTTCAGGGTTGCGTTCGACCCGCAGCGTCGGGTCGACCGCGGCAACCTTTCCCATGCTCCTGGCCAGGGCGTCGTCATCCGCGCGGGAAGCCCCCTGGACCGCAACCGGCATCAGCGGCTCCGGCATGTCCCACCCCTCCACCAGCAGCGGCCGTTCCCGGTCGGAGATCGTGTCACCGGTTTCGACGCTGCTCAGTTTGGTGAGCGCGCAGATGTCGCCGGCGACGCAGGACGGCACCGGGCGCAGAGCGGAACCGAGCGGGGATTGCAGGTGGGTGATCCGTTCGTCGCTGTCGTGGTCCTGATGACCGCGATCTGCGAGCCCATGCCCGCCGACGTGGATGTTCGAGTTTTCGCGCAACGTGCCCGAGAAGATTCGCACCAGGCAGACGCGGCCCAGGAATGAGTCGATGGTGGGGCGCACCACCTCACCGATGAGCGGCCCGGCGGGATCGCAGCTGCGCTGTCCGACGGTTCTGCCGCCGAGGTCGGTCACCGGGGGGACCGGTCGTTCCACAGGAGACGGAAACGCCCGGGTCATCAGCTCGAGCAGTTCAGCGGTGCCGACTCCGGTCTCAGCGGATGTCGGCAGCACCGGGTAGAACGACCCACCCGCCACCGCGGTTTCCAGGTCAGCGATCAGGGTGTCGAGTTCGATCTCTTCGCCGCCGAGGTATCGGTCCATCAGCGTCTCGTCCTCGCTCTCAGCGATGATGCCCTCGATCAGCGTGCCGCGCGCCGCCTCGGCGTCGGATAGCTCGCCCGCGTTCGCCGGTCGGTGAACTGGCGCTCTGTTCTCTGCGCCATAGTCCGAGACCGTGCCTGACAGCAGCCCGCGCAGGCCGGTGATCGCTCCGGACGTGCGGACAGGGAGGTAGAGCGGCAGCACCGAGTTGCCGAATGCGTGCTGGCAAGCGGCGAGAACAGCCTCATAGTTGGCCCGCGGATGGTCGATCCTGCTGATCACCACAGCGCGCGGCATCCCGACCCGGTCGCATTCACCCCACAGGGCGGTGGTGGCAGCGTCGACACCGTCGACCGCAGAAACCACGAACAGTGCCGCATCCGCAGCCCGCAGCCCGGCGCGCAGATCGCCGACGAAGTCCGGGTATCCCGGAGCGTCAAGCAGATTCACCTTGACGTCGTCGACGGCGATGGGCAGCACTGACAGGGCAACAGACCGTTGCTGGTGGATCTCCGAGGGGTCCGAGTCGCTCACCGTGGTGCCGTCGACGATCGAGCCGATGCGCGTGAGAGCGCCTGTGGCGGCGAGCAGCGCTTCGGTCAGCATCGTCTTCCCCGACCCGGACCGGCCGACCAGCACGATGTTGCGGATGTTCTCCGGTCGCCCGGCCCACACGCCGGGCGACGCATCCGCTCGTTCTGACGTGCCCCGGGCTGCGGCTTTCGCTGAGCCGTTGGTACCTTTCGTCGACATGAGGATCTCCCTGCTTCACCTGCCGCTCACACGATATGACTCGATTGGACACCCTGAGACGCCCGACGGCAAGGGTTCAATTCGTCGATTCCCGTGACGGGCCGTGTCTCAGCTGCCGGAGCGGTTGGGCAGGTTACTCGTCGAAGGTGTTCACCATCGCCTGGGCGGCGCGCTCGAGGTAGTCCCAGAGCGTCGCCTCGTGCAGGGGCGACAGCCCGAGCGTGTCGACCGCGGCACGCATGTGGAGCAGCCAGCGGTCGCGGGCATCCGGGTTGACCTTGAACGGCATGTGCCGCATCCGCAGCCGGGGGTGACCGCGCTGCTCACTATAGGTGGACGGGCCGCCCCAGTACTGTTCGAGGAACATCGTGAGTCGCTCAGTGGCGGGACCGAGATCCTCTTCGGGGTACATCGGCTGGAGCACCGGGTCCGCTGCGACGCCCTTGTAGAACTCCACGCAGAGCTTTTCGAACGTCGCGCGGCCACCGACTTCGGCGTAGAACGTGCTGGAGAGAAGATCGCTCATGGCTTCTGTGGTGCCTTCCTCGGCGGTTTCCGCGCTGCGTGCGGGGCCTCGTTGACCACCTTGAGCGGCTTCGTCCGCGGCGGGCGAGCGCCGGTGACGGATGCTGCACCGTCGAAGCCTTCGAGGACGACGCTGTTGAGCGACGGAAGCTGAATACCCATGGCGTCGGTGCCGGCTTTGAGTCGGGCGCGGAGTTCGCGGGCGACGTCGTCCTTGGCCGGCGGACGGGTCTTCACGACGAGACGGATGACGAGGGCTTCCTCGGAGATCGACTCGATGCCCCAGAGTTCGGGGCGTTCGAGGATCCGGCTACGCCACTTGGGGTCCTGTGCAAGGGAGGACGCCGCTTCCATCATCCGGTCCTGAACGGCTTCGACGTCGGCGTCGTACGGAATGGCGAGGTCGATGATGACCCGCGCCCAGCCCTGCGACATGTTTCCGACGCGGAGGATCTCACCGTTGCGGACGAACCAGAGCGTTCCGTTGACGTCGCGCACCTGGGTGATCCGGATGCCGACGCGTTCGACGACACCGGTGGCCGGGCCGAGGTCCACGACGTCGCCGACGCCGAGTTGATCCTCCATCACCATGAACAGGCCGTTGAGCACGTCCTTGACGATGTTCGGCGCGCCGAAACCGAGGCCGGCACGGAGCGCGGCGGTTAGCAGCGCGAGGGAGCCGATGATGTTCTCGTTGATCTCGTTGACGATCAGCACGATGGTGACGATGACCACTGTGACGTTGACGATATTGCCGAGGACCGTGCCGAGGGTGCGGGTTCGCTGGACCAGTCGCACCGCTGCGAGCGGCGAGACGTTGAGCGCCTGGGTGTCTTCGGCGCCCTGGTTCTTCTTCACGCCGGAGACGATCTGGTGCACGACACGACGGATGACGAAGTGAAGCAGCCACGCTGCGATGACCGCGCCGAGGATGATCAGCGCAATGGAAACAAGAGTGCCGAGGGGCGACAGGAAGAACGCCTCAACGTTCGCCCAGAAGTCAGTCATATTCATTGCCTCGATTGTACCGGCGTGCTCTGAACGGATGCCGACAGGCGCGAATCGCTGGGTTTGCGGGCACGACGCGAAGCGTCGTGAAAGGCGGCAGCCCTGACCAAGGCAATCTGCAGAACGAAACAGCGATTCGCAACCATCTCGCGAGGGTTACTCCTGAGCGTCGCGCTTCTGCGCCGTGAGTGCACGCTCGACGCCGGCGAGGTTCTCGACGACGATGCGGCGGAGGGCGGGCGGCTCAGGGTTGGCGTCGAGCCACGCGAGCGTCGCCGTGCGGAGTTCCTCGTTCGCCAGCGGCGCCGGGTACAGGCCCATCACCAGGTACTCGGCGATCTTGTAGCTGCGCGAATCCCAGATGCGCTGGAGCATCTCGAAGTAGTCCGGAATGAACGAGGCGAGCACGTCCTTGTCGCGGGCGCGCTGGAATCCGATGCCCGTCCACTGCACGATCGCGTTCGGCGCCGTGTCGGTGTCGACGACGGATGCCCACGCGGCGCGTTTCGCTTCCAGCGTCGGGATCGCAGCCCGGGCGAGTGCCGCAGCCTTGGCACCGTTGGCGGTGTTGTCGTCAGCGAGGGCCGCGTCGACCTCATCATTTCCGGCGACGCCGCCCGCGGTGAGCGCGGTGAGGAGTTCCCAGTCAAGGTCGGTGTCGACGGTCAGGCCTTCGAGCGTCAGCTCGCCGGCGCGCAAGCCGCGGAGAATGTCGAAGTGCACGTCGGTGGACGCGACTCCGGCGAAGAACTTCACGAACTGGAACTGCGCATCTGAACCAGGCTCAGCTGCTTCAGCCAGTTGCCAGAGCGTGTCGCCGACCTCGACGAGCACGTCCTCGCGTACCGCGGGGGCGACGTACTGCGTCGCAGCGAGCACGAGCTGGGTGAGGGTCGTGCGGATGGTCGTGGACTCGGTCTCGCTGGCGATGTTGCCGAGCACCAGGCGCACATACTCCCGTGCCGGCGTCTCAGCGTCGCGGGTCGCATCCCAGGCGGCTGCCCAGACGAGCGAACGGGCGAGCGGGTCCTCGATCGTCGAGAGGGACTTCGTGGCCACCGCGAGCGACGCGTCGTCCAGGCGGATCTTGGCGTAGGCGAGGTCGTCATCGTTGAGCAGCACGAGGTCCGGGCGCTTCTGGCCGACCAGCTCCGGAACATCCGTCCGTTCGCCGTCGACGTCCAGTTCGATCCGGTGCTCCCGAACGAGCTTTCCATCGACCGAGTTGTAGAAGCCGATCGCGAGGCGGTGCGGACGGATCGTCGGGTACTCGGGTACGGCGCTCTGCAGGACCGTGAAGGCCGTGATCGTGCCGGAGCCGTCGACGCTGATTTCGGGACGGAGCGTGTTGACGCCCGCGGTCTCGAGCCAGAGCTTGCCCCAGTCGGTGAGGTCGCGGCCGGATGCGGTCTCCAGTTCGGTGAGCAGGTCGACGAGCTCGGTGTTGCCCCACTCGTGTTTCTTGAAATAGGCGGAGACGCCCGCGTAGAACGCGTCGATCCCGACCCAGGCGACGAGCTGCTTGAGAACCGATCCGCCCTTGGCGTAGGTGATGCCGTCGAAGTTGACCTGCACATCTTCGAGGTCGTTGATGGTCGCAACGATCGGGTGGGTCGACGGCAGCTGGTCCTGCTTGTACGCCCAGCTCTTCTCCATGGCGTTGAAGGTCGTCCACGCGCCGGTCCATTCGGTGGCCTCGGCGACGGCGATGGTCGACGCCCACTCCGCGAAGGACTCGTTCAGCCACAGGTCGTTCCACCACTTCATGGTGACGAGGTCACCGAACCACATGTGGGCGAGCTCGTGCAGGATGGTGACGACACGACGCTCCTTGACGGCATCCGTCACCTTGGAGCGGAAGATGTACGCCTCGGTGAAAGTCACCGCTCCCGCGTGCTCCATCGCCCCGGCGTTGTACTCGGGCACGAACAGCTGGTCGTACTTCTCGAACGGGTACGGGTAGTCGAACTTCGACTCGAAGTATTCGAAGCCCTGACGCGTCTTCTCGAAGATGTAGTCGGCGTCCAGGAATTCTGACAGGCTCCTGCGCGAGAACACTCCGAGCGGAATCGTGCGCCCATCGCTCGACGTGAGCTCACTGCGCTCCACGGCGTACGGGCCGGCGATGATGCAGGTGATGTAGCTCGACATCACCTGGGTCGGCTCGAACGTCCAGGTCTTGCTTTCGGCACCGGCCTCAACGGGTTCCGGGGTGGGCGCGTTGGAGATGATGTCCCAGTGGGCTGGGGCCGTCACCGTGAACTGGAACGTCGCCTTGAGGTCCGGCTGCTCGAACACGGCGTACATGCGGCGCGAGTCAGGCACTTCGAACTGGCTGTAGAGGTACACCTCATCGTCGACGGGGTCGACGAAGCGGTGGAGGCCCTCACCGGTGTTCATATAGATCATGTCGGCGTCGACGATAAGTTCGTTGTCGGCCTGCAGGTTGTCCAGGGCGATCCGGATGCCGTCGCTCACGACGGCAGGGTCGAGGCTGGTGCCGTTGAGGGTCACCGAGTGCACCGTGCGGGTGATGGCGTCGATGAAGGTCGAGGCCCCTGGGGTGGCTGCGAAGCGCACCGTCGTCGTCGAGCGGAAGGTTTCCGGCCCGGTGGTGAGGTCGAGCGCGATCTCGTAGCTCGAGGTGGAAACGAGCGATGCCCGCTCCTGTGCTTCGGCGCGGGTGAGGTTTTCTCCAGGCAACGCTGAACTCCTTTGTGCGTGATGGGCGGAAACGAATCGATCGGATCGTGTCCGACTTGCAAGCGTAGTCGTTCGCCTCAGAGCCCCGGGGGAGGAGTCAGGGAATGCCCGGGGGTCCGTTCATGGTTGGCTGGAAGCATGAGCACCGATACGCAGACTCCCGCCCCGACCGCCGTCGACTTCTGGTTCGACCCCTCCTGCCCCTGGGCGTGGATGACCTCCCGCTGGGTGGATGAGGTCGCCGTGCTGCGCAACCTCGACATCACCTGGCACGTGATGAGCCTGGCGGTGCTCAACGAGGACCAGGACGTCAGCGAGGAGTACCGCGCATTCTTCCCGCGGGCACTCCGTTACACCCGCCTCGTCGCCGCCGCGCAGGAAGAATTCGGCCAGGCCATCGTCAAGCCGCTCTATGACGCGCTGGGAACCCAGATCCACCCGGGCGAGTCGACCGATCCCGACACGGTGATCGCCCAGGCGCTCGCCGAGGTCGGCCTGCCACCCGAATTCGCCGAGCACTCCCTGAGCGACGCGTACGACCCGCAGATGCGTGCGAGCCACTTCGACGGCATCGGCCGGGTGGGTCAGGATGTCGGAACGCCGGTCATCGCCGTGAACGGGGTCGCCTTCTTCGGCCCGGTCATCTCCCCGGCTCCGATCGGCGATGAAGCGGCTCGGCTCTGGGATGGCGTCGTCGCCGTCGCAGCGTACCCCGGCTTCTTTGAGATCAAGCGGAGTCGCACCGTCGGCCCGATCTTCAACTGAGTGTCGGGCACCGGCGGTGCTGGGAAACGGCAGAATGGGAGCATGCGCATCCATATCGCCACCGATCACGCCGGCCTCGACTTCAGCCAGCACCTGCAACAGCACCTTCGCGACAACGGGCATGAGGTCCTCGACCACGGCCCGACCGAGTACGACGCGCTCGACGACTACCCGGCGTTCTGCATCAACGCCGCATCGGCGGTCGTGCGTGACCAGTCGGCCGGGGTGGAGGCACTCGGTGTCGTCTTCGGTGGCTCTGGCAACGGTGAGCAGATCGCCGCGAACAAGGTTCGCGGCATCCGGGCGGCCCTCGTCTGGAATCTCAGCACCGCCAAGCTTGCGCGCGAACACAACGACGCCAATGTCATCTCGATCGGCGCACGCCAGCACTCCGTTGATGAGGTGATCTCCTTCATCGACGCGTTCATCGCCGAACCGTTCACCGCTGAGGAGCGCCACGTGCGCCGCATCGCCCAGCTGGCGGAGTTCGAGGAGACGGGCACGATCTCAGGCAAGGGCGTCGACGCTCTTCCCGAACGAGACTGACATGCCCGAGGGCCATTCCGTCCATCGCATCGCGCGGCAGTTCCGGCAGAACTTCGCCGGTCACCGTGTGCGGGTCACCTCACCGCAGGGCCGGTTCGTGGAGGGCGCGGCGCTGCTCGACGGGCGCACCGTCACGGGTGTGAAGGCCGTCGGCAAACAGATGTTCATCGACTTCGACGACAGCGTCTGGCTGCGGGTGCACCTCGGAATGTACGGCGCGTGGGACTTCGCTGGTGAGATCACCCAGGATGCGACGATCGCCTCGGCGAACGGCCGGATGGGGCACACGAACCAGAGAGGAACGGACCTTGCGTCGGCGATCCTCGATGACGCAGGGGAGAACTCGTTGAGTTCGATCGGCGCACCGCGGAAGACCCGCGTGCGGATGTCTGAGCAGACGAAAGGCCTCGCGGGCTCTGAATGGGAAACCTTTCCCCCGGAGCCGGTCGGAGCGGTCCGGGTCCGGCTTCTCGCCGAGCACGCCGTCGCCGACCTGCGTGGGCCGACCGCGTGCGAGATCATCGATGACGCCCGTGTCGGCGAGGTGATCGGCAGGCTGGGGCCGGACCCGCTGCTCGACGACAGCGACGAGGCGGAGGACCGGTTCACCGCCGTCGTGCGCCGAAAGCCGACGCCGGTCGGGCTGCTCCTGATGGACCAGTCCGTCGTCTCCGGCATCGGCAACGTCTACCGGGCGGAGCTCCTGTTCCGAGCCGGGGTGAGCCCGCACACGCCAGGCAAGCTCGTTCCGGAGGAGACCGTGCGGGAGATCTGGCGGGACTGGTCCCGGCTGTTGCGAATCGGCGTCGAGACGGGCCAGATGATGACCATGGACAACCTCACCGGTGAGGACTACCGCAAGGCGATGGCCTCCCGCGATGACCGGCACTGGGTCTACAAACGCGAGGGGCTGCCCTGCCGGGTCTGCGGAACCCATATCCTGCTCGAAGAGATGGGCGCCCGCAAGCTGTACTGGTGCCCGGTCTGCCAGAGCTGACTCCCACGAAAGCGAGAAGGACCCGATGAGACAGAACCCCAGTTTCGTTCTCGGCGACACCGCCGAACTCCGTCGTCTGATCGAGCAGAACCCGTGGGTCACCCTCGTGAGCGACACCGCCGACGGTCTCGTCGCATCCCACTATGCCGTCGTGCTCGATCCTGACCGCGACGACCTCACAATCCTCGGTCACGTCGGCCGCCCGGACGAAGCGATCCACGAGCTCGGATCCCATGAACTGCTCGTCATCGTGCAGGGCCCACACGGCTACATCTCACCGGGCTGGTACGACGACGAACCCGCGGTGCCCACCTGGAACTTCGTCGTCGCCCACTTGCGCGGCGTCCCCGAGATTCTCAGCGACGAGGAGAACTACCGGGTCCTCGGCCAGCTCGTCGAACACTTCGAGAAGCGGATGCCCGAACCCCGCCTCATGGAGGGAACGCCGGCGAACGCGGAGTACGCGCGCCGCATCAGCAGCGGAACCGTCGGCTTCCGGCTCACCCCGACCCGCGTCACCGCGAAGCGCAAACTCAGCCAGAACCGCCCCGCCGAGACCGTCGACTGGATCCTCGATCAGCTCGAGAACGGTGCCGAGTACCCTAATGCCGCCCTTGCCGCTGAGATGCGGCGGGCTCGCCGGTGAGCGAGCTCCGGCTGCGTGCTGCCCGGCCGGGTTCCGGCATCCGTCGTACCCTCGCTGAGGTGCGTCTCGCCGGCGGAGATGGCCGGCCCCTCGACGTCGTGCTCGAAGACGGGCTTGTCGCCGATCTGCGCCCAGCCGGAACAGGTCCGGTCGAGGGAGAGGTGACGGATGCTGCCGGCCGGTGGATTCTGCCCGGGCTCTGGGATTTCCACGTGCACTTCACGCAGTGGGCGCAGACCTCCCGCCGGTTCGATCTGTCCGGCACGAGGACAGCCGCTGAGGTACTCGCCGCCGTCGACTCGCACACCGCGCCGACCTCCGACGCTCCGACCGGTCCGGATGAACCCGCCGTCGGATTCGGGTTTCGGAATGCGCTCTGGCCTGACGCCGCAGACCTCGCCGCCTTCGACCGGGTGTCGCACGGCCGTGCCGCGATCCTCATCGCCGCAGACCTCCACTGTGTGTGGCTGAACAGTGCAGCGCTCTGGCGGTACGGCCATTCCGATTCCGCAACAGGGATCCTCCGCGAAGAGGATGCATTCGCGGTGCTCCAGAGCATCGATTCCGCCCCGGAGAGCGTCGTGGATGGCTGGGTCCGGGACGCCGCGGACGCAGCATCCGCCCGAGGCGTCGTCGGCATCGTCGACTTCGAAATGGCGTGGAATCTGGAGTCGTGGTCGAGACGCATCGCTGCGGGCGCCATCGCCCTGCGCACCCGCTTCGGTATCTATCCGCAGCACCTCGACCGGGCGATCGAGGAACGGCTGCGAAGCGGCCAGATCCTGCCGCACACCCACGGGCTGCTCGAGGTCGGCTCGCTCAAGGTGATCACCGACGGATCCCTCAACACCCGGACCGCATACTGCGTCGACGAATACCCGGGCCTGGCGGCAACTGAGCATCCCCGCGGTGTCCTCAATGTGCCGCCGGGCGAACTGGTCTCCCTCATGTCCCGCGCCCGCGACGCCGGCCTGGAGTCCGCCATCCATGCGATCGGAGATCAGGCCAATACGCACGTTCTCGACGCCTTCGCCGCCACGGGCGCACGCGGGTCCGTCGAGCATGCGCAACTTCTTTCGGCCGATGACATCGCCCGGTTCGCGGCACTCGGGGTGACCGCGAGTGTGCAGCCGGAACACGCCATGGACGATCGAGACGTCGCGGAACGATATTGGGCAGGCCGGACCGACCGCGCTTTCACCCTGCGGAGCATTCTCGACGCCGGCGGAACGCTCGCCCTGGGGTCGGATGCGCCCGTCGCGCCACTCGATCCGTGGCTCGCCATCTCGGCCGCCGTCGCACGCAGCCGAGACGGACGCGCCCCGTGGCATCCGGAGCAGTCGATCTCCGTCGCCGAGGCGATCGCGGCATCCACCCGGGACGGGAGCACAACGGTGCGAGCAGGACAGGTCGCCGACCTCGTCCTCGTCGACCGGGACCCTTACGCCGCGACCGCCGACGAGCTGAGACGGATGCCGGTGTCCGCCACAATCCTCAACGGCAGGGACACCTTCACCTCGCTCTGACCGGCTCGCCGTAACGCAAAAGGAGGGCCGCCCGGCAGGGGCGGCCCTCCTTTTTCGAGTGGTTGCTACTTCGAGACGTGGGCGACGAGGAACCAGCGGTCCTTCTCGAGGCCACGGGCGATCTCGATGGCGATGTCCTGGCTGGTGAGATCGATCGAGTCAAGCTCGTCGACAGCCGTCTTGATCGAGGTAAGGGCGGCGTCGATCTGTGCGACGAACTCCGCAATCGTGGTGTTCGACTGCTGGAAGCCGGCCGTCAGCTGGCCGGTCGTCGTCTTCGCGGCGACGGTAGCCAGTCGGGCGTCGACGGGAAGGCCAAGGGCGACGATGCGCTCGGCGGCGCTGTCGGCCCAGTCCTGGGCGTGGTCGACGATGGTGTCGAGGAGCTCGTGCACTCCGATGAAGTTGGCCCCGCGAACGTGCCAGTGAGCCTGCTTTCCGTTCACAACGAGAGCGGTCAGGTCGATGACCACGGGGCTCAGGAACTGGGCGACTCCCGCTGCGACGTCGGGGCTGACGGAGGTGGATGAAACGGTGGTGAGATCTGTCATGAGTGTTCCCCTTCGCTGTGCGCGTGATGCGCTGTTGGAAACAACGCTACTCAGCTACGCGCATTCCGCAAGGAAGCGAAGGCTCGTCTAACTTCAGGACTGATTCGCCGCATTCGCCGTTCGGTGTGCGCAAATCGATGTGACAAGGGCCGGTGAGGTCGATGTGCGCACTCTGAACTAGTGCAGTTCGGTCCGCGTCGTCAGCGCAGCGACGAAATCCCGCGGGCCACAGCCTTGAGGTCTCGAATCCGTCTCTCCAGGGTCGTCGCCCACACGATGATGATCACTCCGCCGAGACCGGCCCAGAGCCACCACGGCACCTCGCCGTACAGTCCGGAGATCCACGGCCACAGCTGCGCCAGCCCATGGGCCACGACCACGACAGCGCCGATCAGCGTCGGGGCCTGCAGTTTCAGCGCGAGTCCGGCGCCGAGCACAAGCAGAGCGACAACGCCGAGGGCGACCACGCGCCAGAGCTCGTTCGAGAAATCGAAATTCGCCAGCAGTGACGGTACAAGAAGGACGATGAGGCCAGGTCCCAGTTCAGCCCAGGAACCGCGGCTCGGATCACGGCTAAGCCGAACACTCCCACCGACGATCAGCGCAACTGCGAGGGGAACGGTCGCCAGCTCAAATGGGTCGGCGGTCCCGGTGGCCAGAAGCGCTCCCGCGAGCACGACGGCGCACGCCGCCGAGACCCACCGGAGAGCCGGCGAGAACTCGTCGCGAACAGATGCGGCGACCACGAAGCCGCACACCACGGCGAGCACGAGAAGCCCACGCCACGCGTCGACCTCGGAGATGACGAGGGCGCTGAGCGTCGGCAGCGAGAGGACGAGTACGGAGGACACGACCGCTGCCGTGGCGAACACGGCGGGCGCCTGCCGTCGATCATGCCAGAGCAGGCCAGCAGCCAGGAGGATGATGGCGGCTGACGACGACCAATACTCGAACGGGATGCTGTCTCCGTCGGGGTTCAGGATGGCTCGGCCCGCCCCGACGAGGATCGCCCCCGGCATTCCCGCGAGCCAGAGGAGTGCAGCAAGCCGAAGACCGCGGAACAGGAGAGGCGACAGTGCACCCGCGACGACGAGGATCGCAGAGATCCCGAGCACGGCTCCGGCGCGGAGCGGCTCAGCTCCGACGGCGACGACAGCGCTCGGCCCGAGTCCCACCGCGAGGGCTGCGGCGAGAAGAGCGGAGCGCCCCGGCAGGACCGTTCCTCCTGACACTGGTCGGCGAACGAGGGTGACGCCAAGGATGGCCAGGAGGAGGCCGGCAACAGGGAGGGTGTAGAGCTCGACGACGGTGGCGTCGGCGCGGGCGAGTCCGAGCCACAGTCCGGCAACCGCGAGAGGCAGTCCGAGCCAGGCCAGGTGTCGCCGCCGCGAGTGCCCGACGATGTCGCCGTCGCCGCTGGCGACGAGCACCGCGGCGACGGCGAGCAGGACGAGAGTGAGCCAACCCAGCTCGGGCCGGATGGCGACCGAGACGAGCAGAAGGACCGCCGCAACCGCGAGGGCTCCGTCCCAGGCGAAACGAGCGGGCGACGAGCCTCGCCGGCCGTCCCTCCAACGGAAGACGCCGGGGGCGATGGCGGCCAGGATCACCACCGTCGCCGCGAGAATGACACCCGTCGTGTCATCCGGCGCGGCGCCGGACGGGATCGTCGGGCCGAAATCCCGCCAGGCACTGTCAACAGCGCCGACGATGGAAAGCGGAACGACCGCTGCCGCGACGGACCGTTCCGGCCACTCGCTCACCTTTGGGTGGAGTTGCCAGGCCATGCCCGCGACGGCGGCCGTTCCCAGCACCACGAGAAGAAGAACAGGACTGCTCACCGTGAAGAGTTCGGCCACGCCGCTTCCGGCCGCGACTGCGGCGACGGCGGCGAGCACGGCCGCTTCGGGCCGGGCGAGCAGATCGACCGAGAAGGGGATCGCAGCACCGAGGATCAGGGCGGCGACAGCCATCCACAGCGCCGGTGCGCCCGCGCCCGCCGTCGCGCCGGTGACCGACTCGAACCAGGCTGGCACCGTCCTCGCGCTGAGGACCAGCGCGACCGCGGCCGACCCGGTCGCGACCGGCGCCAGCGCGACGACCGCGGGAGCCGTCGTCGCGCGGACGATCACCTGGCGGGCCGCCACCAGCAGCACAACGGACGCAATCGCGGTCACCGGGAACGTGGCCGTGCTGGTGAGTCCGATGGTGCCGAAGACGAAGACCGCAGCCGCGAACACACAGCCGAACGCAACGCGCAACGACGTCTGCTCCAGAACCACCACTGACGCGAGCAGCGCCGCGGCGAGGAAGCCGAGACACACGGCGGATGCCACCGGCTGGCCGATCGATGCGCTCCCGGCGACGAGGCCCAGTCCACCGACGCCGGCTGGAATCCAGCTCCACCGACGAGTGCGGCCAAGCATCGCCACGGTGGCGAAGGCGATCGCGGCTACGAGCAGGAGGGCGAGTGGGGGTTCCATGCCCATCTGGACGAGCGGGTTCGTCGGGGTCCCGAAACCCGCAACGCTGAACGGGATTGTGGTGGCACCCCAGGCGGAGGTTGCAACGGAGAACGCGAAGGCGGGTGCGGCAGCCAGCCCGGCGATGCCGAGCGGAAGAACTGAGGCGAGCCGGAGAGCCGGGACCAGCCGGGCGAGCCCCTGGATGCGGGAAAGGGAGGCGACGACGAGAGCCGCGAGCGCGGTCACGGTCGCTGGCAGCCAGACAACGGCGTCCTCGACGCGTCCCCAGAGGAACAGGCACACGCCTGCTCCGGAGGCAGCGAGGCCGAGGCCGATGGCCGCGAGTACATTCCAGGCGTCCAGCCGGACCGGCGCCGCAGCATCCCGACCGCTCGTTGATGGCGAAGACGGAGTCGCGGCGAGGGTGCCGAGCCAGACTCCGGCCAGCACGGTGAACGCGATGCTGCCGCCGGCGGCAAGGTCGGGGAACGCTCCGAACGCGGTGAACGCTGCGGCAACTGTGGCCAGCATGCCGCCGACGCGGAGGATCATCCGCTCCAGAGGCCGGGCAATGCGAGTCCAGACGAGTGAGCCGAGGCCGACGGCGGTGAGCGCGGTCCACGCGCGAGTCGAGGCGTCGACGCCGACGAGTGCTCCCTGCACGAGGGCGAACGCGGCGATCGGCGCGAGGAGAACGGCGGAGAGTGACAGCGTGCGGATCGGGATCGTGCGGGCGGCCAGTGCAAGAAGTGCGGTGACGGCACCCACCGAGAGTCCGATGTAGAGCCAGCCATCGATTCCTCCAGAGCCGAACACGCCATTGGCCCGGATGATCCACAGGTCGAGCAGGAAGAGGACGACGGCTAGCGCGGCGATACCCTCGGCGGTGCCCTGCAACCGGCGGCGTTGCAGCAGCACGGCGATGCCGAAGACGACGACGCTCGCTGCGCCGGTGAGCAGAGACCGGACCTCGAGGCTTGCCACGCTGTAAGCGAGGAGGACGAAGAACAACGCCATGACCGAGACGAGTATCACGCCAACGGTGAGCATGAGGACCTGAATCCCTGAGCGTCGGGGCTTCGCGAATCCGCCAGGGTGCCGCGCGGTCGGCGGGTGAGGTGGCTGCGGCACCATGTGCCCCGGCACCGAACCCGCTGGGTAGGTCTGGGCGGGCGTGTACGACCCTTCGACGTTCACCGGCTGTGCGACGGGGAGCGGTTGAGGAACGACGGATGCCTGCGGCTGGTACGCAGGAACGGGGGCAGCGGCCGCGCGAGCACGCGCGACAATCTGTTCCCGCTCGGCCTGGGCTCTGCGCATGCGGGCAAGGAGCTCGCGCCTCTGGGATTCGGCGAAGACAACGGCTCTCCCGGCGTCGAGGAGGGCCAGGGCGCCCGGGACGCTGAGGTCGAGACCGCAGGCGGGGCACACCGGCCCGAGGGATCCGTCCAACGCGGTCGGCAGGGATGCGATTGCGATCTCCGAGAAGCAGGCGGGGCACAGCGTTGTGTCCGTCAGGAACTCGGGCTTGAGCGGCCAACGATCGGGAATCGCGCTCGAGCCGGAAGGAGGGCTCGGTGGCGTCGATGGTGCTGGGAAGCCCGGGGTCGAAGACATGGCCCGATTGTGGCAGAGCAGCATCCCGCGTGGGCGAAGTTCGCCCGTTCGGGGGCAGAGAGCGTGCCTGTGGAGAGAATCCGGTGGCGATAGTGTGACGGCATGACGAGTGAAGACGCAGCAAGCATCATCCGACTCACGGGCATGGAAGGACCGGTGATCGCTGAGACGGCGTTCGTCGCTCCGGGTGCCCGGATCGTCGGCAATGTCACGCTGAGAGACGCGTCGAGCGTCTGGTACAACGCCGTCCTTCGAGGTGACTCCGCCTCCATCGAACTCGGAGAGGGCAGCAACGTCCAGGACGGTGTCGCCGTCCACGTGGATTCCTCGTCACCGGTCGTCATCGGCCGCAATGTGTCGATCGGGCACAATGCCGTCGTGCACGGCTGCACCATCGGCGACACCGTGCTCGTCGGGATGGGAGCCGTCGTCCTCAGCGGGGCGGTCATCGGCGACGAATGCCTCATTGCCGGGGGAGCGGTCGTGCTCTCCGGCGCCGTTATCCCGCCCCGGTCGCTCGTCGCCGGCGTGCCTGCGAAGGTGCGCAGGGAGCTGACCGACGACGAGGTGAACGGCATCCGTCGGAACGCCGACATCTACCTCGAGCACACCCGGCACCACGTCGAGTCGCTGAAAACCGGGTCCGTTTAGTCTGAACCGTTCTTCTTGATCCACCGGCGGTGCGAGGTCATCCCGGCGCCGAGGCACACGGCGGATGCCACCATGAGGCCGACACCGGCTCCGAAACGTCCTGTGCCCAGAAAAATACCGGCCGCGAGAAAAAGCGCGACGCCGGCGGTGGTCCAGAGCGAGTATGGGCGGAGCATCTTCATCGCTTCGCCCTTTGACTGCCGGTGGTGAACGGGGAACTGGAGGGGCTGACGAGAATCGAACTCGCATCATCTGTTTGGAAGACAGAGGCTTTACCACTAAGCTACAGCCCCGAATCTGGCGGGTTTCCGTCAGGATTTCGGTTTTCACCGGAAGACCGGCACCCGAATATCGTAGTACACGTTTGAGGGTCGGATGTGCCGCCACCCGTCGCGGCGGTTTTTTACCAGCACCCGTGCATTAGACTGTCGGAGGCCTTCCATTACCGCCTGCTCGATTGGTGTGTGAGTCCATACCGGTAGTCACCTACCGGGGCGTAGCTCAGCTTGGTAGAGCGCCCGGTTTGGGACCGGGAGGTCGCAGGTTCGAATCCTGTCGCCCCGACAAGTCCGTCCTCCTCAGCTCGAGGAAAAATCCACAACACAGGAGAACACACCAACGTGAAATCCACGGTCGAAAAGCTCAGCCCCACTCGTGTCAAGCTCGCCATTTCGGTGACGCCTGAAGACCTGAAGCCGAGCATCACCCACGCCTACGGCCACATCGCCGAACAGGTCAACATCCCCGGATTCCGCAAGGGCAAGGTTCCGCCGGCGATCATCGACCAGCGCATGGGCAAGGGCGCCGTCCTCGAGCACGCCGTCAACGAAGGCCTCGACGGCTTCTACCGTGCCGCTGTCGAAGAGCACAGCATCCGCACCCTCGGCCGCCCCCAGGCCGACATCGTCGAGTGGCCCAGCGACAAGGACTTCTCCGGAGACCTGCAGCTCGCCATCGAGGTCGACGTGCGCCCCGAGATCACCCTGCCGTCGTACGACGACATCACCATTGAGGTCGACGAAGCCGAGATCACCGACGAGGATGTCACGGCCGAACTCGACAAGCTCCGCACCCGCTTCGGCACGCTCGCCACCGTCGACCGCCCCGCCAAGACCGGCGACTTCGTGCAGATCGACCTCGTCGCCACCATCAACGGCGAAGAAGTCGACAACGCGACGGGCATCTCCTACGAGGTCGGCTCAGGCGACCTGATCGAGGGAATCGACGAGGCACTCGAGTCGCTCACCGCCGGTGAGATCACCACGTTCAGCGCACCGCTGCTCGGTGGCGAGCACGAGGGCGAGAACGCCGAGATCACCGTCACCGTCGGTGCCGTCAAGGAACGCGAAATGCCCGCGGCTGACGACGACTTCGCCCAGATTGCCAGCGAGTTCGACACCATCACCGAGCTCACCGAGAGCCTCAAGGAGCAGGTCGCGCGCCAGAAGGCCTTCGGCCAGGGCGCCGCTGCTCGCACCAAACTGCTCGAGAAGCTCGTCGAGCTCGTCGAGATTCCCGTTCCGGAGAAGCTCGTCGAGGACGAAGTTCACCGTCACCTCGAGGGCGAAGGCCGCCTCGAAGACGACGAACACCGCGCCGAGGTCACCGTCTCGAGCGAGGCCACGTTCAAGCAGCAGATGCTCCTCGACACCATCGCCGAGGCCGAGAACGTGCAGGTCAGCCAGGACGAACTGACCCAGTACCTGATCCAGGGCGCTGCGCAGTACAACATGGAGCCGGGTGAGTTCATCAAGGTTCTCGACGAGAACGGTCAGATCCCCGCCATGGTCGGAGAGGTCGCCCGCAACAAGGCCCTTGCCGTCGTGCTGGCGAAGACCACTGTCGTCGACACCACCGGCAAGCCGGTCGACCTCACCGGATTCGTTCCGACTGACGACGATGACGCCGAAGACGTTTCGGTCGACGAGGTCCCAGCCGACGAGGCTGCGACTGACGAGGCTCCGGCCGAGGACAGCGCCACCAAGAAGTAGGTTTCGAAACCACGAAGGATGCCCCGGAAGCGACTCCGGGGCATCCGTCGTTTAACGCGTGGAGCCGCGCGATATCTGCCCACGGCGAACAGAGCAGTTCCGGTGGGTTGGCTCCGATAGATTCGATTACACGCAACAACTGAAATGGAGCGCGACATGGCCGAACTGACACTGCCCAACAGTGTTTTTGACCGACTGCTGAAGGATCGCATCATCTGGCTCGGCGCCGAGGTCCGCGATGAGAACGCGAATGAGATCGCTGCGAAGCTGTTGCTGCTCGCAGCTGAGGATTCCAAGCGGGACATCTACCTGTACATCAACTCGCCCGGTGGGTCGATCACCGCTGGCATGGCGATCTACGACACCATGCAGTTCGTTCCGAACGACATCGTCACCGTCGGCATCGGCATGGCGGCATCGATGGGCCAGCTCCTGCTGACGGCCGGCACGAAGGGCAAGCGGTACATCACGCCGAACGCCCGCGTCCTGCTGCACCAGCCGCACGGTGGATTCGGCGGAACGTCGAGTGACATCCAGACCCAGGCCCAGCTGATCCTCGACATGAAGCGCCGCCTGGCTGAGATCACCGCTGCCCAGACCGGCAAGACCGTCGAGCAGATCAACGCCGACGGCGACCGCGACCGCTGGTTCAGCGCGCAGGAAGCCCTGGAGTACGGGTTCGTCGACCACATCCGCGAATCGGCCACCGACGTCACCGGCGGCGGCGGAACTGAATCCGACTAAGCGCCGAAGAAAACCAGAGGACAGAACATATGGAAACCCCGACCTTCCGCGCCGCAGGCCACTTCGCTGCAACGACGGCTGCCATGCCGAACTCCCGCTACATCCTGCCGAGCTTCGAAGAGCGCACCGCCTACGGCTACAAGCGCCAGGACCCGTACGCCAAGCTCTTCGAGGACCGCATCATCTTCCTCGGCGTCCAGGTCGATGACGCATCAGCCGACGACGTGATGGCGCAGCTCCTCGTGCTCGAGAGCATGGACCCCGACCGTGACATCGTCATGTACATCAACTCACCGGGTGGCTCGTTCACGGCGATGACGGCGATCTACGACACGATGCAGTACATCCGCCCGCATATCCAGACTGTCGTGCTCGGCCAGGCAGCCTCAGCTGCTGCTGTGCTCACCGCGGCCGGCACGCCTGGCAAACGACTTGCTCTGCCGAATGCCCGCATTTTGATCCACCAGCCCGCCATCGGCGAGGCCGGCCAGGGGCAGGCATCCGACATCGAGATCCAGGCTGCTGAGATTCTGCGCATGCGCGTCTGGCTCGAAGAGACGCTGTCCGCTCACTCCAACCGGAGTGTCGAACAGGTCAACAAGGACATCGATCGTGACAAGATCCTGTCGGCGTCGGAAGCACTCGAGTACGGCCTGATCGATCAGGTCCTCACGAGCCGCAAGCACCTGCCGACCCTGAACAAGACCGCATCAGGGGCCATCGCGTCCTGAGAGCAGTTTCGTGGACGGAGCCGGGGATCCCCGGCTCCGTCTTTCGTTTTGCCTGACACATTCTCGAGTTTTTCGACACCCGGCAGTTCGCCTGCGTCGCGATGTCTCCGGTTCGGGTTAGGCTCACAGTAGGCAACCAGCCAGCAAGAGGAGTGTGGACAGATGGCTCGAATCGGTGAGAGCGCCGACCTGCTCAAATGCTCCTTCTGTGGCAAGAGCCAGAAGCAGGTTCAGCAGCTCATTGCAGGGCCAGGCGTGTACATCTGCGACGAGTGCGTCGAGTTGTGCAACGAGATCATTGAGGAGCGCCTGGCGGAGGCCGGCGAAGCAGCCGCCCCCGACTTCGAACTGCCCAAACCCAAGGAGATCTTCAACTTCCTTGAGGAGTACGTCATCGGCCAGGTGCCTGCGAAGAAGGCCCTTTCCGTCGCCGTCTACAACCACTACAAGCGCACCCGTGCCCGCACCACGCTCACCAGTGCCGACTCGATCGCCGATGACATCGAGATCGCCAAGAGCAACATCCTGCTGATCGGCCCGACCGGCTGCGGCAAGACCTACCTCGCGCAGACGCTGGCGAAGCGATTGAACGTTCCGTTCGCCGTCGCCGACGCCACCGCGCTGACCGAGGCCGGATACGTGGGCGAAGACGTCGAGAACATCCTGCTCAAGCTGATTCAGGCCGCCGACTACGACGTCAAGCGCGCTGAAACGGGCATCATCTACATCGATGAGGTCGACAAGATCGCCCGAAAGGCCGAGAACCCGTCGATCACCCGTGATGTTTCCGGTGAAGGTGTCCAGCAGGCGCTGCTGAAAATCCTGGAGGGGACCGTCGCATCCGTCCCCCCGCAGGGGGGGCGCAAGCATCCGCACCAGGAGTTCATCCAGATCGACACGACGAATGTGCTGTTCATCGTCGCTGGCGCATTCGCCGGGCTCGAAGAGATCATCTCGTCACGTGCAGGTAAGAAGGGCATCGGTTTCGGTGCACCTCTGCACTCCAAAGGCGACGACATGAACCTGTTCAGTGAGGTTCTGCCCGAGGACCTGCACAAGTTCGGGCTCATCCCCGAGTTCATCGGCCGCCTCCCGGTCGTCACCACGGTGACGCCGCTCGACCAGCACGCGCTGATGGAGATCCTCACCGTTCCCAGGAACGCCCTTGTTCGCCAGTACCAGCGCATGTTCGAGATTGACGGTGTGGAGCTCGAATTCGAGCAGAGCGCCCTCGAGGCGATTGCCGACCTGGCGGTGCTCCGCAAGACGGGCGCCCGTGGACTTCGCGCGATCCTCGAAGAGGTTCTCGGCCCGGTCATGTTCGAGGTGCCGTCGACCGAAGAGGTCGCGCGCGTCGTGATCACTCGTGAGTCCGTGCTGGAGAATGCGGCGCCGACGATTGTTCCGCACAAGCCGCGCCGGCAGGAGAAGTCGGCGTAGCCTTTCGTCCGGTGCCTGCACGTCCCGGACGGTCGTTTCCTGACCGGATGGGTGCTGAATGATCGTGTGCGGGCCGTGAGGGGTCCGAGGTTGTCGTTCGGCGACGGTGAGGGGTCCCTTGTGGTCGTCCGCGGGGTTTCTGCGCGACAAGTAGGGCCCCCGCAGGGGCGGGCGGATGCCGCGCCGACACTGCGGCGGGCCCGCAGCATCCGACGCGGCGCGACTACTCCGCCAGCCCCCGCCGCACCAGCAGTGGCTCGATGCGTGCGTCGCGGCCCCGGAACTCCCGGTATGCCTCGAGCGGGTCCTTGCTGCCGCCGACGCCGAGCACCAGCGAACGGAACCGATCTCCGTTGTCCCGTGTCAGCCCGCCGTTCTCGGTGAACCACTCCACGGCATCCGCGTCGAGAACTTCGCTCCAGATGTACGAGTAATAACCCGCGTCGTAGCCGCCCGAGAAGGTGTGGGCGAAATAGGTGCTCGAATACCGCGTCGGTACGGCTGGGTTGTCGAGCCCGGCGGCAGCAAGCGCGTCGCTTTCGAACGCCGCGACATCGTCGACGATCGTGCCTGAGTCGATCCGGTGCCAGGCCTGGTCGAGCATGGCCGCTGCGAGGTATTCACTCGTCAGGAATCCCTCGTTGAAGGAGACCGACCGGCGGATGTTGTCGACCAGAGCCTGTGGCATCCGCTCGCCGGTCTCGTGGTGCACCGCATAATTGGCGAGGACCTCAGGCCACAGCATCCACATCTCGTTGACCTGGCTCGGGAATTCGACGAAATCGCGGTACACGTTCGTCCCCGCGAACCGAGGGTAGCTGACGCGGGCGAAGAGGCCGTGCAGCGCGTGACCGAACTCGTGGAACAACGTTCTCACTTCGTCGAAGCTGAGCAGGGTCGGCGCACCCGGCGCCGGCCTGGGCACGTTGAGGTTGTTCACGACAACGGTGGGCTGATCCAGCAGAGTGTTCTGCGCGATCAGCGGGTTCATCCAGGCGCCGCCTCGCTTCGAGTCCCGGGTGTGCAGGTCGAGGAGGTAGAGCCCGACGGGTGTCCCGTCTGCCTCGGTCACCTCGAACACGCGCACCTCGGAATGGTAGGCGACCAGGTCGGTGCGCTCGGCGAACCGCACACCGTAAAGCTGCTCGGCCGCGAAGAAGATCCCGTCGGAGAGAACCCGCTCGGCCCCGAAGTACGGTCGCATGGCCGCCTTGTCGACGGCGAACCGGGCGGCGCGCACCTGCTCGGTGAGGAACGCCCAGTCCCAGCTTTCAACGTCATAGGTTTCCTCGCCGGCATCGACGAGCGCCTGGAGGTCGGCTTGCTCGGCGCGGGCGTTGCGCGCGGCGGCCGGCGCTAGCGACCCGAGCATTGCAGCGACGTTCTCCGGGTTTCCCGCAGTCTCGTCCGCCGTCACGAACGCCGCGTGCGAGTCAAAGCCCAGCAGCTCCGCCCGCTCGGCACGAAGCCGGGTGATCTCCAGCACAAGGCCCCGGTTGTCGTGTTCCCCACCACGGATGCCACGCGTCCGCGACGCACGCATGATCCGTTCGCGCACATCCCGGCGAGTCAGACTGGTCAGGGTCGGATGCCCGGTGGGAAGAACAAGGCTGAGGAGATAACTGTTCTCGAGCCCGCGCTCGCGCGCCGCCTGGGCAGCTGCGGCGATTTCGCCTGCGCTGAGTCCGTCGAGTTCGGCCATGTCGTCGAACACCACGGCGAGGTCGTTGGTGTCGGCCAGCAGGTTTTTCTCGAACCGGGTCGTCAGAGTCGACAGGGTGCCGTTGAGAGCGCGGAGCTGCTCCTTGTCGGAGTCGCCGAGCCCGGCGCCGGCAAGGGTGAACTGCGTGTGGTGCCGCTTGACGAGATAGCGGGCCTCATCGTCGAGCCCCAGTTCGTCGAGCCGATCATGGACGGCGGAAATTCTGGCGTAGAGCGCGGGGTTGAGCCGGATCGCGTCGGAGTGCGCCGCGAGCAACGGAGCGAGTTCCTCTTCCAAGGCGAGGGTCAGTGGGTTGGAGTCCGCGGAACTCTTGTTGAAGAACACGTTGCCGACCCGCTCCAGGATCCGACCGGACCGTTCGAGCGCGAGGATGGTGTTCTCGAAGGTCGGACCATCCGTCGACGTCACGATGGCGTCGATCTCAGCCAGTTGCTCGGCCATGCCCCGTTCGAAGGCGCCGGCGTAATGCTCGTCCCGGATGTCGGCGAACGGCGGCAGCTGGTACGGCAGCCCGCTGGGTGCAAGGAACGGGTTCGACGGCTCAGACATGAACCCACCATAGGGGCCGACATGTGGGCCGGGCGACCCCCGGCACACCCGTAGGGTGGAGCTATGGCTACCTCCGAGCGCTACACGCACGGGCACCACGAGAGCGTCCTCCGCACGCACAGTTGGCGCACCGTGGACAACTCAGCGGCATACCTTGCACCCCACCTGACTCGAGGCTCCCTGGTCCTCGACGTCGGCAGCGGTCCTGGGACGATCACCATCGACATCGCCCAACGGGTTTTCCCCGGCAGTGTCATCGGGATGGATGCCTCCGCTGACGTCTGCGTCCAGGCGTCGACCCTCGCTCGCGACAGCGACGTGCTGAACGTCGACTTCGTCGCCGGGGATGCCTACGCGCTCGACTATCCGGACAACACTTTCGACATCGTCCACGCCCATCAGGTGTTGCAGCATGTCGGCGATCCGGTCGCCGTGCTGCGCGAGATGCGCCGCGTCGTGAAACCGGGCGGTATCGTGGCCGCCCGTGACGTGATCTACGGCGCTGCGTCCTGGTACCCGCTGCTCCCGGGGCTCGACACGTGGATGCGCGTGTACCAGTCGGTCGCACGGTCGAACGCCGGCGAGCCCGACGCTGGCCGCTCGCTCAAGGCCTGGGCGCTCGACGCCGGCTTCACTGAGGTGGAGAGCACCGCCTCGATCTGGTGCTTCTCCAACGACCGAGACCGGGACTGGTGGGGGAGCGCATGGGCGGTCCGTGCCCTCGAATCCAGCTTCGCACCGCAGTCGATCGAGACCGGCGCCGCAACGCAGGCCGACCTCGAGGAGATCTCAGCGGCCTGGACCGCGTGGGTCGGCGACCCCCGCGGCTGGTACGCGATGCCTCACGGCGAAATCCTGGCCCGCAAGTAGCGAACGGATGCCGCCGCGCCCGCCGGCGACGCGGCATCCGCTGGTCGACGGCTCACGCTGCCCGGAACCCGGCCGGTGGCTAGTCCTCTTCGTCATCGGCGATAGTGGCGTCGTGCTGACGGATCGTCGCCGTATCCGCCACGTCGTTGTACGTGATGACCGTACCGTCATCGAGCTCGAGAACGGGGCGACCTTCGAGCCAGGTCAGTGTCCAGCGCCAGGTGCGCGCGTCGACGTCCTCGGCGCGCAGTTCGTCCTCGACCGTTCGTACCGCCGCGAGCACAACCTCCGGGAGCCCCTCCGCCGGTGTTTCACCGACGCTCCACCGCGTCCCGAGTCGCATGATGCCTCCGTCAGACGGTGCGGTCGTACGTGACCCAGTTGGTGCGATCGGCCACCTTGTCGTAAAGCACCTGCGCTTCGTCATTGTCCGGCGCTGTGATCCAGCGAACGATGCCCGACCGCTGGGCCCGGGCGATCTCGGTGACGCGCTCGATGAGGGCGGTCGCGATGCCGTTGCCCCTGGCGCCTGGGGTGACGAACAGGTCGTCGATGAAGATTCCGGTGCCGCCGGCAAGCGGGCGAGCGAAGGTGCGGTAGTGGGCGAGGCCGACAAGAGTGCCGTCCTCGTTCTGCGCGACGAGGGCTGACAGACCATGAGTGTTCTCGGTGATCCAGCTCCACACGAGCAGCGCCTTCTCATCGGGCACCGGTGTGCCGTAAAAGTCGCCGTAGTCGGCGAACAGGGGCAGCCAGTTGAAGAAGTCGCGGTCTCGGGTGTTGCGAATCTCAAACGTCATGGTTTCTCCTCAACTGTGGTGCGACGTCGGGGCGTCGACCGGGGCGAAGTCCACTCCGGTGACGGTCAATTCGTCGGCCGGAGTGAAACTGAGTCTAACGATACGACCGACGGCCTTGAGGTCGCCTTCCGCGAGGGTCAGAAGGGCGATCTGTTCCGGGGTTCCGGTGATGGTCGCCTCGTTCAGTGTGGATTTCTGTGACGCTTTCGCGTCGGTTTTCGCGCGACGGATGCTGGTCAGCGCCTGCCCGGTGAGCACAAGGAGTTCCGGGTTGCCCGCGCCGGTGAGTTCGTCACTCGTCGGCCAGGCGGCGGCGTGTACGGATCCTTCGTTCCACCAGGACCACGATTCATCGGCCGCGAATGGGATGAAGGGAGCGAAAAGTCGAAGCAGGACGCTGAGCGCCTCACGGAGCGCGGCGACGGCTGAGGCCTGGCCGGGGTGCTCCGCGTCATAGGCGCGTTCCTTCACGAGTTCGAGGTAGTCGTCGCAGAACGTCCAGAAGAATGACTCCGTCGTCTCGAGCGCGCGGGCGTGGTCGTACGCCTCGAACGCGGCGGTTGCCTCGGCGACGACGGTCCGCAGCGTGGCGAGCATGCTGAGGTCGACCGGCTCCGTCACCGGAGCGTTCGCGGCCGCTTCGAAGCTGAGGATGAACTTCGACGCGTTGAGCACCTTGATGGCGAGGCGGCGTCCGATCTTGATCTGGGTCGGGTTCTGCGGGTCGAAACCGGCGTCCGTTCCGAGGCGGCTCGACGCGGCCCAATACCGGACGGCATCCGATCCGTGTTTCTCCAGGATGTCGGCGGGGGTGACGACGTTGCCCTTCGACTTCGACATCTTCTTGCGGTCGGGGTCGAGGATCCAGCCGGAGAGAGCGGCATGCTCCCAGGGCTTCTCGTTGTACTCGAGGGCTGAGCGGAGCATCGTCGAGAACAGCCAGGTGCGGATGATGTCCTGGCCCTGGGGACGCACGGAGAACGGGAAGACGAGGTTCCACAGTTCGGCATCGCGTTCCCAGCCGCCCGCGAGCTGCGGGGTGAGTGAGGACGTGGCCCAGGTGTCCATGATGTCGAGTTCGCCGACGAAACCGCCGGGCGCGTTGCGCTGGGATTCGTCATAGCCCGGCGCGGTGTCACTCGAGGGGTCGACCGGGAGCGACGCAGCATCGGGCAGAATGGGGGACTCGTGGATCGGTTCACCGTGGCCGTCGAGCGGATACCAGAGGGGAATCGGCACACCGAAGAAACGCTGGCGCGAGATCAGCCAGTCGCCGGTCAAGCCCCCGACCCAATTCTCGTAGCGCACCCGCATGAAGTCGGGGTGCCACTGGAGTTCTTTGCCCAGCTCGATCAGTCGAGCGCGGAGCTGCTCGTCGCGGGCGCCGTTCCTGATGTACCACTGGCGGGTGGACACGATCTCGAGCGGCTTGTCGCCCTTCTCGTAGTACTTGACCTGGTGGGTGGTCGGTTTCGGGTCGCCGATGAGGTCGCCGGAGTCGGTCAGCAGTTGCACGACAGCCTGCTTCGCGCTGAACACGGTCTTGCCGGCCAGCTCACGATAGGCGGCGAGACCGGACTCGGAGGTGATGACATCCGGTGCTTCATGGATGATGCGACCGTCGCGGCCCATGATGGTGCGGTTGGGCAGGTCCAGTTCCCGCCACCAGACGACGTCGGTGACGTCGCCGAAGGTGCAGATCATGGCGATGCCGGCACCCTTGTCCGGCTGAGCCAGGTGGTGCGCGAGCACGGGAACCTCGACACCGAAGAGCGGCGTCGTCACCGTGGTGCCGAAGTACGGCTGAAAACGCTCGTCGTCGGGGTGGGCCACGAGGGCGACGCAGGCGGGCAGCAGCTCGGGCCGGGTGGTCTCGATTTCTATCGTTCCGCCGTCTGGCTTGGCGAAGGCCAGCCGGTGATAGGAGGCCGGCTGTTCCTTGTCTTCGAGCTCAGCCTGTGCGACCGCAGTGCGGAAGGTGACATCCCACAGCGTCGGCGCCATGGCCTGGTATGCCTCACCGCGCTCGATGTTCCGGAGGAAGGCGAGCTGGCTGATGCGGATGGAATCGTCGCCGATGGTGCGGTACGACTGGGACCAGTCAACGGACAGCCCCAGCGTGCGCCAGAGCGCCTCGAACTGCTTCTCGTCCTCAGCGGTGAGGCGTTCGCACAGCTCGATGAAGTTGCGGCGAGAGATCGGCTTCTGGTCGGCGGCTTTGGAGCTCTTTCCGTCTCCACCCTCGAACGGCGGCTCGAACTCCGTGTCGTAGGGGAGTGTCGGGTCGCAGCGCACTCCGTAGTAGTTCTGCACCCGACGTTCGGTGGGCAGGCCGTTGTCGTCCCAGCCCATCGGGTAGAAGACCTGCTTGCCCGACATCCGCTGGAACCGCGCGACGACATCCGTGTGGGTGTAGCTGAAGACATGGCCGATGTGCAGTGAACCGGAGGCGGTCGGCGGCGGAGTGTCGATCGAGTAGACGCAGTCGCGTCCACCCTCGAGGGCTGCGGCACGGTTGAACCGGTAGGTGCCCGCATTCTCCCAGGCGGGACCCCATTTGGCTTCGAGGCCTTCGAGTGCCGGCTTGTCTGGAACGTGCGCGGTCATGGGGTACTCCGGTTTCGATATAGGCGGCACCGTGTGAACGTGCCTGAGTGTCCTGGGTCCCTCAATGGTAGCGGAGCCGGGCGGGCGAGAAATCGGACAGCCAGGCGGCAGGGCTGGGAAACGCACCGGGCGCAAGCCCCTGACAGGCGGGAGGGCCCTGCTTAAACTGACGCCGTGGAGGGCTCCTCATGACAACGACAGCACGACCCGGAACGGATGCCGGTCATCGCACCGACATCCAGGGCCTCCGTGCGCTCGCCGTTTCCCTCGTCGTCCTCTTCCACCTGTGGCCGCACGTTCTGCCCGGTGGTTATGTGGGCGTCGACGTCTTCTTCGTGCTCTCCGGCTTCCTGATCACGACACACCTCGTCCGTGAGGTCGAACGCACCGGGTCGGTGTCGCTCCCGGGGTTCTGGGCACGCCGGGCCAGACGGCTGCTTCCGGCGTCGCTCACGGTACTCCTGGTCACGACGTGTGGCATCTGGCTCGTGGCCCCGGCCGGTGCCGTCGGCCGCTTTCTCGGTGAGGTGATGGCATCCGCTGGATATGTGGAAAACATCGCCCTTGCCGGAAGTTCGGTCGACTACCTGGCAGCCGAGGCCGCCCCATCTCCGGTGCAGCACTTCTGGTCGTTGTCGGCGGAGGAACAGTTTTACCTGGTGTGGCCGGTGCTGATCGTCGGTGCCGTGGTGCTCTGGAAGCGGTTCCCTCGGGCGGCAGACGGTGAATCGCCGCGTCGCGTCATCGCTCTCGCTCTGGGCGTCGTGGTTGTCGCTTCCCTGGCCTGGTCGGTGATCTATACGGCGCGCGACCCGGCTCCCGCCTACTTCCTCGCCACGACGAGGGCGTGGGAGTTCGGCGCCGGTGGATTGCTGGCGGTGGCGGCGCCGGCGTTGACCGGTTGGCTGGCCCTGCCCGGCTCCCGTGTGGTGCGTTGTGCCGCCGCGTGGGGCGGATTGGCGTCGATCGTGCTGGCGTCGGTGGCGTACGGGCCTTCGACGCCTTTCCCCGGGGCGGCGGCGCTGCTGCCCGTTCTCGGCACCCTTGCCGTGATCGTCGCAGCGGAGCCGGCCGGGCGATTCGCGCCCACCCGGATGCTGGCTCTCGGCCCGGTGCAGCGGCTCGGTGACCTGTCCTACGGGACCTACCTGTGGCACTGGCCGCTGATCGTTCTCACCCCGTTGTGGCTCGGTCGCGGTCTCTCGTTCGTCGACTCCTTGGTTCTCGGGGTGGCGAGCATCGCGCTCGCCGCGGCGACGGAGCGCTGGGTGGAGAATCCGATCCGCAACGGCGCTCTTGCTGCCCGCAAACCCAGGGACACGTTCGCTGCTGTTGCGGCGGCGATGGCTGTGGCAGTGGTCCTTCCGTTGTCGACCCTCGGATACGCCCAGGATCGTCTCGAGGCGGAGCAGCAGCGGATCGAGGCTCTCGTGGACGCGGACCCTGAGTGTCTCGGCGCGGCGGCGCTGGAGGGTGACGGTTGTGAGCCGATCGAACCGGTTGCGGCGGTGATTCCCGACCCGTCGCTGGCCGACGCGTCCCCCGAACGTTGCATCGCCGGCATCCGTTCCGCTGAACTGAAGGTGTGCTCTTTCGGCGCCCCACCTGACCGCGCAACCCGCACCATCGCCCTCGTCGGAGACTCGCACGCCGAACAATGGCTGCCGGCGTTCGCCGAACTGGCCACCCGGCGCAATTGGGCGCTCGTGGTCATCGCCAAGAGCTCATGCCCGTTCGGTCCCGATCAGAGAGTCGAGGAGGACATGTCGGCCGAAGTCCTCGCGGTTATGAACGACAGTTGCGCAGCCTGGAACGAACAGACACTCGGCTGGCTCGCTGAGCATCCCGAGGTGAGCGTCGTGTTCACCGCGACTCGGGCGAGGAACGCCGTCGTCGCGGGAAAAACGGATGCCGACTGGCGGGACACCGCGATCCGGCAGTATCGGCAGCGGTGGGCCGGACTGCCGTCGAGCATCGAGCGGGTCGTCGTTCTCCGCGACACTCCTCGCATGAACGACGACTACCTGCCCTGCCTCGCCGAATCAGGGGAGGACGCGGCCGAGAGCTGCGCCGTGGAGTTGTCCGCGGCGATCGAGAGGGATGCTGCGGCCGAGGCCGCTTCGGGTTCCGCCGACCCGAGGGTTGGGCTCATCGACCTCACCGAATATTTCTGCCCTGACGGGTGGTGCCGGCCGGTGATCGGGGGTGTGCTGGCGTATCGGGATTCTCACCACATCAGCTGGGTGTACGCGAGCACTCTCGTGCCCTTCCTCGCCGAGGAGATCGACGCGGTGTTCTAACCACGCAAGATGGTTGCGGGTCGCCGTCTCGTTTCCGAGATTGCCTGAGTCAGGGCTGCCGCCTTCCACGACGCTTCGCGTCGTGCCCAGCAATTCGCGGGCTATTGTGCGATCGCCAGCCGCGGGGCGTCGGCGACGAGTCGAGCGGTGTACGGATGCTGCGGGTCGTCGAACACGCTCGCCGCGTCCCCGGTCTCCACGATCCGGCCGTCCTTCATGACCGCGATCCTGTCACTCATGTGCCGGATCACCCCGAGGTCGTGAGAGATGAACAGGTAGCTCAGGCCGTGTTCGGCCTGCAACCGGTCGAGGAGGTCGAGGACCTGCGCCTGAATGGTGACGTCGAGAGCTGACACCGGCTCGTCACAGACGATCACCTCCGGACGTGCGGCCAACGCGCGGGCGATCGACACGCGCTGTCGCTGCCCTCCGGAGAGGTGCAACGGGCGCGAGCCGGCGACGGCCGGCGACAACCCAACCGCGTCGAGCAGTTCGCTGACGCTCGAGCGATCGGATTCCGGGGCGAGTGCGCTCGCATCGGCCAGGATGCGACGAACGCTCAGCCGCGGGTCGAACGAGCTCAGACTGTCCTGATAGATCGCGCCGATCCTCCGGCGAACGGGCCGACGGTCGCGTTCCCGAAGCTCCGAAAACCTGCCGCCGTCGAGCAGGACGTCTCCGTCGTCGGCTGTGACCAGGGCGAGGACGAGTCGCGCCACCGTTGTTTTCCCTGACCCGGATTCGCCGACGAGCCCGAGGGTCTCACCCCGCCGAAGTATGAAGGAGACGTCATCGACGGCGCGGAACCGGCCCGTCGGCGACGGGAACGTTTTTCCGAGACCGCGAGCCTCGAGGACGACCGGCGCCGAGGCATCCGGTGCTGACGTGGCCTGAGTCGCGGGAACCGGCATCGTGCCTGGAACCAGCGCCGTGTGACGCGGTTTGTCGGTGGGAACGGCAGCGATCAGCCGGCGGGTGTATTCCTCACGCGGGTCGGCGAGGAGTTCCTGCGTGTTGCCCGACTCAACGACGCGGCCGCCCTTCATCACCAGGACCCGGTCGGCGATGGCGCTCACCACGGCGAGGTCGTGGCTGATGAGCAGGATGCCGGTTCCCCGCCTTTTCACGTCGGTGAGCAGATCGAGAATGCGCGCCTGGATGGTGACGTCGAGCGCGGTGGTCGGTTCGTCGGCGATGAGGAGGGGCGGGTCGAGCGCGATCGCCGAGGCGATGAGCGCCCGCTGCCGCAGCCCGCCGCTGAGTTCGCCTGAGCGCTGGCCGATGGCCCGCTCCGGGTTCGGCATGCCGACGCTGGCGAGGAGGGCGAGCACGCGGGCCCGCGCGTCATCCGCCGACAGGGGTGAGTGCAGGCGCAGGGCATCGCCGATCTCCCTGCCGATGGGTCGGAGCGGGTCGAGGGAGACGAGGGCGTCCTGCAGCACGAGGCCGATCCGGGAACCCCGGATGGTGCGCCAATCGCGTTCGGTAGCGGAGCGGAGGTCGAGGCCTGCGAGGCTGAGCGTGGAGGAGGTGACGGTGGATCTTCGCCCGGCAAGGCCGAGAAGGGACCGGGCCGTGACGCTCTTGCCCGACCCGGACTCTCCGACGATCGCGACGCACTCACCGCGGGCGACCTGGAAGGAAAGGTCCCGAACCACCTGGCTGGTGCCGAACCTAACAGAGAGCTTGTCGACGTCAAGGAGGGCATCCTCTGCGTTCATCGCTGTCCTGCCGTTCGACGGGTGAGGCTGCGGCCGAGGACGGTCGTCGCGATCGTCGTGAGCACGATCATGAGGCCGGGGAACACCGTCAGCCACCAGGCCGAGCCGAGATAGGTGCGCCCGGCTGAGAGCATCGCGCCCCACTCGGCGGCCGGTGGCTGCGCGCCGAGGCCGAGGTAACTCAGTGCAGCAGCCCACACCACGGCCTGCCCGATACCGAGTGTCGCGAGCACCATCAGCGGGGCGAGCGCGTTGGGCAGGATGTGACGGGTGAGGATCCGCCAGGGTCCATGACCGAGCACACGGGCGGATTCGACGTACGCCGATGAGCGGATGCCGACCAGCTGGCCGCGGATGATCCGCGCGTACCCGGGGGCGGTCGACAAACCGACGGCGACGGTCGCGGTCACCGGGCCCGGGCCGGCGATCACGATCACGAGGAGAGCCAACAGCAGGCCGGGGAAAGCGAAGAGGACTTCGATGGTGCGGTTCACCGTGAAGTCGAGCACCCGGCCGCCGAATCCGGCGAGCGCCCCGAGGATCAAGCCGAGCAGCAGCCCGATCGCCGTCGCCGAGACGCCGATCATCAGGGAAGTCGAAGTGCCGGCGACGACGCGGCTGTAAATGTCCCTTCCGGATTCGTCGGTGCCGAACCAGTGCCTGGGCGACGGCCCCTGGAAGGCGTCTCGAGCGGCGATCGCGTTGGGGTCGATCGTGGAGAGGACCCCGGGGGCAACCGTGGCGATCAGGAGGAAGAGGACGAAGCCCAGGGACAGGATCTCGCCGAGACTCGGGCGCGCGCGTCGGACCGGTGCCGCGCTCGCCGCAGCCGTCCGCAGGTCGAGTTCGCTCATCGTCCTGCCTCCGCACTCCGCAGTCGCGGGTCGGCGAGCCGCGACGCGGCATCCGTGACGATGGTCATGACGATGTAGACGAGGGCGACGAGGAGAACGACCCCGGTGACGATGGGCACGTCGCGGAGAGTGACCGCCTGCAGCAGGGTCCGGCCGAGGCCGGGGCGGGCGAAGATCGTCTCGACGACGACGGCACCGGAGATCAGGTAACCGAGTGCCCAGCCGGAGAGGCTGATCGCCGGCAGGCTCGCGTGGCGGAGTGCGTGGCGAAGACGGATGCCGCGCTCGGACTCGCCTCTCGCCCTCGCCGAGACGATGAACGGTGCGTCGAGCGTGTCGAGCAGGGTTTCGCGCATCACCTGCGCCAGGAATCCGGCGAGGGGAATGGCCAGGGTGATCGTGGGGAGTACGAGACCAGCGAGGCCGCCGGTGGAGACCGGGGGCAGCCAGCCGAGGGCGCTGCTGAAGACCGCGATCAGCACGGTGGCGAGCCAGAAATGGGGGAGGGCTGCGCTCGTCAGTTCGATGCCCTGCCCGAGGGAGGCGGCGATGCGGCTGCCGCCGGTGGACCAGAGGGAGAGGAGGAGCGCGATGAGCCAGGCCAGCGCGAGTGCCGCGAGGGCGAGGGCGAGAGTGCCGCCGACCTGGGCGCCGAGCAGGTCGGCTACCGGGACCTTGAGGGCGTACGAGCTGCCGAGGTCCCCGGTGAGCAGTCTGCCGAGCGCGTTCAGGTACTGCACGCCGAGGGGAAGGTCGAGCCCGTAGTCCCGGCGGACCTGGTCGAGCGTCTCCTGTGAGGCTTGGGAGCCGGGCCCGCCGAGCACCGCTTCGGCCGCGTCGCCTGGGATCAGCCGGATCGCGAAGAAGGTCAGCGTGGCCACCGCCCACATCACGAAAACCGCGCCGCCCAGCCGGACGAGGAGCCACCGGGATGCCCGGAAGCTCCTCGACCGCTGCGCGGGTTTAGTTTTCGCTGAGCCAGGCGTCATAGAACGTTGGCGTCGAGACCGTCGGAAGCGCGCGGGCGTCCTTCACCTGGGTGCCGAGCAGGAAGTGGTTCTGCTGGTCGTACAGCGGCAGGATGTGGAACCCCTCGAGGATGATCTTCTGAGCCTGCTCGTACAGGCCGGCCCGCTCGTTCTCGTCTGAGATCTCGGACGCTTCGGTCAGCAGGGCGTCGAGCTCGGGGTTGCTCACCTGGGAGAGGTTCGCGAAGTAACCGCTCGGCGCCGGCGTGATGCCGTCGGAGTGGTACAGGATGCGGAGTACGTCAGGTCCGACCTTCGTGTACGGAGCGCTCACGAGGTCGTAGTCGTTCTCGGCGAGCACGCCGTACCAGCTCGACAGGTCAAGCAGGCTGAGGTTCACCTCGAAGCCGGCGGCCTTCGCCGTCGCCTGGATCTGCTCGAAGAGAGACTGCTCGGCCGGGATCGACTGGTTCGTCGACACCGGGAAGTCAAGCGAGAGGCGCTCGCCGTCCTTCATCCGGTAGCCGTCGGCATCCCGTTCGGTCCAGCCGGCGGAGTCAAGCAGTGCGTTCGCCGCGTCGAGGTCGGTCCCGAACAGTGACTCGTCGGAGTACCCGGTGGCTTCGACGCTCGACAGCGGGGAGTACGAGCGTTCGGCTGAGCCGAAGAAAAGCGACTCGATGCCGTCGTTGACGTCGACAGCCCGAAGGAACGCCTCTCGAACGGCCACGTCGTTGAACGGCGCAGTGCCGGAGTTCAACTCGATCCGGTTCGACGCGCCGGGCCGTGGCGCATCGAGGTGGGCGATGGTCTTCGTCTTCTCTGCGGCCGCGATGGTGTCCGGCTGGGCGTTGTCGATCACGTCGACCTGACCACCCTGCAGCGCTGCATACCGTGATGCGGAGTCCGGGAGGAAGCGCCATTCGATGGCGTCGAGATAGGCGGCGCCGTCATGCTTGGCGTCTGCTGGGGGCGAGTTGTAGTCCTCATTGCGGACGAGTGAGACGTGGTCCTGCTTGACCCACTCGTCAACGACGAACGGGCCGGTGCCGATCGGGGCCTGGCAGTTCTCTTCCATGCCGCGGGCGATCCCGGCAGGGGACTGGATGGCCACCCATGGCTGCGACAGGGACTCGAGCAGTGCGCTGTCTGGTGCGCTGAGGTTGAACCGCGCGACGGTGTCAGACACGACCTCGACGGACTCGACCTTGCCGAGCGCGAGATACCCGGTCGACGACTCGGTGGCTGGGTCCTTCAGGTGCTCGACGTTGGCTTTCACAGCCTCGGCGTCGAACGGGGTCCCGTCGGTGAAGGTGACGTCGTCCTTGAGGGTGAAGTCCCAGCTCAGGTTGTCGTCCGACACCGACCACTCGGTCGCGAGCCAGGGGATGATCGTCCCGTCGGCATCCCTCGAGAGGAGGGAGTCGAGGAACTGCCCGGCGATCAGAGCCTGCGGGTAGTTGCCCCCGACGTGAGGGTCGAGACAGGTGGGTTCGGCGTCACCGCTGGCGTAGGTGAGGGTTCCCCCGGCGACTGGCGTAGACCCTGACGCGCCCGGGGTGGTCTGGCATCCGGCGAGGAGAAGGGCGAATCCGGTTGCTGCGGCGACGGATGCAAGTCGGCGGCGGGCTCGCGAGTGTGCGTGGAGGTGCATAGCGGTTTCCTTGGCGGCTGGGAGCGAGTGGCGGGGGCTCGCGGTCGAAGTGCGTTTTTGGACGCGGTCTAATAACGACTCTAGCCCCGATTTTCTTCCCGGAGCGCCTGGCCGCCGTCGGCGCTGTCGGTACGCTTTCCCGGGGAGGGGCCAACATGAACGACAGCCTGCACAACATCGGGCGTCCGCGGCGCTCGTCGAAGCGCACCCTCGAGGAGGCGGCCGCCGAGCTGTTCCTCGAGCAGACCTATGCGGGCACGACCGTCGACCAGATCGCCGCGCGGGCGGGCGTGAGCCGAAACACGTTCTTCAACTACTTCGCCTCGAAATCCGACGTGCTCTGGGTCGACTTCGACGAGACGATCGAGCGGCTCGCCGACGAGCTCGCCGCCGCCGGTCAGGACGGGCCGGTGATGGATGCCGTCCGGGACGCTCTCGTGCGGGTGGCCGCATCCCACCCCGACGACCGGGTGCCGTGGGCGCTGACCCAGGTCGACCTGATGGGCACTCGCGAGGACCTGGAGGCATCCGGGCTGAGGCGTTTCATGAAGCAGGCCGCCGTCGTGCGGATGTTCGTCGCACAGCGACTGGGTGCCGGAGCGGGCGATGTCCTGCCGCAGGCCGTGGCATTTGCCGTCCTCGGTGCTGCCGCCGCAGCAGCCGGTGCGTGGGCGAACGCGGGCCTGGCTCGGCGGCCGCTGGCCGACTATGTGGCGGAGGCGGTCGCTCCGGTCTGCGCTGGCTTCGCTGCCGCCCTCTCCTGACCGCGAGTTGCCGACTCTGAGGGGGTGTCACTGGCGGCTTTGCACCACCCCAAGTCCAGCAAGTCGCGGCGCGGGCTCGGCCGAGCCGCTATCCTTGAACCAACGACTGCGATCCGGCCATCACCGGGGAGTCTCCGGAAGAACAGCGACATGCACTCTCGTCGCCCAGTAGAACCGGGCGGGTCTGGCCCGTCACAGCCAAAGAATGAGCGGCCGCTCCGTGCGGCAAGCGAGGTGGTACCGCGGATCGAACCTGATCCGCCCTCGCAGGTGAACATCGAAACCTGCCGGGAGAAATATGCCGTACCCCAAGTCCCACGACGACTCGCCCCAGACCGGAGCCGCGTTCGGCGTGACGCCGTCGCCGAAGTTCCCGGAGATCGAGAACGACGTCCTCGCGTTCTGGAAGAACGACGCGACCTTCGAGGCATCCGTCTCGCAGCGTGAAGGCGCCGACGAATGGGTCTTCTACGACGGGCCCCCGTTCGCGAACGGCCTGCCGCACTACGGTCACCTGCTCACCGGTTATGCGAAGGATGTGTTCCCGCGCTACCAGAGTATGCGCGGCAAGCAGGTGCACCGCCGCTTCGGCTGGGACACCCACGGGCTTCCGGCCGAGCTTGAAGCCGAGCGTCAGCTGGGCATCACCGACAAGAGCCAGATCGAAGAGATGGGCATCGCCGCCTTCAACGCTGCCGCGAAGGACTCGGTGCTCACGTACACCGAGGACTGGGAGCGCTACGTCACCCGCCAGGCCCGCTGGGTCGACTTCGAGAACGACTACAAGACCCTCGACATCACCTTCATGGAGAGCGTCATCTGGGCGTTCAAGCAGCTGCACTCCAAGGGGCTCGCCTACGAGGGCTACCGCGTGCTGCCGTACTGCTGGCGCGACCAGACCCCGCTGTCCAACCACGAACTGCGCATGGACGACGACGTCTACAAGATGCGCCAGGACCAGACCGTCACCGTCACCTTCCCGCTGACCGGTTTGAAAGCCGAGGCGCTCGGCCTCACCGCCGTCCGTGCGCTGGCCTGGACGACGACGCCGTGGACGCTGCCCACCAACGCCGCCCTTGCGGTCGGCCCCGAGATCGAATACGCCGTCATCCCAGCGGGCCCGCACGGCACACCGGATGCCACGGTGCTGCGTGAGAAGCACGGCACCGGCGGCACCACAGAGGTGCTCGGCGGGGAATACCTGCTCGCGACGGCCCTCGTCGGCAACTACGCCAAGGACCTCGGCTACGAGAGCGCCGCCGACGCGACCGCCGCGATCAGCCGCACCGTCTCCGGCCGCGACCTCGAGGGCGTGTCCTACGACCGCCTGTTCGACTACTACTCGGATGTCGACGCGTTCGGCATGCAGGACGCCTGGAGAATCCTCGTCGCCGACTACGTGACCCTCGAGGACGGCACGGGTATCGTGCACCAGTCACCGGCATACGGTGAGGAAGACCAGAGGATCTGTGAGGCCGCAGGCATCCCGGTGATCATCTCGGTCGACGAGGGCGGCAAGTTCCTGCCCGAGGTCACCGACGTGGCCGGCCTGCTCTGGTCAGACGCGAACAAGCCGCTCACCCAGGTGATCAAGGCCGAAGGGCGCCTGCTGCGCCAGGCCAGCTACGAGCACTCCTACCCGCACTGCTGGCGCTGCCGCAACCCGCTGATCTACAAGGCCGTATCGAGCTGGTTCATCCGCGTGCCCGAATTCCGTGACCGCATGGTCGACCTCAACGAGCAGATCAACTGGGTACCCGAGAACGTCAAGCACGGCCAGTTCGGCAAGTGGATCGGCAACGCCCGCGACTGGTCGATCAGCCGCAACCGCTACTGGGGTTCCCCGATCCCGGTCTGGAAGAGCGACGACGCGAACTTTCCCAGAACGGATGTCTACGGCTCGCTCGATGAGATCGAGGCCGACTTCGGCGTGCGCCCGACCGACCTGCAC
>NZ_JBKJWH010000188.1:0-5387 GCF_046716805.1 Mycetocola sp. | reverse complement strand
GCAACCCGGCGAACACGAACGCCCTGATCGCGTCAGCACATGCTCCGGACATCCCGCGCGAGAGATTCACGGCACTCACCAGACTGGACCACAACCGGGCGATCGGGCTCCTCGCCGCGAAACTCGCCGTGCCGGTCGGCGAGATCGACGGCCTCACCATTTGGGGCAACCACTCGGCGACCCAGTTTCCCGACCTGTCCAACGCCACCGCGGCGGGGCGACCGGTGCGGGAGCTCGTCGACGAGGAATGGGTCAGGGACGAGTTCATCCCGCGGGTCGCGAACCGCGGGGCGGAGATCATCGAGGTTCGCGGCTCGAGTTCGGTCGGGTCTGCGGCGAGCGCCACGATCGACCACATGTACGACTGGGCGAACGGAAACCGCGGTCGGTGGACCAGCGTCGCGTTGCCCTCGGACGGCAGCTATGGTGTGCCGGACGGGCTGGTCTCGTCGTTCCCCGCCGAGAGTGTCGACGGGGAGTGGCGGATCGTGCAGGGGCTCGACATCGACCCTTTCTCCCGGGAGCGCATCGACGCCTCGGTGCGAGAACTTGGCACAGAACGGGAGCAGGTGCAAGCACTCGGGCTCCTTTAGCTCCCACGCCGGGTTGGGGCATAGCGTAGCGGCATGGACTATCGCTACCTCGGCAATTCCGGCCTCAAGATCACCGAAATCACCTACGGCAACTGGCTCACCCACGGCTCGCAGGTGGAGAACGACGCCGCCCACGCGTGTGTCGCCGCCGCCCTCGAAAGCGGAATCACGACCTTCGACACGGCGGATGCCTACGCGAACACCGCCGCGGAGACCGTGCTCGGTGAAGCGCTCAGCTCGGAACGGCGCGAATCGCTGGAGATTTTCACCAAGGTGTACTGGCCTACAGGACCGAAGGGCCCCAACGATTCCGGCCTGAGCCGTAAACACATCCTCGAGTCGATTCACGGTTCGCTGTCACGGCTCGGCACCGATTACGTCGACCTGTACCAGGCGCACCGCTTCGACACGGAGACCCCGCTCGAGGAAACCATGCAGGCGTTCGCCGACGTGGTTCGTCAGGGCAAGGCGCTCTACATCGGTGTCTCGGAGTGGGACGCCGACCAGCTCCGCCGCGGCAGCGCGCTCGCGAAGGACCTCGGTATCTCGCTCATCTCGAACCAGCCGCAATACTCGATGCTCTGGCGAGTGATCGAAGAAGAAGTCGTCCCGGCATCTCGCGAACTCGGCATCTCACAGATCGTCTGGTCGCCGGTCGCCCAGGGCATCCTCACCGGCAAGTACCTGCCGGGGAAGCCCCTGCCGGAGGGCAGCCGGGCCACCGATCGGAAGGGCGGAGCGGATGCCGTCCAGCGGTTCCTCCGCGACGACGTCCTCACCGCCGTGCAGAACCTTCAGCCGATCGCCGACGAGCAGGGACTGACCCTCGCGCAGCTCGCGATCGCGTGGGTGCTTGCCAACGACAACGTGGCATCCGCGATCATCGGTGCCTCTCGCCCCGAACAGGTCCGCGACAATGTGAAGGCGGCCGGAGTGGCGCTCTCTGCTGACACCCTCGCGCGCATCGACGACGTGCTCGGGACGATCCCCGAAACCGATCCGCGCAAGACGGTGTCGCCCGAGAAGCGACCGTCCTGACCGCCCCACTTCTCCCAGAAACGAAAGGTAATGCTATGAGCCGCATCGTCCTGATCGGTGGACACGGCAAAATCAGCCGCCTGCTCACCCCCCTGCTCGTGTCGAACGGCGACGAGGTGGTCAGTGTGTTCCGGAACCCGGAGCACCGGGGCAACATCGAAGCGCTCGGCGCGGAGGCGTTCGTGTGTGACGTCGAGACGGCATCCGTTTCTGACCTGGTGCCGGTGATGACCGGGGCGGATGCCGTCGTGTTCGCCGCGGGCGCCGGCCCGGGTTCCGGGGCGGCACGGAAGCGCTCCGTCGACCTCGAGGGCTCGGTGAAGTCGGCTGCCGCAGCCGAGGAGGCGGGGGTGGCACGATTCGTCCAGGTTTCCGCGATCGGTGTCGACGAAGGCCCCGAGCCCGGAGCCGACGAGGTGTGGACCGCCTACGTCGAAGCGAAGCGGGACGCGGATGCCGCGCTGCGGCGAAGCGGGCTTGCCTGGACGATCCTCCGCCCCGGGTCGCTGACCGACGACGAGCCGACCGGGCTGGTCTCGCTTGCTGAACACACCGAACGGGACTCCATTCCGCGGGCGGATGTCGCCGCCGTGATTGCGGCAGTGCTCACCTTTCCCGAGACAGCTGGGCACACCTGGGATCTGATTTCGGGCGAGACGCCGATCCCGGCCGCCGTTGCGGCGGCGGTCTCGGCCGGTTGAGCGCTGGATTCGCCACGCGACGCGGTTCGACCCGCGCGGGCGAGCAGCGAGGTTCGGCGGTTCGAGCGCCGCACCAGCGGATTGTGGCGATTCGGCACCGCAACCGTCGAGTCCCCCTCCGGAACAGCAGGCCTCCTCAGTGCTGTCCGGGCGCGCAACGCCTGGATCCTCACCCAGCGCGAACTCCTGCACTGGGTGCGACAGCCAGCGCTCCCCATCTTCGGCCGGCTCTTCTCCATCATGCTGCTGCTCATGTTCGCGTTCCTCTTCGGCGGCGCCATCGATGTGCCCGGTGGCGGTGACGACATCAACTTCCTCCTGCCCGGGATGTTCACGCTGACCATGCTGTTCGGCCTCGACGGCACCCCTGCAGGCTCCCGGACCAAACATCCGGCGCACTGGCTGAAGCGGTCCGCACCGTGTGTCAACGCCCCGGATGCCGCCGACCCGCGGTCGCGCGGAGGGAACAACCGCCGCCTCCGCGCCGAGCTACTTGGTGTTCTTCTTCGGGTGGTTCAGCGCATCGAACGACGACTTCGCCGCTTTCTCATTGACGGGGGCATTGCCTGACGCCCGGAGTTCGGCGAAGTACGCTGCGGCTTCCTCCTGCCGTTCGGCTTCGATCCCCGACGCGATCGGCGCCCTCAAGTGGGCCTGGGTGTAGCCGAAGGCGTCCACCAGGTCGACGGCGTGCGGGCGGAGCCGGGCGAGCAGACGATCGATGTACGCGGTGACCGACTGTGCACGCTGGCCGGACAGCCGGCCGTGGATGAGATACCAGGCGAGGCGCTTCTCGACCAGGCCGAAGCCGAACAGGTCACGCAGCCAGGTCAAGATCTTCTTCGTGTCCGGGTCGGTGATCGTTGCGAGGGCTTCGGTGAACGCCTCCCATTGCAACAGCTCGGCGTGGGCGATCGCTGCTTCAATCAATTCGTTCTGGTTCTCGTTGAACAGCGCGGCCGCTTCGGCCTTCGAAAGCTTGCTCGCCGCGCGAAGGCGACCGGCGATCGAGGCGATCATGGTCTCGACACGGTCGGTCAGCAGTTCGCGCTGCGCCTGCTCATCCTGCAGTCGACCGACGGAGCGCGCCGTTGAGCCGAAGTCGGCGACGGTCTGGGCGAGGGAGAGCAGCCCCGTGTTGTGCACGACTTTGCCGCGAGCCTGCTCGGCTGCGAACCGGGCGAGCGTCGTGGCATCCGCGTTGGTGAAACGCTTGCCGTAGTCGCCGAGCAGTCGCTTGCCGACCAGCTGGAGCAGCACGTTGTTGTCGCCTTCGAAGGTGGCGTAGACGTCGAGGTCGGCACGGAGGCTGGTGAGGCGGTTCTCGACCATGAAGCCGGCGCCGCCGCACGCTTCACGTGCCTCCTGCAGCGTCTCGAGAACGTGCCACGTGGAGAGTGACTTGAGCGCCGCGGCGAGGGTTTCGAGGTCCTGCCGGTCTTCCTCGGTGTCTCTCTTTCCGCTGAACACTCCGTCGAACTTGACGAGCAGCTCGTCGTGGGCGAAGTTCTGCGCGTACGTCGTGGCCAGCTTCGGCAGCAGGCGGCGCTGGTGACGCTGGTAGTCGAGGATCACCTCTTCCTGAACGTCACTCGCTGCGTTGAACTGGCGACGCTGGCTGCCATACGTGATCGCGATCTGCAGGGCGACAGCGGATGCCGCGACGGCGGCTCCGTCAAGCGAAACACGTCCCTGGACGAGGGTGCCGAGCATGGTGAAGAAGCGTCTGCCCGGGCTGGCGATCGGCGACGAGTAGGTGCCGTCGGCAGCGACATCCCCGTACCGGTTGAGCAGGTTGGTTCGCGGGATGCGGACGCTCGTGAAGTGCAGTCGCCCGTTGTCGATGCCGTTCAAGCCCCCCTTGATGCCATCATCCTCGCCGCCGACGCCTGGAAGGAAGTTGCCCTCATCGTCGCGGATGGGCACGAAGAAGCAGTGCACTCCGTGGTTCACGCCTTTGGTGATGAGCTGGGCGAACAGCGTGGCTGCCTTGCCGTGCACGGCAGCGTTGCCGAGGTAGCCCTTCCACGCGGCGCGGAACGGCGTGTGGAGAATGAACTCTTCAGTCTCAGCGTCGTAGATCGCCGTCGTGGCGATCGACGCAACATCCGATCCGTGCCCGATCTCGGTCATGGCGAACGCCCCAGGCGTCTCCAGGTTCATGATGCCTGGCAGGAACTTCTCGTGGTGTTCTTTCGTTCCGAGGTGCAGCACCGCTGCTCCGAACAGGCCCCACTGAACACCGGATTTGATCTGCAGCGAGGGGTCGGCGGTGACGAGTTCCTCGAAACCGGCGACGTTGCCTCCGTGATCCTCCATGCCTCCGAGCTGTTTCGGGAAGGCCCGGTGCACCTGGCCGTTGTCCACGAGGAGCCGCAGCTGGTCGAAGACGGTGGCGCGGTGTTCGGCCATCGACTGGCCCTCGATGCGGTGGAATTCGGGCCGCGCCGTGAGCCGTCGTGCCGCTCGGCGCTGCTCCGGCCAGGAGCCGAGGAGTTTCTCGCTGAGTACATCGAGGTCGATCCGGATGCCGTCAGCGGCCAGGCTGCCGTCCTCGACGAGAACGCTGTCGTCGACGGCGGTGCCGGTGGGGATGGATGTGTCAACCATGGAGTTCCTTTGTCTTTCATCGCTGAAGTACGTGTTCACCCACGGTACGAGCGAGCGCAGGACAGGCGAAATACCCCGTCCCCGGGCTACAAATGGCAGAGCGGGCGGGCCACACCGAATTGCGGAAAGCTACAGAAGCACCGGGCCTTTTACTGCCAGAGTCGACAACACTCGTCGCGCGCTCACCGGCCGGAGGCGAAGGGGCACCCGGCCCGTACCACTGGCGCGGATAACAGCGTATGGTCGAGGGAACACAGCCGGCACAGCTGGCAGGCCAAAGGAGTACGGATGCCTAGTAAGTCACCTCAGAAGAACTCTTCGAAGAAGGAACCAGCGAAGTCCCTGAAGGAGAAGCGCGCCGACAAGAAGGCGAAGGGCGAGGACAAGGCCCGCAAGGACTGAACCCCCGACAGACGTGGCGCTGTGCCGACCTCTTGGTCGGCAC
>NZ_JBKJWH010000187.1:0-29727 GCF_046716805.1 Mycetocola sp. | reverse complement strand
AACTGCGCCCGCTCGATGCGGCCAGTGCGGACTCGAGCTCGGTGCGGGCCAGGGCAGTGAGCGATGTCTTCTGCATTCCGACTCCTTCATCGTTTTCACCACTCTAGGGTGGCCCTCCGGGTTTCTCCCCTGCCCGCGGCTTACGAAGCACTTCGATATGCGCGAACGGCTCTCAAACACACGGCTCAGATGCTTTTGCGCCATCGGAAGGCCGGTTTCGCGCCGCGGACCCGCTCAGTCGTCGTTCACTGCGCGCGAATGGCTCCTTAAACGAACCCGTGACGAGTTCGAGCCCCAGAAGGACGATGATGACGAAGCCGACGGGGAAGATCACAGCGCCGACGAGCGGCAGCTGGGTCTGGATGTTCGCGGTGAACGCAACCATGGTCGCGCAGGCGAGGATGGCTCCGGCGAGCGTGCCTCGCGCAAGCATCTGCCCGATGCTCAGGTTCGCCTTCACGACTCCGGCGTCGACGAGGGAATCGATCAACGAGTCCGGTTTGACGGATGACATGGACGACCTCCGCATTCGACCGGGTCGGCGACCCGGTTCGATTCCAACGCTGGAAGCGCGGAGTACGGTGACCCGTTGCGTTGGGGTGAGACGAACGTGAATTCGTACTCACAGCGAGCACTCGAACCTGTGAGGTGCGTCAGGCGTCGGCCGGTGTCGTTCCGTCGTCGGGTGCCGCGGTCTCGTCCGGTACCGGTGTGGCATCCGTGTCGTTCGCGGCGGCATCCGTCATCTCGACGTCATCCGCCGTCTCGTCGTCCTCCGGGAGTTCCTCGAAGAGCCCGGCGGGAGGAGTGACGGTGACGATGCCGGTCTGGATGTCGACCGCGGGAACGATTGCTTTGACGAATGGAACCATGACCTCTCCGGTCGCCGTGGCGATGATGAGCAGGTCCTGTGCCGGGAAGTGGTCGACGCGGGCGACGGTTCCGACTCGCTCGCCGTCGCGGTGTACGGCGAGGCCGACAAGTTGGTGGTCGTACCAGGCGTCTTCTTCGAGGGATGCCTCGGCGGAGTCCTGTTCGATCCAGAGGATCGCTTTCACAAGGGTTTCCGCTTGTGAACGGTCGGCCACACCCTCGAAGAATCCGACCGGGTGGCCGTTGTACCAACGCAACTCGGTGAGAGTGAGGGTTTTCCCGTGCCAGGGCGACCCGGTCGGGACCTGGAGCGTGAAGACGGCTCCTGGCACGAACCGGCGTGCGGGGTCATCAGTGAAGAGTTCGAGCTTGATGGCTCCCTTGAGCCCGTGGGCTTTCGTGAGCCGTCCGACCCGGAGCTGGGTCTTCGGCGTTTCGGCGGTGCTCACTTCTAAGAATCGGTGTCGACGACGTCGACGCGAACGCGGCGACCATCGGCGAGGGCGGAGACGAGTGTGCGAAGTGCCTTTGCCGTGCGGCCGGAGCGGCCGATCACACGGCCGAGGTCCTCGGGGTTCACACGAACCTCGAGGACCTCACCGCGTGGTGAGCTCTGCGCTACGACGGTCACGTCGTCCGGATTGTCAACAATCCCCTTGACGAGGTGTTCGAGAGCAGGTGCGAGCAATTGTTACGCCTTGTCTTCTTCAACGGCCGGAGCGGCCTCGGTCTCGGCCGGGGCTTCTTCCTTGACCGCGGGCTTCTCAGCCTTCGGCTTGAGGACAGGCTTCTTCTTCTCGTCGGCGACGAAAGCAGCTTTGGGCTCCTTGGTCTTGACGGTCGAGACGGCGTCCTTGTCACCCTTGAACTTGCCCCAGTCGCCTGTGAGCTTGAGGATGGCTTCGACCTGAGGGGTCGGCTGGGCGCCGACCGACAGCCAGTACTGTGCACGCTCGGACTTGACCTCGATGAACGAGGGCTCCTCGGTGGGGTGGTACTGGCCGATTTCCTCGATGACGCGGCCGTCACGCTTGGTGCGTGAGTCGGCGACGACGATGCGGTAGTACGGTGCGCGGATCTTGCCCAGGCGCTTCAAACGAATCTTGACAGACACAATTCTCCTGAAAGTTATTTGTTGTGTGATTGTGCTCGTCACCGGCTGCGTGGGGGCACACTCGGTCCGAAAGCTCTTATTGCTGCAGCGCCTGATTAGAGGGTCGGGCGAGTGCAGACTCGACTAACCATTCTGTCAGATAATCGTCGCCTGCGTGACCAGCTCACGGAACGGATTTCACGACGTGACGCTGTCCCTCCACGCCAGCCACCGGCGAACCGACGCGATGTCGTGGTGCGGGCCGCTGAGGCCCAGGGTGAACATGGTTGTGCCCAGGGCCAGCAATTCTTCCGCCGTTGCTTCATTCCGCCCCCGCAGTTCGGTGGAGATCTCGATCTCCGACACGTCACGACCGACCGCTTCTCCGTGGCGACGGAGGATTTCGCGTTTCTCCGCGAGCACGGTCGGCGAGCTGAAGCTGTGCCAGATGTCGGCGTGCTGCGCGACGATCCGTAACGTCTTCTTGACTCCTCCTCCCCCGATGAGGATCGGGATAGGACGCGTGGGTGGAGGGTTGAGTTGTGACCACCGGTCGGTGATCACAGGGAGCGCCTCACCGAGGGCAGCGATCCTGCTGCCTGCTGTGCCGAACTCGTATCCGTACTCGTCGTAGTCCCGCTCGAACCAGCCCGCACCGGTGCCGAAAATGAACCGGCCGCCGGAGATGCGGTCGAGGGTTCTGGCCATGTCGGCCTGCAGATTGGCGTTGCGGTAACTGTTGCAGTTCACGAGGCTGCCGAATTCGACCCGGCTGGTCTGTTCCGCCCAGGCACCGAGCATGGTCCACGATTCGAAGTGAAGACCGTTCCGCTCGCCGCTCAAGGGGAAAAAATGATCCCAGTTGAAGAGGATGTCGACTCCCAGGTCTTCGAGCTGGGCGACGGTATCGCGGATGACTGCGTACGGGGCGTGCTGCGGGGCGATCTGCACGCCGATGCGGACAGGACGGTTCTGCACTGACGTCATTTCATCAGCCTAAGCCCGACATGGAAGGATGAAACGGTGCCGGACGGATGTCCGGCGGAAGCGGGGAACACGAGCATGGGCATCGACTTCGCCAGGTCAGAGCGATCGACGGTGGGCATCGAGTGGGAACTCGCTCTCGTGGACCGCGACAGCGGGGACCTTGTCTCCGCCGCCGACGAAGTCCTCGCGGACCTTCACCAGAGTGACGGATCGCCCCACCCGTACATCACGGGCGAACTGCTGCTCAACACGGTCGAACTCGTGAGCGCCGTGCACACAACGGTTGGGGGCGCCGTCCAGGACCTCGACGGCCAGCTGCAGGAGCTTCGCGGGGTCACCATCGGCCGCGGGATCGACATCATCGGCAGCGGATCGCATCCATTCGGTCAGTGGTACGACCAGCCGGTCGCCAATAAGGAGCGCTACCACAAGCTCATCGAGCGCACCCGGTGGTGGGGCAGGAACATGATGATCTGGGGCGTGCACGTGCACGTCGGCATCGAGGACCGCGACAAAGTCATGCCCATCCTCAACGCGATGCTGAGCTACATCCCGCACCTGCAGGCCCTCTCGGCGTCGAGTCCGTACTGGGGCGGCGTCAACACCGGTTATGCGTCGAACCGTTCTCTGATGTTCCAACAGCTCCCGACGGCAGGGCTGCCATACCAACTGCCCGACTGGGCGGCATTCGAGAACTATGTCGCTGACATGACGAAGCCGGGCATCATCGACGACTACACCGAGGTGCGCTGGGACATCCGCCCGTCGCCGCGCTGGGGAACCATCGAGGTTCGGTTCTGCGACGGCGCGTCGACGCACCGTGAGCTCGCCGCCGTCGCCGCCCTGATTCACTGCCTCGTCGAACACCTGTCGACGCGCCTGGATGACGGGGAGCCGTTGACCGTGCTGCAGCCCTGGTACGTCCGCGAAAACAAGTGGCGGGCCGCGCGCTACGGGCTCGCCGCGGAAGTCATCCTCGACAACGCGGGCAACGAGCGGCCCGTGACCGACGACATCCGGGACCTCCTCATCTCCCTGGCACCGATCGCCCGGCGACTCGGCTGTGCTGACGAACTCGCGTCGATCGAGAGGATCATCGATGAGGGGGCGAGTTACTCACGCCAGCTGCGAGTCGCCGAAGAGAACGACGGCAATCTTGTCACCGTCGTGAAGTCGCTCGCGCAGGAACTTCGCGACGGGTCGAATCCCGCTCGCCGTTCGTAGGCGCCCCACCACTACTGTCCCGGTTGCGCGGGTCGGGTCGCTACGGGCCGGTGGAATTGCATCCGCGACCGACCGAAACACCCGCGCGAGCGCGGGTTTGACCGCTACGACCGCTACCGACCGAGGAACTTCTGCAGGCTCGCGAGTTCTTCCTCGCTCGGCGCTGCGGCGCCAGCGGAACCCGCCGCGCCACCCAGCCCGAATCCGCCACCGCTCGGGGCACCTGCAGGCTTCACACCTGAAGCCAGCGCCGCGTTCTCGGTGGCCCGCTTCGCCGGGTTGCCCGACTTCGAACCTTTTTTCTTGGGCTGCTGCTTGCGGGAGCTGTTGCCGCCTCCACCGCCGGGAATCGGCCCCATACCCGGGATCTGCGGAACGCCGCCCTTGGCGACGGTCTTCATCATCTTTGCGGCCTGCTCGAACCGGTTGACGAGAGCATTCACCTCGGTGACCGTCGAACCGGATCCACGGGCGATGCGCAGTCGCCTCGAACCGTTGAGCAGCTTCGAGTTGCGACGCTCGGCGAGGGTCATCGACTGGATGATCGCCTCGGTGCGCACGATTTCGCGCTCATCGAAGGCGTCAAGTTGCTGCTTCATCTGCCCCATGCCGGGAAGCATGCCCATCATCTTCTTGATGGAACCCATGTTCCGCAGCTGCTGCATCTGCTTGAGGAAGTCCTCGAGCGTGAAACTGTCGGTCGAGAACTTCTCGGCCATCGCCATGGCTTCTTCTTCGTCGAAGGCAGCCTGGGCCTGCTCGATCAGGGTGAGGATGTCACCGAGGTCGAGGATGCGGCTGGCCATCCGATCGGGGTGGAACGGCTCGAAGTCATCGAGTCCCTCCCCCGTCGAGGCGAAGATGATGGGGCGGCCGGTGACGGATGCCACGGACAGCGCGGCGCCACCACGGGCGTCACCGTCGAGCTTGGTGAGCACGACACCGGTGAAGTCGACGCCGTCCTGGAACGCCTTCGCGGTGGCGACGGCATCCTGACCGATCATCGCGTCGATGACGAACAGAACTTCGTCCGGGTTCACGGCGTTGCGGATGTTCGACGCCTGCTTCATCAGCTCGGCATCGACGCCGAGGCGACCGGCCGTGTCGACGATGACGGTGTCGTACTGCTTCGTGCGGGCGTAAACGATCGAGTCCTTCGCCACCCGGACAGGGTCGCCGACGCCGTTGCCTGGCTCCGGCGCGTAGACGGCGACACCGGCCTGCTGGGCGACGACGCTGAGCTGGGTGACGGCGTTGGGGCGCTGAAGGTCCGCGGCAACGAGCAGCGGCGTGTGGCCTTCCTTGGCCAGCCACTTCGCGAGCTTGCCGGCGAGGGTCGTCTTACCGGCGCCCTGAAGGCCGGCGAGCATGATGACGGTCGGCGGGTTCTTCGCGAATTCCAGCCGGCGCTGCTGTCCGCCGAGGATGGCGACGAGTTCCTCGTTGACGATCTGCACGACCTGCTGCGCGGGGTTGAGTGCTTTGTTGACCTCGTCACCGAGGGCGCGCTCGCGTACTTTGCCGGTGAACTCCTTCACCACGTCAAGCGAGACGTCGGCCTCGAGCAGGGCGCGACGAATCTCGCGCACGGTGCCGTCGACGTCTGACGCCGACAGCGAACCCTTCTTGCGCAGGTTCTTGAAGGTCTCGGAGAGCCGGTCTGAGAGGTTTCCAAAAGTAGCCATTTGATTCCCAGTTTACCGAGGGTTGGGCGTTCGTCGCGCCGCTCGCATCCATCGCGCTCACAGGAATTATTGGACTCGATACATTTACTCTAAGCTCGACGCATGACCGAGGTTCTTGTCGCCGGCATGGCGCCCCACTTTGTTCCGTACATCGAGGGATGGGAACTCCAGCGGCGAACCCACCGGGATGTCGTCGACGGGTCAGCACCCGACACGCTGATCCTCTGCGAGCACCACGATGTCTTCACCGCCGGGCGCCGGACGTCTGCCAGGGAACGGCCGACGGACGGCACACCCGTGGTCGATGTCGACCGCGGAGGAAAGATCACGTGGCATGGCCCAGGCCAGCTCACCGGGTACCCGATCGTGCGGCTGCCGGAGCCCGTCGACGTGATCGAGCACGTTCGCCGGCTGGAACAGATGATGATCGACGTGGTCGCAGAATTCGGCGTCGATGGTAAGCGGGTCGACGGCCGGTCGGGGGTATGGGTGACCAGCGCGCACGGTGACAACAAGATCGGCGCGGTCGGCGTCCGAGTCGCGGACGGCGTCACCATGCACGGCTTCGCCCTCAACTGCAGCAACTCGCTCCAGCCGTACAGCCGGATCGTGCCCTGCGGAATCACCGACGCCGGAGTCACCACCCTGAGCCTGGAGACGGGCCGTGAGATCACCCCGGCCGACGTCCTCGACAGCATCGTGGCGCGTTTTTTCACCGACGGCACAACCGACAAAGCGGATGTCGCGGATCCCGTCGACGACGCGGATGCTCCGATAGCGACATCCACAGGGGGGACCGCGTGAGCGCGTGCGGCGCGGGCGCTCCCGGCCCCGCTCTACCCGGCAACGGGCGCAAACTGCTGCGCTTGGAGGTTCGGAATGCAGCCACCCCGATCGAGAAGAAGCCGGACTGGATCAAGACCAGGGCGAAGATGGGACCGGAGTACCGCCGCCTGCAGAACCTGGTGAAGGACGAAGGCCTCCACACCGTCTGCCAGGAAGCGGCCTGCCCCAACATCTACGAGTGCTGGGAGGACCGCGAGGCTACCTTCCTCATCGGCGGCTCGCAGTGCACCCGGCGGTGTGACTTCTGCCAGATCGACACCGGCAAGCCCGCGGACTACGACACGGACGAACCCCGCCGGGTCGCGCAATCCGTGGCGGCGATGCGGTTGCGCTACGCCACGGTGACCGGTGTGGCCCGCGACGACCTGCCCGACGAAGGTGCGTGGCTGCACGCGGAAACGGTGCGCCGCATCCATGCCGAGAACCCGGGCACGGGCGTCGAGATCCTCGCGACCGACTTCTCGGGCAACCCGGATCTCCTCGGCGAAGTCTTCTCGTCACAGCCGGAGGTGTTCGCTCACAACGTCGAAACCGTCCCGAGGATTTTCAAACGCATCCGGCCGGCGTTCACCTACGACCGCTCGCTGGGGGTGCTGACCCAGGCCAGTGCCGCAGGCCTGATCACCAAGTCCAATCTCATCCTCGGCATGGGCGAGACGGAGGCGGAGGTCGCCGACGCATTGCAGGATCTTCACGACGCCGGCACCGACATCATCACGATCACGCAATACCTGCGGCCGACGCCGAGGCACCTGCCCGTCGCTCGGTGGGTGCGCCCGGAGGAATTCGTCGCCTTCAAGCAGCTTGCAGAAGAGATCGGGTTCCTCGGGGTGCTTGCCGGCCCGCTCGTACGTTCGTCGTACCGGGCCGGTCGCCTGTGGGCGCAGTCGATGCACCGCAAAGGCCTCCCGCTTCCGGCAGGCCTCGAACACCTTGCGGATCCTGAACTCGGATTCGCGCAGGCGGTCGGCTGAGGTCAGCTGAGCAGTTCGATCCCCACCGATTCTCCGCGCATCGACAGGTACACGACGAGCGCGAGATCGGAGTTGTCCGGGTCGAAAGCGAACTCGAATGACGCGAACGGCGCGCTCTCTCCCGCCTGGTGTGGCGACACGGCCACGCGGATGAGCTGCAGCGAACGGATGATGTCGACGTCGTTGTCGCCGGAATGGTCGACGAGGAGATCGACGAGGTCCTCCCCCGTCTCCTCGACGGTCTGCTCAATGAACTGGGTGACATCTGAGTTGCGGTCGTCGACGTCGGAGAGCATCGCCTCACGGGCGCGCAGGTCGAGGCCTTCGAGCGAACTGATGACGCCGGCCGCGTTGTCGAGCGCATCCGGCGCGAGAGTCACCCCGCCCGGGGCGCTCAGGGACACGTCGACAGCCTGGTCGCCGACCTCGACGCTCTCCGACCAGTAGAGCCCGCCGGTCTCATCCGTGTCGATCGCTCCAAAAAAGTCGTGTTCGATCATCAACCAACCAATTTCTGTGCGAAGACGTGCGGGGTGAAACCGGTGAGGTCGTTGATACCCTCACCCTGGCCGACGAGTTTGATGGGGATGCCGGTGCGCTCCTGCACGGCGAGGACGAATCCACCGCGCGCGGAGCCGTCCAGTTTGGTCAACACAAGGCCGGTCACACCGGCGTGCTCGATGAACGCGTCGGCCTGGGCGAGGCCGTTCTGCCCGGTGGTGGCATCGAGCACGAGGAGCACCTCGGAGATCGGCGCCTGCTTCTCGATGACCCGGCGGATCTTCGTGAGCTCGTCCATGAGCCCGCTCTTGGTTTGCAGCCGCCCGGCCGTGTCGATGAGGACGATCTCGACGCCGTTGCGTTTGGCGTAGTCGACGGTCTGGAACGCGACGGATGCCGGGTCCTGACCCTGATGCTGCGGCCGGATGATCTGCGCGCCTCCGCGTTCCGCCCAGGTGGCGAGCTGCTCGACGGCAGCGGCACGGAAGGTGTCGGCGGCCCCGACGACGACGCTGCGCCCGTAGGTGCCGAGAAACTTCGAGAACTTGCCAATCGTGGTGGTCTTGCCGACACCGTTGACCCCGACGACAAGCACGACGGCCGGGCGCTCGGAGAGCTTGAGGGTTGTGTCGTACTTCGAGAGGCGTTCCTCGATCGATTCGCGGAGCATCCGCTGCAGGTCGCGCGGGTCGGTGGTGCGATACCGGTCGACTTTCGCGTGGAGGTCGGCGATCGTCGCCTCGGTGACATCCGGCCCGAAGTCAGCGGTCAGCAGAGCGTGTTCGAGGTCGTCCCAGGTGTTTTCGTCGATGGTCGGCTTCTGGAACATACCTTTGAGTGCGCCGGAAAGTGACCAGGGCGTGCGTTCTGCCATGAGCCCAGACTACCGAGAGTTGCGGGGCTGCTCGTTCAGCCGGCCTTCTCCTCGGGCGCTGCGACGCGCTGCCCGACCACAGCTGAGACGCCGTCCTGGCGCATCGATACGCCGTAGAGCGCGTCGGCGATCTCCATCGTGCGCTTCTGGTGGGTGATGACGATGAGCTGGCTGGTACGGCGGAGGTCTTCGAAGATCGTGAGCAGCCGGCCGAGGTTCGCGTCGTCGAGCGCCGCCTCCACCTCGTCCATGATGTAGAACGGGCTGGGTCGTGCCTTGAAAATCGCGATCAACAGCGCCACCGCCGCGAGGGAGCGTTCACCGCCGGAGAGCAGTGACAGGCGTTCGATCTTCTTCCCGGCCGGTTTCACACTGACTTCGATACCCGTGGTGAGCAGATCGTCCGGATTGGTCAGCGAGATGCTTCCTGTGCCGCCGGGGAACAGGACGGGAAACACCTCGGCGAAAGCGGCCTGTGTGTCGTCGAAAGCGTCGCCGAAAATCACCTGCATCTTCTCGTCGAGTTCTTCGATGATCGCCAGCAGGTCCTTGCGGGTGTTGGTGAGGTCGGTGAGCTGTTCGGTGAGGAACCGGTGTCGCTGCTCGAGGGCAGCGAACTCCTCGAGGGCGAGCGGATTGACCCTGCCGAGCTGCGCGAACGTGCGCTCCGCTTTCTCGAGTCGCTTCTGCTGCGCGGCGCGGTCGTACGGAACGCCGGCTGGTGCGGCATCCGGATCGTCGTCCGATGCCGCCGGCGACTCAGCGGGCGCGGCCCCCCGGGTGGCATCGGAGCCGTCGGGCGGGACGGGGACGTTCGGGCCGTACTCGGCGACGAGGACGTCTTCGACGAGGCCGAGTTCTGAGCCGGCGCGTTCGAGCAGGCTCGAAAGGTGGAGCTTCTTCTCGTAGATCTGAAGTTCGAGGCCGTGGACGTTCTCGGTGATCGCCTGCAGTCGCTCGCGCAGCGCCGCCTCGTCGCGGCGGAGGGTGACGAGTTCCTCGTTCGCTCTGGCGCGTTCCTGTTCGGCACGTTCAAGGACGAGCTTCGCCTCGGCGACGGAGCGGTCGACGGACGCCAGGACGGCTGGGAGGACCTCGGCAACCCCGGTGGCGGCTTCCACCTGGCGGGCACGGATGACCGCGCGCCGGGCGGCTGCCTCGGCGGCGAGCCGATCGGCTTCCATCTGCCTGACGAGATTGCCGGTGCGTTGCTCCTCGGCACGGACCCGTTCCCTCGCTGTCTCGAGCTGAAGGCGGGCCTCGAGTTCACGTCCTCTCGCTGACTCGAGTTCGACGAGGAGCGACTCCCGCGCCGAGAGGTCGAGGATCGGACGGGGACGGGAGGTCGCCGTTTCGAGCTCCGCCTTGGACCGCGCAGCGGCGGTCTCGGCCGCGGTGACGGCGTCCTTCGAGAGCGCGAACGCGGCGCTCAGCCGGTCGTACTCGGCCGCTGACGCCTCGACTTGCACACGGGCACGGTTGAGCCGTTCGGCCTGGGCGGCGACCTGCGAGTCGAATTCGCGCAGGGCGCTGAGCGTGCGCTTGGACTGCTCTTTGGCTGCGCTGAGCACGCCGCGCTGTTCTGCGAGGTCGAATCGGACGGTGTCGAGGAGCGCGGTCACCTCGGCGAGCCGGACTGCGGCTGTGTCGCGTTCGGCGAGAAGTTCGATCCGGCCCTGTTTACCTCCGGACCCTCCACGGAGGATGAAATCGGTGAGCACGTCCCCGGCGCGGGTGACGAGAGTGACCGGGCCGCCGAGCTGGGCCGCGGCGAGGGCCGGGACTGCCGCGCGGGCGGCGTCGACGTCCTCGGCGATGGCGAGGTGGTTGAGGATGCCCAGGATGCCGTCAGGTGCGGTGACAACCGATGCGGCGCTCCGCACGCCGGGAGTGTCCGGCCAGTCCACAGGGGTGCCTGCCGCATCGGCGATGACGACTTCCACCCGGCCCAGGTCGTATTCGCGAGCGTATTCGATGGCGCGTTCGGCGGCGGCCCGGTTCTCGGCGAGCACGGCGTCGGCGAGGGTGCCGAGGGCGGCGGCGATGGCCGTCTCGTAACCCGGCGCAACCTGCACCGAGTCGGCGACGACTCCGCGGATGCCGTCGAGTCGCGCGGCGACGAGGTCGGTCGACCCGTCCTTGATGTCGAGGGCCCGCGACAGAGCGCTCGTCTGGGCCGCGAGGGCGTCGCGCTCCCGCTCGTGACCGTGCAGCAGGTCGCGGAGCCGTTCGATCTCGGCTTCCGCTTCGAACACCGCCGCCTGGGCGAGTTCGTAGGCTTCGTCGAGGCCGCTCTCCCCCGCGTCGATGTCTCCGGCCGACTCCTCCACCTCGTCCAGTTGCTGCTGTGCCGCGCGGCGACGATCGGTCGCGGCGTCGAGGGCGTTCTCCTGCCGCAGCCGTTCGCCGCGGACGGCGGCGAGCCGCGAGGCTGCGGTCTCGGCCTGCCCGGTCAGCTTCGTGATCTCGAGGTCATGGCGCGAGACGAGTGCGCTTTGCGCGGCGATCTCCGAATCGGTGGCGTCGAGCCGGCTGCGCGCGGACACGGTGTCGGATTGTGCGCGCTGCCACGCGGCATCCGCTGTGACGATCATCTCCTTCAGCCGGGCGACTTCGGCGTGCGCGTCGTCGACCATCGACCGCGTGACGCTGGGGCCGGCATCCTGCGCTTCGCCCTGGGACCCGAGGAGCGCGAGCCGCTGGTTGGCGAGGGTGAAGAGGTTGCGGAGGCGTTCCTGGGCGGACTCGAGCGCGAAGCTCGTGCGGCGGGCACCGTCGACGGCGTCGCCGACCTGCGCCTGCTCGATCCGGGAGATGCGGAGCTGTTTCTGCTCGAGTTGCTCCTGCAGCACGATCCGCTCGGTGCGGCGCTCGCTCTCGGTGCGGCCGTGGTCGTCGAGCGCACGGCGGAGCGCTACGACGTCATCGGCGAGGATGCGGGCGCGCGCGTCGCGGACGATCGCGGCGATGGTCTGCGCCTCACGAGCCACCTCAGCCTGGCGGCCGAGCGGTTTGAGCTGGCGGCGGATCTCACCGGCGAGGTCGCTGAGCCGGGTGAGGTTCGTCTGCATCGCGTCGAGCTTGCGGAGGGTCTTTTCCTTGCGGCGGCGGTGTTTGAGGATTCCGGCGGCTTCTTCGATGAATCCCCGACGCTCCTCCGGGCTGGCGCGCAATACGGCATCCAGCTGGCCCTGCCCGACGATGACGTGCATCTCGCGGCCGAGCCCGGAGTCGCTGAGCAGTTCCTGCACGTCAAGGAGCCGGCAGTTCTCGCCGTTGATGGCATAGTCGCTGCCGCCGTTGCGGAACAGGGTGCGCGAGATCGTGACCTCGGTGTAGTCGATCGGCAGGGCACCGTCGGAGTTGTCGATGGTGAGAAGCACCTGGGCACGGCCGAGCGGGCCGCGCGTCGAGGTTCCGGCGAAGATGACATCTTCCATCTTGCCGCCGCGGAGCGTTTTCGCTCCCTGCTCCCCCATTACCCACGCGAGAGCATCGACGACGTTGGACTTGCCGGATCCATTCGGGCCGACGACGCAGGTGACGCCGGGTTCGAAGGCGAAGGTGGTGGGTTGCGCGAACGATTTGAAGCCCTTGAGGGTGAGGCTCTTCAGGTACACCGCGTGTCCCTCTCCCGTCCGCGCCGGCCGCGAATCTCTGCACTACCGTACCGAAGGATCTCTCATGAGCCGGTCATAGACCCGCTTTCCAACCCGAAATGGGCTGGCGACGGATGCGACGGGCTGGCTAAACTGGTCGGCTGCCCGGATCCGGGTGACGATCACGACACCACTGGAGCTGCCATGAGCACCGAGGTTCTCGACGGGCTGACCATCCACGAATTTTCTGTGCCGGCGACTCTCGAGAGCGAGGGCGGCGACGACTTCGCCGAAATGGTTGCCATGCGGAACCAGGTGGAAAGCGAAATTCTGGGAACCGATGACTTCAGTGCGACGCCGAAGGAACTTCTGCCCTTCTTCCTCGACCGCTTCAACCCGAAACGACTCTTTCTTGCGCGCATGGACGGACGGATCGTTGGTCGAGGCGTTTACGAGTGGCAGCCGGAGGAGAGCGCGACGGCGGCCTTCATCGAAGTACAGGTCGCTCAGAACATGAGGCGTCGCGGGATCGGCACGTCGTTGCTCCGCGTACTCGAGGGTGCCGCTGCGGCAGATGGTCTCCGGGTGATCCAGTCGTGGAGTTCGCACCTGCCGGCCGTCAGCGACGACGTCCTCGAGCCGCCGACCGGCTTCGGTGCGATCGAGAGGAACTCTGCCGCCGCTCGTTTCGCGCAGTCGCATGGGTACACCCTCGAGCAGGTCGACCGCATCTCCCGGATCGACCTGCCTGTCGACCCGGCACTCCTCGCGGCGAAGCGGGCGGATGCCGCGGCTCACGCTCCCGGTTACGACATAGTGCAGTGGGAGGGCCGCTGCCCCGAGGAGTGGCTCAGCGACATGGCGCACCTGCATCAGCGGATGTCGACGGATGCCCCCATGGCCGCCATCGAGTTCGCCGAGGAGGACTGGGATGAGGCGCGCGTCAGGAACCTCGACGACATGAACATGGGCGGTGGACGACTCAATCTCTCGTCGGCCGCTCGACACCTGGAGTCGGACCAGCTCGTTGGATTCACCGAGATCTCGCTGCCGGAACAGGAAGGGAGGCCGGCGAGCCAGTGGGACACGCTCGTACTCAAGGAGCACCGCGGGCACCGTCTCGGGATGCTGCTCAAGGTCGCGAATCTCGAACTACTGCAGAGGGTCTCTCCGGTGACGCCGCGCGTCACGACGTACAACGCCGAGGAGAACCGCCCCATGCTCGACGTCAACGAAGCGGTCGGCTTCGTGCCCACGGCGTATGAAGCGGCCTGGAAGAAAACGGCCTGATCCGAACGGCCCACGAATTCACCCGTTGCGGACGCGATCACCCAGCGCGCCACGTGAACGGGTCCGGAGCAGGTGAAGAGGCGAGCGACGGCTCAGCGGCGCCGCTGGCAGCGCGGGCAGAAGTGCGACGAGCGATTCATGAACTTTTCCCGCCGGATCGCTGTGCCGCACCGCGCGCACGCCTCACCCTGCCTGCCATACGCGTTGAGGCTGTGTGCGAAGTACCCGGACGCCCCGTTGACGTTCACATACTGCGCGTCGAAACTTGTACCGCCCTCGGCGAGGGCCTTGGCGAGCACCGCCCGCACCTCGGCCAGCAGCAACGCCGCACGACGACCGGAGAGTGTCGCCGCCACCTGGTCATAGTGGATTTTCGCGGCCCAGAGCGCCTCATCGGCGTAGATGTTCCCGATGCCGGAGATCAGGGTCTGGTCGAGCAGCGCCCGCTTGATGCCCGTCGCCTTCCGGCCAAGAACCGAGAGGAACCGGGCGTCGTCGAAGGCAGGATCGAGGGGGTCCCGGGCAATGTGAGCGACCTGGCTTGGCACGAGCGCCGGACCGGCGATCGCACCGGAGAAGCCGCCAGGGAAGTCGTCGACGGTCGGCAGCATCGTGTCGACGGCCATGCCGCCGAAAATGCGCTGATCGACGAAGTTGACGAGAAGCTCACCGTGCTCGGGCGATTCGATGCCGATACGAATTCGCGTCAGCCGGTCTTCAGCCCCTGGCGCCCGCAACAGCATCTGCCCGCTCATCCCGAGGTGTGTGACGAGCGCGGCACCGCTTCCGAGCGGGAACCAGAGGAACTTGCCCCGCCGTACCGCAGCCACGATCCGCTGTCCTTCGAGCACGTCGACGAACGTTCCGGATGCCACGTCGTGGCGTCTCAGGGACCGGGGATCGAAAACGTCGACGCCGGTGATGACGGCGCCGGTGACGGCAGGCTCCAGGCCGGCCCGAACGACCTCGACCTCAGGAAGCTCGGGCACTCAGCTCGGTCCACGCCGTCAACGCCGCAGCCATCTCGGCGTGCTTCTTGCTCGAACCCTCCCCGACAGCGGTCACCAGGTCGCCGACGGTGACGGTGGCGACGAAGACCCGGTCATGGTCGGGCCCTGAACTCTCCATCGTATAGACGGGGGCCGGAGCGTGGTGCGCGGCCGCTGCTTCCTGCAGGCTCGTCTTGGGGTCCATTGCCGCGCCGAACCGGGCGGGGTCGGCGAGCAGCGGTTCCACCAGCCGGAGCACGAGAGCGCTGGCGGTGTCGAGTCCCTGGTCGAGGTACACAGCACCGATGAGCGCTTCCATCGTGTCTGCGAGGATCGACGCCTTCTCGCGACCGCCGGTGAGCTCTTCTCCGCGGCCGAGCCGAAGGTACTTGCCGAGGCCGATGGTGTGGGCGATCTCGGCCAACGCAACGGTCGACACGACACTGGCGCGCATCTTCGCGAGGGCTCCCTCAGGGAGGTCCGGGTTCTCGCGGTAGAGCTTTTGCGTGACGGACAGACCGAGCACGGAGTCGCCGAGGAACTCGAGGCGCTCGTTGTGCGGGATGCCGCCGTTTTCGTACGCAAAAGAACGGTGGGTGAGCGCATGCTCGAGCACCGCTTCGTTAAGTGACACACCGAGGGTCGCAAGAAGCGGCCCTCGGTCTGTCGAGCTCTCTGTCATCAAGCTTCGATGCAGTTCAGCGATGTCGGAGACTAGATGTCGGCGACCTTGCGGCCCTTGTACTCCATGAAGAGTGCCGTGCCGGCGGAGTCTTCGACAACCTTGGCGCGGTGCGGCAGGCTGTAGGTGGTCTTGCCGTTTTCAACGGTCTTCACCAGGGTCGGGGCTTCGGCCTTCCACTGTGCACGGCGTGCACGGGTAGAGGCTCGTGACATTTTGCGCTTCGGAACAGCCATGTCTTATCTCTCTTCTTTGCTTACAGCATCCGAGTTGTCGGAGCCTGGGTCTGGGGAAAACCCGGCGAGCGCAGACCAGCGAGGATCGACGGTCTCTTGGGGCTTTCTGTCCGGGTTTTCTGCCAACCGCTCGCCGGTCTCTGGGTCGAGTCCGGGGCAATCTGGCTGGCATACCGGCTGAAACGGCAGCGACAAAACCACTGCGTCCCTGATGAGAGGTTCAAGATCCACGTGGTCATCGTGAACCTCATAGTCAGAGGCTTCATCACCAGAGTACGCGAAAAGTTCCTGAAACTCGACTTGGACACCCTGGCTGATGTCGGTAAGGCATCTGCCGCACTCACCGGTGGCGACCGTTTCGACCTCAGCGGTGACGAGAACGCCTTCGTGGACGGACTCCAGCCGAACGCGCTCATGGATCGGTGTGCCCTCGCGAACGGCAACGAGGCCCTCCCCGAACTGCTCAGGGGCGGGAACCACGAGATCGTGCTCACGCATCTCTCCGGGGCGCCGCACAAGGTCGCGGATATTGACCGCGAACGGCAGTTTCTTGTATTTACTCACACCTACGATTCTACCGCCCGCGGAATGGCGCACCTGCATACCGGCTGAATCGGCGGCAATCGAGCGATCAGGCGGGTTCGAGAACTCTGCCGCGGTACACCGGGGTGAGAACGGATGCGGGGGCGATCGTCGCCCGCACGCGGTCGAGCATCCCGGCACGGTGACGCAGCGCTGCGACCACGGTGTCGGTGTTTTCTGCGACGGTGAGCCCGGCTCGTCGGGTGGTCCGGTCCGGGTCGGCGAACCTCAGGTGTTCGACCGCGTCGAGGAGTGAGGCAAGTGCGTCCTGTTCTGAGGTCGTGAAAGCGGATTGCGCGGCCAGTCCGGCGGCGAACGCCCGTGGCGTGTCGGCGTCACTGACGGGGATGCCGTAATCCTGGGCGGCATCCGATATCTCACGCCAGGCCGTCAACGGTCCCGCCCGGCCGGATCGCAGCGCACGTGCACGGAGGCGTCGCCGGAACGCGCGGAGGATGCCGGGCGAACCGAGGAGAAGCAGAAGAAGGAGGGCTGCGCTGGTGAGCACCTCGGCGGGTGGCTCGACGGCACCTCCGCCGGCGGAGGACGTCGTCGAATCGGGAGCGACCGGCGTCTGCTCCCCTTGGACGCGTTCGCTCGCCCGTGCGTCCTGCACGTCGCGTCCGTCCGCGCCACTGGATTCGGGTCGTGCATAATCGGGCACAACGCCGCGGCCGGGCGTCGGCTCGAATGGGACCCAGCCGATACCGCTGAAATACAGTTCGGGCCAGGCGTGCAGGTCGTCGGTAGCGACGGTGTATGTGAGCCTCGACTCCGCACCGACGACCCGGTCACCGGGGAGATAGCCGAGCGAAACCCGGGCGGGGATGCCTGCCATCCGGGCGAGGATCGCCATCGCAGAGGAGAAGTGCACGCAGTAGCCGCTCTTCTTCTCCAGGAATTCTGCGATCACCTCGAACCCATCGCCGTCGTATCCGTCATCGACTGGGGCGTCGACCGAGTAGAGGAAAGGAGAACCTCGAAGGTACTGCTGGATCGCGAACGCCGTGTCGTAAGCGTTCTCCGTCTCTGCCGTAATCGTTGCCAGCGTATCGGTGAGGATGGCGGGAACGTCTTCGGGCAGATCGAGGAATCGCTCGACGTTCGGAGGAACCTCCGGCTGCGCCGCGATGAGCTGCTCACGCGTGGGCTGGATCAGAACGCTCTCGGCAATGTAGCTCTGGCCGCTCGCGCTGGACAGTCTGCTCGACAGGGTCAGCCCTTCGACGTCCCACATCCAGCGCCCGTCTGCTCCGACCACCCGCACACTGGGGAACGGCACCGGCAGCCAGGGCGCGACCATCCCGTCAACCTGAACGGTGGTTGTCGTCGGCTCGGTCAGGATCTCATCCGCGAGACCGGGCACGTCGAGCAGGGTGCCGGGCGCGTTGAGTTGCCGAACCCGATCCCCACCTGCCGACCAGGTCGTGCCGTTGAACTCGTCGAGAGTCAGTAACCGGAAGTACAGGGATTCGTCGGTGGTGGTCGTATAGGAGAACTGCTGGGCGCCGCCCGGGCGGCGAAGATCCTTCCCGAGGTCGACGAGCGGGCTCACTCCACTGCCGAAAACCGACCCTCCGCTGGAGGGAAGCAGACTCTCACCGTTGTACCCCGGCGCGGCGGCCGCGAAGAGGAGCGATCCGATCACCGTGAGCGCCCCGATGCCGAGAACTCCGGCGGGCCGTGACGTCGACAACCGGCGCACCCGGGTGTCCGTCCAGAGCACCAGGAGGAATGCCGCTCCGCACAGGGCGAGCGCGACGAGGTTGATTTCGCCGTCCACGAAGCCAGGAACGAGGGCGATAGCGACCGCCGGGAATCCGACCACCGCAGACATCCGTCCGGCGACCGCGACGGCGTCGAGCAGCAGCGCGAAGGCCCCAGCCCCGATGGCGAGGATGAAACGGATGCCCATGTCGGCTTCAGCGGGCGTGCCCTGTCGCGCGATCGACACAAGCCCGTCACGACCGAGCTCACCGAACACCCCGGCGGTGTCGAAGGTCGGTAGAACGAGCGCGAAGGACGCGTCCGGGGCGAAGAAGAGGATGAGGAGCGCCAGCCAGACAACGGCACCGACAAGCGTGGCAACCCAGGTGCGCACTCCCATTGACCGAGCCGCTGCCGCGGACGCGAGCACGAGACTGCCCAGAACTGCGATGCCGAGCCACCAGGACGCGCCGGCGAGCAGGGGGCTGAGGGTGGAGACGGTGACGACGTAGAGGAAGATCAGGGCCCAGCTCAGAGGCCAGAGGCGGTGCGCAAGCGAGCGTCGTTCGGCAACAGCCGGGCCAGCGGGGGCCGGGGCGCGGGTCGCAGGCGTCACGTCAGGTCGAGGGGGGCTAAGTACGGACACGGGAATCCGCCTTTCCTGCCGCGGCCGAGTCGCCGAAGGCGACGCGTGTCCACGCGGACTGGACACTCGTGTGCTCGTCGGTCAGGGCGGTGCGCCAGCCCGCATCCGCCAACGTGCGAACCTCGTCGAAGTTCGGCCTGGCCGTCGAGCCGCCCGTCCTGGTGAGGAACACGACTGCGGGATCGGCGTTCACCTTCGTCGCGACGAGACCGCGCGCGCCGAGCGGTGACAGCCGCCCCAGGACAACGAACACCGGCATGACGGTGCCCGTGCGTCGAATCACCGGGTGCAGGCCGGCACTGACGTCGTACAGGTCGGAGACGCTGAACCGTTCGGTCTGCGCGAGGATATCGAGCAGTCCGCCTGAGTCGCTCGGCGCGAACCGGGAGATTCGGTACGGCACCGTCCCATCGGCGAACGGAATGGCATCCGTCGCGCTTTCGATGAGGGAGACGGCATAACCCGCGTCGAGCAGGTGAATACCGAGTGAGGCGGTCAGTTCGACCATGCGTTCGAAGTGCTCAGGCGAGGCGGCGCCAACCGCCTGGTTTTTCGCAGCAAACGCCGTGTCGAGGAGCAACGCCGCTTCCGGGTCACCCTCCTGCTCCTCCTGCCGCACCATGAGCTCACCACGCCGCGCCGTCTGCCGCCAGTGCACCCGGCGGAGAGGGTCGCCTGCACGGTATTCACGGGCGATGAGTTCATCGGCGCGCTGTATCGCGAGCATGTTGAGGTCGTGCTGGGCTCCGTCGCCGCTCGAGGACCGGAGACCGGCGTCCGCGAGTACCGTGACCCGGGGAGTGACGATCAGCGGCTGGGGATCCGCGATCCGCCGTTCGGTGGTGACGAGGCCGAACGGATCACCATGATTCACCCGGAGTGGACCGATGAGGAACCGGCCGCGGTGCGCTGAACGCAACTCGTATTCGAGCAGGGCCCGGTAACCGCTGATGCTCCCCGGCAGGCGACGCGGCAGTTCGCCGCTCGGCACCCGCGCGAACACCGGTGGCACGTCGTCTCGCCATGACGCGATCGAGGAGATGTCGTCGTCCCGCGTTTCGACGATGGTGCGCACGATGGCGGGTTCTCCCACCGAGACGGATGCGGGCGAGAAGGTGCGTGTGGCGGTGAGGCGCGGGCGGTGAGTGCGCACGTAGACGGCGGATCCGGTGAACATCAGGACCAGGAACAGGAACAGGAACAGGCCTTCCCTGCGGTCGATGACCGTGGCTGCTATGAGCACAGCCGTCGCCACGAACAGCACACCCCAGCCTCGTGCCGTTGGACGAACGGCACGGAATCGGCCCGGCTGCGCGGCGCGCATGGTTACCTCGTGTTCGAAGGCGGCACAACCGCCGTTTCGATGATGCCACGAACCAGTTCGGCGATGAGGTCATCGCTGCGCTGGTGATGACCGAGTGCCCTGCTGGTGGGCATGAGGCGGTGGCCGAGCACGGGAAGTGCCAGTTCATCGATGTCGTCCGGCAGCACGAAATCGCGACCGGCCACCAGGGCGAGCGCCTTCGCGGCCCTGACCAGCTGCAGCGTCGCCCTGGGGCTCGCTCCGAGGCGGAGATCCGGGTGTGCGCGGGTCGCACGAACGATACCGACCGCGTACTCCTTGACACTCCGCGAAACGTACACTTTCCGCACCGAGACCATCATGCGCTGCAGCGACGCCGCGGAGACCACTGGTTCGAGTGTTGACAGAGGGTTGGAGGTGTCGCGTGTGGTGAGCATGCTCAGCTCGGAGGTCTCATCCGGGTACCCCATCGAGATCCGGGCCATGAACCGGTCGCGCTGGGCTTCCGGCAGCGCGTAGGTGCCTTCCATTTCGATCGGGTTCTGGGTCGCGATGACCGTGAACGGGCTCGACAGCGGGTAGGTCGACCCGTCGACCGTGACCTGGCGTTCCTCCATGCACTCGAGCAGGGCGGACTGGGTCTTCGGCGATGCCCGGTTGATTTCGTCGCCGATGACGATGTTGGCGAACACGGCGCCTGGCTTGAATTCGAATCGGCGGTCGGCCTGGTTGTAGACCGAGATCCCGGTGACATCGCTCGGCAGCAGGTCGGGGGTGAACTGGATCCGGCTCACCGTCGCATGCACGCTCCTCGCGAGCGCCTTCGCGAGCATCGTCTTCCCGACGCCGGGGACATCTTCGATGAGGAGGTGCCCTTCGGCGAGAAGCACGGTCAGCGCCGTCCGCACCGCGTCATGTTTGCCGTCGATCACCGATTCCACATTGCGGATGATGTCGCCGGCGAGCCGGTGCGCCTCACTGGTTGGTAACCCGACCGCATCCTCGACGAAGGCGGTCGAACCGTCGGTCGGGGCGTGGGTGGGCAGGCTGGTCATGATCGTGTCAGGAAGTCGGCCACGGCGGATGGGACATAGGGGCTGACATCGCCGCCGAGTCCGGACACTTGCCGGACGAGCGAACTCGACACGTGGGCGTGGGCGGGGTCAGGCAGCATGAAGATCGTTTCGACCCCGGCGAGGTGCCTGTTCACGATCGCCATCGGTGTCTCGTACGCGACGTCGACCTGGGAACGGATGCCTTTCACCAGCACGGATGCCCCCACGTCGGTCGCGTAGTCCACGAGTAGTCCGACGCTCCACGAGGCGACGACGATGTTGCCGGGCGAACCGGCATCCTGAATCGACGTCTCCAGCAGGGAGACACGTTCGGCGATCGGCAGCAGAGCCGTCTTGGCCGGGTTGTGGACGACCAGAACGTGAAGTTCGTCGAACAGCCCGGCGGCACGCAGGATGACGTCCATGTGACCCAGGGTGACGGGGTCGAATGAGCCCGGAACGACGGCGATCCTTTGCATTCCTCAAGCCTAGCGGGAGCACCAATCCCGGGGCCACGACAGACAGAAAATGGTCAGGCTCCGCTGGACGCTCGTTCGGGTGACAGGGGAACTCAGTTTTTTGACAGAGCTGCGCGTGCGGAGGCGTCGACTCGGTGTTCCAGTGCCGCGCGAAGGGCTGGGTACTCCGAGAGCGCGGGGTCCGCATCGAGCACCGCGGCCGCCTCGGAGCGGGCCAGGGTGATGAGATCTCCGTCATGCGCGACGCGGAGGAGTTTGAGCGAGGAACGACCGCCGGACTGGGCGCTGCCGAGCACGTCGCCCTCCTGACGGAGCTCGAGGTCGACCTGGGCGAGCTCGAAGCCGTCGAGGGTCGCGGCGACAGCATCCACCCGTTCCCGCGCGATGCTGCCCGGTTCGGCTGCGGTGACGAGCAGGCACAGCCCGGGCAGACTGCCCCGGCCGACGCGGCCCCGCAGCTGGTGCAGTTGGGAGACTCCGAATCGGTCGGCGTCGAGGACGACCATCGCCGCGGCGTTCGGCACGTCGACGCCCACTTCAATCACGGTGGTGGCCACGAGGATGTCAATACCGCCCGCCGCGAACTGCCGCATGATCGAGTCCTTTTCGTCGCTTGGCATCCGGCCGTGAAGCGAGGCGAGCCGCAGCGATCGGGTGGCCTCGATTGCGGACAGTTCTGCGAGGGTGCCGACAACCGTCGCACGAGGGCGTTCCGCCGACTCCGGCGCTGCGACCGGTTCGTCGTCGACGGGTGGTTCCCCGTCGTCCTCTGGTTGGCCCACGTCGATGGCCGGGCAGACGACGAAGGCCTGCCTGCCTGCGGCCACCTCCTCGGAGAGCCGGGCCCACGCCCGGTGGATCCACCCTGGGTGGTCGACGAGCCCGACGACGAAGGTTTCGATGCCTGCTCGGCCTGCAGGCAGTTCGCGGATGGTACTCACGTCGAGATCGCCGAACACCGTCATCGCGACGGTACGCGGAATCGGTGTGGCGGTCAGCACCAGCACGTGCGGCGGCCTCCTGCCCTTTTGGCGAAGCGTCTCCCGCTGTTCAACGCCGAAGCGGTGCTGCTCGTCGACGACGACCAGGCCGAGATCGTAGAAGGTCACGCTCTCACTGAGCAGCGCGTGGGTACCGATGACGATCTTCGCCTGGCCGCTGACGATCCTGAGCATTGCCCGCCTGCGCTCAGCGACCGGCATCTGCCCGGTGAGGAGCGTTGGCATGAGGCTCGCCGCGAGGTCGGGGCCGAGCGACTTCACGATCGACCGGAGGTGCTGACCGGCGAGGACCTCCGTCGGCGCGAGAAGCGCGGCCTGGCCGCCGGATTCCGCGACGGTGAGCATGGCGCGAAGCGCGACGAGGGTCTTTCCTGAGCCGACCTCGCCCTGCACGAGCCGGTTCATCGGCACCGGTTGCGCCAGGTCCTTGGCGATCTCAGCACCGACCAGGTTCTGGTCACCGGTGAGGGTGAACGGGAGGGCGGCGTCGAAGCGTTCGAGCAGGCTTCCAGGCGCGGCGGTCCTCGGGGTCGTTTCTTCGAGCTTCGCGATCTGCCGTTGCTGGAGGAGAGCGGCCTGCAGGAGGAAAGCCTCTCGATGGCGGAGGGCGTCGCGCGCGACGTGGGCGTCGGCATCCGTTTTCGGGCGGTGGATCAGTTCGAGCGCTTCGCCGTAGCTGAGCAGGTTCTCGCGGCTGCGGACCTCGTCGGGGATCGGATCGGGAAGAGGCCCGAGCCCGTCGAGCACGACAGCCATCGCTTTCGCCACCTGCCAGCTCGCCACGCTCGCCGTCGCCGGGTATATCGGGATCGGAGTCATCGCCCATGAGCGGGCGGCTTCGGCGCTCGAGCCCCGCTCGGCTGCTTCGAAAAGTTCGTAGTCGGGGTGGGCGAGCTGCAGCACGCCCTTGTAGTCGCCCACCTTGCCGGCGAAAATGCCGCGAACCCCTGGGGCGAGTTCCTTCGACCGCCAGGCCTGGTTGAAGAACGTGAGGACGAGGATGCCCTGGCCGTCGGTGATGCGGACTTCGAGGATCGACCCGCGGCGTGCCTTCATCGGCCGTTCCTGCACGGTGAGGACCTCGGCGACGATCGTGACGCTTTCGCCGACCGGAATCCGGTTCAGCGCTGTCAATTCACCTCGTCGGGCGTATCGGCGCGGGTAGTGCTCGAGGAAGTCCCCGACCGTCACCACGCCGAACGCCCTCTTGAAAGCGGCGGCGGTCCGCCCGCCCAGCACACCCTCGAGCTTGGTGGCGGTGGGGTCGGTCGGCATACGTCGAGTCTAAGCAACGCCACCGACGCGCCGGGTCGGCAGCTGGATGCGTGGCGCTGAGCGAACGCGAGGGCTCGGCAAAGCTGTTGCCCGGGTACTGTTGGCGGGTGACGAGAATCGTGTCCGGGTTCGCCGGTTCCCTGCCCCTGAAGGTGCCGAAGTCGGGAACCCGCCCGACGAGCGACCAGGTGCGCGAGGCGATGTTCTCGGCACTCGAGGCACGCGGTGCGGTGGACGGCGCCCAGGTTCTCGACCTGTATGCCGGTTCGGGAGCACTCGGCCTGGAGGCAGCGAGCCGGGGGGCCGCAGAGGTCGTCCTCGTGGAACGGGCGGCGACCGCCGCAGCGGTGTGCCGCAGCAACGCGCTCGCGGTGCAGAAGGCATCCCCGGGCAAACTGATGGTCTCGGTCGCGGCACGCTCCGTGCAGAGCTATCTCGACTCAGCCGTCGGCACGTTCGACCTCGTGTTCCTCGACCCGCCGTACGACCTCCCCGACGCCGAACTCACGGGAAACCTGGCGACGCTCCCCCGCATCCTCTCGAGGGACGCCCTCGTGGTCGTTGAACGGAGCACCAGAACGCCTGAACCGTCCTGGCCGGCCGGGCTCACTCCGGTGCGCTCGAAGAAGTACGGCGAAACCATGGTCTGGTGGGCGGTACCGGCCGACGCCGAGTAGAACGCGCGTTCAGCCGCCATTTCACTCGCTCCGGACGGATACACCCGGCGCACCGCGTGGGCGGGTCCGGAGCGAGTGAAATCGTGAACGCGCGGCGCGGCATCCGGGGTCAACCAGTGCGGCCATCCCAGCCGACGTACGGGTCCCAGCCGAGCACGCCGCCCACGGCCTCCTTGTCGAGTGTGACCCCGGCGCCGGAGAGGACGCGGCCGATCACCCGGAACTCGTCCGGGAGCACTGTGTCGGGACGGAAGGTGGCGAGCAGCGCATGGTCCTCTCCCCCGCGCAGCGCCGACTCGGGATCTTCGCCGAGCGCGTCCCGGTGCAGGTCGATGCAGACTCCGCTGGCGCGGGCGATCCGGGCGGCATCGAGTGCGAGGCCGTCCGAGACGTCGAGCATGGCCGTGGCGCCGGCGACGGCAGCGTCCACACCGGAGGAGATCGGCGGCGACGGCGCCAGTTGAGCTCCGACGAGCCGTGGTTCTCGGGCGCGCACGGCAGCAGCCGCAGCAGCGTCCGGGTTCCCGTTGGCATCCACCCCTTCGTCGAACAAGAGGCGAAGCCCGGCAGCGGCGACGCCGGCGTTGCCGGCCAGAGCAACCACATCGCCGACCCGAGCGCCGCTCCGCAGTACGGGCGGCCGGCCCTCGAGGTCTCCGAACGCGGTGACGGCGAGGGTGAGCGTGTCAGAAACGGACATGTCTCCCCCGACGACCCCACAGCCCGGCGCGAGAAGCGCGCAGGCGTCACGCAGGCCGGCCGAGATTCCCTCGAGCACGCCGACCGGGGTGTCCAGCGTCGCGGCGATGGCGACGACGAGTCCGGTCGGCCTCGCACCCATGGCGGCGATATCAGCGAGGTTCGAGGCGGCGGCCTTCCAGCCGAGGTCGTGTGGATCGGACCAGGCGAGACGGAAGTCCGGGCCGTGGACCATCATGTCCGTGGTGACGACGAAGCGCCCGTCGGGGGCGGCGAGCACCGCCGCGTCGTCCCCCGGACCCAGAAGCTGACTGTCGGCCACGGGCAGCAGCGGGAAGATGCGGTCGAGCACCGCCAGCTCGTGTACATCGTGCACGGTGTCGGATTCCGGCCGCCGTTCAGGCTTCTCAAGGCTCTGGCTCATGCGTTCAACGGTAGCCTGAGAGGGATGTCCTCCCGCACCGCCCTCCGCTCCCTCGCCCGCACCACCGTTCTCGTCGCCCTCGCAACCACCCTTCTCACTGGCTGTGTGCAGGCCGTGCCGCTCGAACCGGCCGACAACGCCAACGACCCGGCATGCGCGGACGTGACCGTTCGACTGCCAGACACGGTGGCAGACAAGCCCAAGCGGGAAACCACAGCGCAGGCGACAGGTGCATGGGGAGATCCCGCCGCCGTCCTCTTGCACTGCGGTGTCGCCGTTCCTGGCCCGACCACCGACGCCTGCATCGCCCTCAACGGCGTCGACTGGATCGCCGACGAGTCCGAGGCAGCGAGCGACACCTACCGGTACACCACCTACGGACGTGACCCGGCCGTCGAGGTCGTCATCAACGCGGACCCCGAGACGGGTGGTGTTTCAGGAACGACAGCGCTCATCGACCTCACCTCGGCCGTTTCAGCGATCCCGGCCACCTCGGCGTGCCTCGCGCCGAGCGACGTCCTCGAGTAGCCCAAGCACCTTCGACTTCACGTGTTCCGGACGCACACACCCGGTACACCGGGTGAACCCGACCGGAACGGGTGATCCGGCCCCGAACCGCTCAGGCGCCTCGCCGCGCCGGTGCCGCCGCGCCTCAGCCGCGACTTCACGTGTTCCGGACGCAGACACCCGGTACACCGGGTGATCCCGACCGGAACGGGTGATCCGGTCCCGAACAGCTCAGGCGCCTCGCCGCGCGGCAGCCACGTCGAGCAGTTCGGTGATGAGGTCGGAGTAGCTGAGCCCTGACCGGATCCAGCAGGTGGGGAACATCGAGATCGGCGTGAAGCCGGGCATCGTGTTGACCTCGTTGACGATGATGCCGCCGTCTGCGGGCAGGAAGAAGTCGACACGGGCGAGTCCCTCAGCGCCGATCGCCTCGAACGCACGGATGGCGACGCGCTGCAGTTCGGCGAGCTCGTCGTCCGACAGTTCAGCCGGGCAGACCAGGTCGATGCCCGGCGCGTCGAGGTACTTCGCGTCGAAGTCGTAGAACTCCCGGCCAGACAGCACGATCTCCCCGGCGACGGATGCCCGTGCGGGCTCCCCCGGACGGCCGCCGAGTACCGCGATCTCCAGCTCACGACCGGGCACGCCGGCCTCGACGAGAACCTTCCAGTCCTCAGCGAACGCGGTCGCCATGGCGACGTCGAGTTCCGCGGCGTTGGAGACGCGGCTCACCCCGACACTGGAACCCGCCCGGGCGGGTTTGACGAAGACCGGAGATCCGAGAGCTTCGAGCGCCTCTGCGGCGATGGCCGGGCGAGCCCGGTAATCCTCTGCGGTGACCGTGCGCCACGGTGCCACGGTGATGCCGGCGTGTTCGAGAACGGTTTTGGTGAAGTGCTTGTCCATGCCGAGCGCTGAGGCGAGCACGCCGCTGCCGACATAGGGGTACCCGACGAGCTCGAGCATGCCCTGCAGCGTGCCGTCCTCACCGAACGGGCCGTGCAGGATCGGGAACACGATGTCGGGGCTGCCCAGCGACCGCTCAGCGCCGTCCGCCGTCGTGACGCGCAGTTCCCGGGAACGGATGCTGTCCGGCCAGCACACGCGGGACCCGTTGTCGGAGACCTCGGGCAGGCGCGCCGGGTCGAGCGCGAACTTCGCCGGGTCGTCGTCCTCGAGCACGAAAGCGCCGTCACGGGTGATTCCGACCGGGATGACATCGAAGAGGTCGCGGTCAATCGCTGTGAGGACTCCGCCCGCCGTCGCGCAACTGATTGAATGCTCGCTTGATCGACCTCCAAACAACACCACCACCAGGCGCTTCTGCGTCATCATTCGTCCTTTCGCCTTGCGGCTCGTCGCTGTCTGTCGTGAGGTGAGGTGCAATGTCTTTGGGGTCGAGTGTGCCGTCGAGGACCTGCTTGACCTGCTCGACGATCGGCATTTCGACACCGATCGATCGGGCCAGTTCGAGGATGGGCGCGACAGAGGCGAGACCTTCCGCCGTCTGCTGCATCTGCTTGACGACGGCGGAGAAACTGTATCCCTGCCCGAGCAGGCGTCCGGCGGTGTTGTTGCGGGACAGCGGTGACTGGCAGGTGGCGATGAGGTCGCCAAGGCCGGCGAGCCCGGCGAGGGTCTCGGCTTGTGCGCCCTGAGCGACCGCGAAGTCCGTCATCTCGACGAGGCCCCGGGTGATGATCGATGCTTTGGTGTTCTCGCCGTAGCCGACGCCGTCGACGATGCCGATTGCGACCGCGATGAGGTTCTTCAGAACCCCGCCGAATTCGGTACCGATGACATCCGTGTTGACGAACGTGCGGAAGTAGCGGTTCCGGGCAAGGAGCGCGACGGCCTGAGCGGTCTCGAGGCTCACCGAGGAGACGACGGCCGCTGTGGGCTGCTCACGGGCGATCTCGAGCGCGAGGTTCGGACCGGATGCCACGGCGATCCGCGACGGGTCGATGTCGAGTCCCTGCCGGATGACTTCGCTCATCCGCAGTCCTGATCGTTTCTCGACGCCCTTCATGAGGGAGATCACGATCGTCCCGGGTTCGAGTAACGGCCGCACGGCAACGAGGTTGTCCCGCAGCGACTGGCTTGGAACGGCGATGAATACCTGCTGTGCTCCCCGGAGAGCGTCGGCCAGGTTGGATGTCGCGGTGAGGTTCGCAGGCAGTTGCACGCCAGGCAGGTAGTCGCTGTTGCGGTGCTGCTTCGCGATCTCCCGGGCGAGTTCGGGTCGCCGCGCCCACATGGTGACGTCGGCGCCACCGTCGGCGAGGATCTTGCCGAAGGTGGTGCCCCAACTGCCGGTGCCGAGCACCGCAACCCGGGCCGGTGAGGTGAGTCGTCGGCTCAAAATCGGCCTGTGTCCTTCTGGTTGTGCTTGCTCGGGTCCCACGGCTCGTCCGGAGCCTTCTCGCCGCGAAGGTCCTCCAGAAGCGCGGTGATCTCCTTCATGACGACGGCCGTCGCCTCGGCGAGAGTCGCTGCGTCGAGCGGGCGGTTGGCGAACTCGGAAAGGTCGACGGGGTCGCCGACCTTGACGTCGATCCGCTTCGGCGGGAAGAAGTTGATTCTGCGCGAGTAACGCGCCATCACCTTGTCCGTGCCCCAATGCGCGATCGGCGTGATCGGGATGCCATGGGTCAGCGCGACCCGGACGGCTCCCGTCTTGCCGCGCATCGGCCACATTGCGGGGTCGCGGGTGAGTGAACCCTCGGGGTAGATGACGACGCCCTGGCCCTTCTCAACGAGAAGTCCACCCGCCTGAACCGGATCGCTGCCACGGGTCGACCCTGTGCGCTCCACCGGGATCTGGCCCGATTTGGTCAACAGCCAGCCGACAACGGGGACCTTGAAGAGCCCGGCCTTGGCCATGAACCGCGGCGCGCGGCCCATCTTCCAGACCGCGATCCCGATGACGATCGGGTCGATCTCACTGAAGTGGTTAGGAGCGAGGACGAACGGACCGTTCACCGGCAGCTTGTGCCCGTCCTGGACCCGGATCTTCATCATCAACCTGGCAGGAGGCAGCGCGATGCACGCCAGCAGCCAATAGATCGACGGCCGGGTCTTTTCCGGGCTCGCTCGCCGGCGCTGTTCGGTCTTCGGCACGCCCATCAGCCTTCGAGAACGAAATCTGCTCCCAGCTGTTCCAGCTTGGCGATGAATTTTTCGTAACCGCGGCTGATGATGCCGACGTTCGAGACCCTGGACGTTCCCTCCGCACTCAGGGCCGCGATGAGGTGGGAGAAGCCGCCGCGAAGGTCGGGCACGACGATGTCTGCGCCGCGAAGGTGCGTCGGGCCTGAGATGACAGCGGAGTGATTGAAGTTCCTCTGCCCGAACCGGCAGGCCTGTCCGCCGAGGCACTCCTTGTGGACCTGGATCGTCGCGCCCATCTCGACGAGTGCGTCGACGAAGCCGAATCGCTGCTCGTACACGGTCTCGTGAACGATCGAGACGCCCTTTGCTTTGGTCAGGGCGACGACGAGCGGCTGCTGCCAGTCGGTC
>NZ_JBKJWH010000186.1:0-40917 GCF_046716805.1 Mycetocola sp. | reverse complement strand
CTTTGTGTCTGGCGGTCTGGGGTTGTCCCGCCTTCCCTATGGGGGTGCCCGAGGGCACCCGCTTCGGGTATCTTCTCCTTAAAAGAGGTCTTTTTCGGCGAGCCAGTCGGAGGCGAGAGCCTCGGGGGAAGCCTTTTCGTCACCCTGGTTCCGGCTGTTGAGTTCGATCAGGTCTTCCGTCGTGAGTTCCGCCGAAACGGCGTTCAGGGTGTCCTTCACGGTGTCGGATGCCTTCTCCGAGTTGATGAGTGGAAGGACATTCTGCGGGAGGATCATGTTCTCGGGGTCCTCGAGTGTCACGAAGCCGTTCTCCTTGATCGACGGGGTGGTCGAGAAGATGTCAGCGATGTTCACCGTGCCGTCGAGCAGAGCGGCCGTCGTGAGTGGTCCACCGGAGTCGCTGATCGGAACGAAGCTGATGTTGGCCGCGTCGACACCGTAGATGTCGGTCAGTCCCTGCGGCCCGTACGGGCGCTCAGCGAGCTCCGGGTTGCCGCCGACGATGAGCGGCACGTCGAGTCCGGCGAGGTCAGCGAGGCTGGTGACATTGTTCTGTTCGCTGAATTCCCGCGTGACGTTGTAGCTGTCCTTGTCCTCTGCGTTGGACTGCTCGAGCACCTCGAAGCCCTCTGGCAGGGCATCCGGAAGCGCCGCGAAGACCTCTTCGCTCGACGTTGCCTCTGAATCCTCGTCGAAGAACTGAAGCAGGTTGCCGCTGTAATCGGGGATGAGATCGATCGAGCCGTCCTGCAGTGCTTCGATGTAGACGTCACGCTGGCCGATCGGGCCGGCGAACTCGACGGTCACACCGTTGGCTTCAAGCGCCTGCGCGAAAATCTGGGCAATGATTTCGGACTCGGCGAAGCCCGCAGAACCGACGACGATCGTTTCGGCGTCGCCTGACGGCTCAGCGGGCTCGAGAGGGTCGCCCCCCGCACCGCAACCAGTGAGAGCGAGCGTCGTGCCCGCGGCGAGAAGTGCGGCGGCCAGGCGGCCGCGTCGTGAAGAGAACATCGAATTTCCTTACTGTGTGGGATGGAACGTTGCCGTTCACGTTGCCCGGGATGCTGTGGAAGCATCCTGGCCAGACGCGCGAAGCCTTCGGAGCGGCGCGGTCGTTCGGATTGCCCGAACCCCGGCCGGCACGGTCAGGCGTTGGATCGAGATCAGGATTCCCTCGAGCACGAGCGCGAGGAGAGTGACAAGCAGTGCTCCGACGAGCACCTTCGTGTAATCGCGGACAGGGAGGGCATCAATTATGTACCGCCCAAGCCCGCCGAGCGAGATGTATGCCGCAACGGTGGCCGTAGCGACGACCTGAAGCACGGCCGATCGCACTCCCCCGATGATGAGCGGCAGCGCGAGCGGAATCTCCACCTTCCACAGGATCTGCCACTCGGTCATCCCCATCGACCGTGCGGCATCCACCGTGCGCGGGTCCACCGATTCGATCCCTGAGTATGCGCCGGCGAGCAACGGCGGAATCGCAAGGACGACGAGCACGATGATGGTCGGGATGAGGGCGAGCCGGATGCCGAAGCCGAAGGCAATGGCAAGGTACGTCAGCAGCCCCAGGGTGGGAAGCGCCCGAAGCGCGCTTGTCGCACCGATCGAGATGCCACGGAATCGCCCGGTGTGGCCGATGTACAGGCCGAGGGTCACCGCGATGAGAACGGCGATGAGGACGGTCAACCCGGTGTATCCCAGATGCTGGGCGAGCCGGGTCGGGATGCCGTCGGGCCCGGTCCAGTGCGACGGGTCGCCGATCCAGGCGAAAGCTTCTGCGAAGGCGTTCATGCGGCGACGGCTTTCGTTCGTGCCGTCCTGGCGTTTCGACGAGCCGCGGCGTCCACACGTGCCCACGGCAGAAGAATCCGTCCGGCGAGCACCAGGAGCACGTCGAAGATCACGGCGATGAGGATCGTGCCGACGATGCCGACGAGGATCTCCGTCGCGAAGTTGCGCTGGTACCCGTTGGTGAAGAAATAGCCGAGCCCGGACATACCGACGAGGGCACCGAGCGTCACGAGACTGACGGTGCTCGTCGAGACGACGCGCAGACCGGCGAGGAGAACAGGGCCGGCGAGCGGCAACTGAACCTGCCAGAACCGGCGCCAGGCGCCGAAGCCGACGGCTGTGGCGGATTGGGTGACGTCTCCGGACACCGCGTCGAAGGCATCCGTCGCCGTCCGGACCATGAGGGCCACAGCGTAGATGGTGAGCGTCACGATGAGGTTCGCCGGGTTGAGGATCTGGGTGCCGAGCACCGTCGGCATGGCCACGATGAGAGCGAGCGACGGAATCGTGTACAGCAGACCGCACACGGTGAGCAACACCCCGCGGGACATGCGATAGCGGTGGGCGAGCCAGCCGATCGGCACAGCGAACAGGAACCCGAGGAGAATCGGCGGGATGCTGAGCAGGATGTGGTCCAGGGTCAGATCCCAGATCTGCTCGATGTTCGCGAGCACCCAGGTCATATCCGTGTGCCCTGGTTCAGGATGCCTGCGAGCCGGCCGGTTCCGTCGACCACGACCTGGCGCCCGGACACCACTTCGATCCGGAGCGCCCGTCGACCTCGATCAGCGCCGATGAAGTTATTGACGAAGTCGTCGGCCGGGTTGGCGAGAATTTCAGCCGGAGTGCCGACCTGGGCGATCTGCCCGCCCGTCCTCAGCAGCACGACCTGGTCGCCGAGCAGGAAAGCCTCATCGATGTCGTGAGTGACGAAGACGATGGTTTTCGCGAGATCCTTCTGGATTCGGAGCAGTTCCTGCTGCAGTTCACTCCGGACGAGCGGGTCGACCGCCCCGAACGGTTCGTCCATGAGCAGAATGTTGGGGTCGATGGCGAGGCCACGGGCGACGCCGACACGCTGCTGCTGCCCGCCGGAGAGCTGGGAAGGGTACCGCTCGGCAAGCGAACGGTCCAGGCCGACCGTGTCCATGAGCGTCAGGGCCTCCGCCCGCGCCTGCGCGCGCTTGACGCCGGAGAGCAGCGGAACCGTGGCGATGTTGTCCGCGACGGTGCGATGCGGGAGCAGGCCTGAGTTCTGCATGACATACCCGATGCGACGGCGGAGCTTGACCGGCTCCAGAGTGGAGATGTCGTCGTCATCGATGAAAATGCGGCCGGCGGTGGGGTCGACCATGCGGTTGATCATGCGCAGCAGGGTGGTCTTGCCTGAGCCGCTCGACCCCACCAGCACCGTCGTGGTGCGTGACGGAATTGTCAGGCTGAAGTTGTCGACGGCGAGTGTGGTGTCCGGGAACTTTTTCGATACCGCGTCAAACCTGATCATGGCCGGCCCCTCGAGCTAAGCCGGTCGGGTGGCTTTGCATGATTTCAGCGTAGACAACGAAACGCGACGGGCGCCAGCGTTGCTACGCGGGACTCTGCTGGTGTAGAGCCACGTGCCAGCTGCCGCCACCGTACAAATAGGTTGTCGACATGCGGAACTCAAGCGTCTCATCCCCGCGCGTGGCGACCGCCCGGTATGCGACGATCCCGGCGTGCTCGCCCAGCCGGACGATGGCGGGCTCGTGGATCTCGTACGCGTCCCACGGCACAGTGCCGGCGAAGGACCGAGCGACGTCGTCCCGGCTGATCGCTGCACCGGGCACGATCATCAGGCCGTCGCGGGTCATCGCCCTCGCGTAGTGCTCACCACCGCGGCCCTGGAGAATGGCTTTCCAGCCGGCGTGTTCCTCACGGAGGAGGATTGCGGGTAGATCGTCGGTGATCTCAGTCATGGCCTCACGCTACCCCCTCGAGGGCCGTTCTCCACGGATCAGCTTTCGAGCCGGGGAAAGCTGACGTGTTGCATCACCCAGCCGTGCATGGCGACGGCCGCGGCCGCAGAGGCGTTGATGGACCGGGTGGAGCCGAACTGGCTGATCTCGAGCACGGCATCCGCCGCGGCGATCGCCTCGGGAGAGAGCCCAGGACCTTCCTGCCCGAAGAGCATGAGGCAGCGCTCGGGAAGCGCGAAGGTTTCGATCAGCACGGAGCCTGGCACGTTGTCGATCCCCAGGATCGGCAGGTTCTCGGCGCGCGCCCACTCGACCAGCCCCGCGACATCCGCGTGGTGCAGAACGTGCTGGTACCGGTCGGTGACCATTGCGCCACGTTTGTTCCAGCGGCGGCGACCGACGATGTGCACGGTGTCGGCGCCGAAGGCGTTCGCGGTGCGCACGATCGAACCGATGTTCATGTCGTGCTGCCAGTTCTCGATGGCGACGTGGAACGGATGCCGGTGCTCATCGAGATCGGCGACGATCGCGTCGAGCTTCCAGTAGCGGTACCGGTCGATGACGTTGCGGGTGTCGCCGTGGATGAGCAGGTCCGGGTCGAAGTACTCCTCCTCGGGCCAGTCGCCCTGCCACGGCCCGACGCCGTTCGTCGACAGCTCGTGGCTGGGGTTCAGGGGGTTCTCTGGCACCCTCCAACCCTAACCGCGCGGCCGGCTCCCGACCTCGCCGTCCCCCGCGGCGGTCACCCGGCCCGTGTTCCCGTCGACGGTGACCAGCTGCCCGGTCTCGAGCACACTGGTCGCGGTCCCGGTTCCCATCACCGCCGGCAACCCGTATTCCCTCGCGACGATGGCGGCGTGCGACGCGACGCCGCCACTGTCGACCACGACGGCGGCCGCGCGGGAGAACAGCGGCGTCCAGGACGGATTCGTGTACGGGCAGACGAGGATCTCACCCGACTGGAGGGTCCCGAATGCTGTGGCGTCCAGAATGACGCGCACACGCCCGGTTGCGACTCCCGTGCTGGCCGGGCTTCCCTGCACGAGGACGCCGCCGGTGGGTGACGGGTAGATCTGTGAGAAGTCGAGGAGCTTCACCGAGGCCAGTTCGTCGCGCCGGGCCGCGCGGACACGGACAGCGGACCGCAACCGGACCGCCTGCGCTGACGGCATCCGGGCCGGGTCGGCGATCGCCTCGAGTTCTTCCAGCCGCAGGTGGAAGACGTCTCCCGGTGCTGCCAGAAGTCCCGCCCCGCTCAGCCGCCGTCCCATCTCGAGCAGGGCTGATCGAAGCGGCGGCAGAAGGCGCAGAAATTCGAAGTGGGAATCCTCGCGAAACCGGATGCCCTCCCTCGCCCGCTCGAGGACCCGGAGAACGAGACGTCGGCGGTTCGCTCCCGCGAGCAACGGATGCCGCAACAACTCGCGTTCCGCGGCGCTTGCCGGCGATCCCCGGTCCGGGCCCTCGGCGGAGAGAACCGCGATAACACCCAGCGCGACGACCGGGCGCTCCGACCAGGTCGGCGACGACGCGAGCACCGGGCTCACCGTTTCTCGGTGCCCGAACTCATCGAGGAAGGCCGCGAATTCGGTTCGAAACCGGTCGGCGCCATCGAGCGTTGCCATCTGCTCCTCGATGTCGGCGGGATCGTTCGCGGAGAACACCGCTCGAAGGGACGGTGTGTCTCGCACCAGCGCGGCGAGGTTGAGGAGAGCGTCGTTCCCGTCGGTGGTGCGTGTTTGCGCGCCGACGAGGAGATCGCCGAGCAGTCGTCGTTTGCCGAGCACGGTGAGCAGCCCGAGCAGCCGGCCTACGGCGAGCGCCGATCCGGGCAGGTAGTCGGCTCGGAGCCCGGTGATCGGTGTGATCGCGGCGGCGACGGCGCTGGGCACACGGAGAAGAACACCCCATCGCATCCGCTCGGGGTCCGCCGAGCGCAGCCTCCGAACGGCGGCGTCGTATTCGGAGTACCGGGAATCGGCCCTCCACTCGGCCGGGTCGAACCGCCGGGCCCGCGAGAGGATCCGAACGGGCGCTGTGAGAGCTTTCGGAGTGAGCCGGGGCATCGGCGGAACGAACCGGTCGACGACCCCGTCGACTTCGGGAAGGAGACCGGCTTCGTCGATACGGATGCCGAGCCCCCCGGCGATGTTGAGCATGAGGCCGGCCGGCCCGAACCGCCACCAGGTCGTGACATCGAGCGGGTATGGGCGCACCGGGAGGTAGTCGAGGAGCACGGATGCGGCTCGCTTCTGGATTGCATTCAACCGGACGGGTGGCGGGGGCAACGCTGTCATGGGTCGCGCCTGGACCAGGAAGAGCGTGCCGCCGGCGAGCACCCATTCGATGTCCTGCGGTCGGCCGAAATGCGCCTGCACGTCGGTTCCCAGTCGCACCAGCGCAGCCACCTGGGCCTGATCGAGGATCGGTTTCCCTGTCGCCGCGCCGGTTTCAGGCCGGACCCCGTCGGCGGATGGCCGGAGAACGACTTCCCGGAGACCCGCTGTCCAGCTCAGGATCGAACCGTCCTTCCCGACCACGAAATGGTCAGGGGTCACGAGCCCGGACACGACGGACTCACCGAGGCCGGGGCTTCCGTCGATGACGGTGTGGCTGCGATTGCCGGTAACCGGGTCCGCGGTGAACAGCACCCCAGCGGCATCCGCGTCGAGGAGCGATTGGACGACCACGGCGATCCGCACATCGGCGGGCCCGATGCCGAGCCGCTTGCGGTACGCGATGGCGCGATCGGTCCAGAGCGATGCCCAGCAGCGCCGAACGGCGTCGACCACCGCATCAGCGCCCGTGACGCCGAGGTAGGTGTCCTGCTGTCCGGCGAACGCTGCACCGGGCAGGTCCTCTGCCGTCGCACTCGACCGGACTGCCACCTGTCCACCGCCCAGATCCTGATAGGCGCTCTCGATTCGCGAGCGCAGCTCGGCGGGCACTGCCGCGGATGCGAGGGCGTTGCGGATCGATTCGGCGTCGCCGGCTTCGTGCCATCCGCGGATGTCGAAAGTTTCAGCGACCCCCGCATAGGCCTGGGTCGAAATGACGAAGCCCGGCGGGACAGGGAAACCCGCCTGCACCAGTTCGCCGAGGTTGGCGCCCTTGCCGCCGGCAAGCGGAATGTCCTCTCGGCCGACCGAACCCAGCGGAACCACAAGCGACTCCCACTCCACCGCCGCACCTCCTCCGCCCGTTCGAGCCTCCCCCAGTCCTACACCGAAATCCACGCAGGCAGCTCTTTTCGGCGAACCGAAATTTTGCTATCGTTTCGGTATGCCGAAAACCTCCGCGTTCCGCAGTGCCGGGGTCGCGCTGGTTCTTCTTCTCACGGGCGCCGGCTGCTCCCCCGTCGATTCCCCGGCGGCCGCAGATTCGCGCCCGCTCGCCCTCACCACATTCACGGTGCTGGCGGATCTCGCCGAGAACGTTGCAGGGGATGTCATCCGTGTGGAATCGATCACCCGCGTCGGCGCCGAGATCCACGGTTACGAGCCGACTCCTTCGGATTTGATCCGGGCGGACGGGGCCGACCTCCTCCTCGCGAACGGGCTCGGCCTGGAGAGCTGGTTCGACCAGTTCACCGCCGATATCGACGCGCCGACGGTCGTCCTCAGCGATGGCGTCGAGCCGATCTCGATTGCGGTCGGCGATTACAAGGGCCGGCCGAATCCACACGCCTGGATGTCGCCGGTTGCCGCCGAGGTCTATGTCGACAATCTTGTGACGGCGTTCTCCGACCTCGTCCCTTCAGCGACAGAAACGTTCCAGGCGAATGGGGCGGCCTATACGGCGAAGCTTCGGGCCGCCGCGGGCGACCTGTCATCCGCCGTCGCCTCCCTTCCGGACGATCAGCGCATGCTTGTGACCTGCGAGGGCGCCTTCAGCTACCTGGCCAGGGATGCCGGGCTCGACGAGGGCTACCTCTGGGCGGTCAACCAGGAGGGACAGGGCACCCCTCAACAGGCGGCGCGTCTGATCGACACGGTCCGCGAACGCGATGTCCCCGCTGTCTTCTGCGAATCCACGGTCAGTGACGCCGCCCAGCAACAGGTCGTCACCGACTCAGGGGCACAATTCGGCGGCGTGCTCTATGTCGACTCGCTCTCCGACGGCGAGCCGGTGCCCACCTACCTGGATCTCCTGCGCCACGACATCCAGCTCATCACCCGCGGGCTGGACGGCCGGGTATGAGCGCCGCGGTATCGGTCGAGAACCTGACCGTGCGGTACGGCGACGTCACCGCCCTCTCCGATGTCACCTTCGACGTGACCCCGGCCACGATCACGGGGTTGCTCGGCATGAACGGCTCAGGCAAGTCGACCCTCTACGCCAGCGTGATGGGGCTCGTGAAACCCGCAGCCGGTCGGGTGAGGATCTTCGGCGAATCGAGCGGAGCCGCCAGGGGATCGAACGCTGTCGCCTACGTGCCGCAATCCGAATCGGTCGATTGGAACTTTCCGGTCTCCGTCCGTGACGTCGTCTTGATGGGCCGATACGGCCGGATGGGGTTCTCGAGACGCCCGAGGCGGTCGGACCATGATGCCGTCGCGTCCGCGCTCGATCGCGTCGGCCTCTCCGACCTGGCCTCCCGCAGCATCGGCGCCCTCTCCGGCGGCCAGCGCAAGCGCGCCTTCGTCGCCCGCGGCATCGCGCAGGACGCCCGGCTCCTGCTTCTCGACGAACCCTTCGCCGGGGTGGACACGGGGAGCGAAGCGACGATCACCGCATTGCTCCGGGAACTGCGGGCGGAGGGGCGCAGCATCCTGATGTCGACCCACGACCTCGGCGGAGTGCCCGAACTCTGTGACGACGTCATCCTCCTCCAGCGCCGCGTGCTCTTCCAGGGCCCACCGCTGGAGGCGTTGACCCCCGACCGGCTGGCCCTGGCATTCGGGGTGCAGACATGATCGACCTTGTCGCCTGGCTCACCGACCCCCTCCAATACGGCTTCATGGTGCGGGCACTGGTTTCGACTCTTCTCGCCGCTGTGACCTGCGGGCTGCTCTCCTGCTGGCTGGTGCAGATCGGCTGGTCGCTCATGGGTGACGCCGTCTCGCATTCGGTCCTCCCAGGAGTCGTGCTCGCCTATGCGATCGGCTGGCCGTTCGCCGTCGGGGCTTTTCTCTTCGGCGTCGGAGCCGTCGCACTCATCGGCGGCATCCAGTCGAACACGAAGATCAAGGCGGATGCCGCCATCGGCGTGGTGTTCACGAGCCTGTTCGCCCTCGGAATCGTCCTCATCTCGGTGACGCCGAGCCAGATCGACCTCGCACACATCCTGTTCGGGAACGTGCTCGGCGTCGGTCCAGGGGACCTCCTGCAGGTGGGCGTGATCGGACTCTTCACCTGCTCAGTACTGCTTCTCAAGCGACGCGACTTCACGCTCTTCGCGTTCGACCCGCTCCATGCTCACGCGATCGGGCTCAACACGCGCCTGATCCGGGTGATGCTCCTCGGGCTCCTCGCCCTGACGGTCGTGGTCACCCTGCAGGCCGTCGGCATCGTCCTCGTCGTCGCGATGCTGATCATCCCCGGTGCTACGGCCTACCTCGTCGCTCGGAGCATGGCTGGGATGCTCGCCGTCGCAACCGCGGCCACGTGCGTCGCGGCGCTCGTGGGCGTCTACGTGAGCTTCTACGCGGACTGGTCGACCGGTGGCTCCGTCGTTCTCGCACAGGCGGTGCTGTTCTGTCTGGCGTTCCTGTTCGGACCGCGCGGAGGGGTTGCGACGGCGCGCCTTCGCGCACGCCGTAGTCTGGTCAGCCCATGAAGCCGTCGAAACCCGTTGTCGAGGATTACCTCAAGACCATCTACGCCCACACGGAATGGCAGGCGGATGCCATCACGCCGTCTGCGCTCGCCACCCGTCTCGGGCTGGCACCGTCGACGGTCACCGAGATGGTGAAGAAACTCGCCGCTCAGGGTCTCGTGACCCACGTTCGATACGGGGCGATCTCGCTTACCGAAGCGGGAACGGCGGCGGCGGTCGCTGTCGTGCGGCGGCACCGGCTCGTCGAGACCTGGCTCGTGCAGGAGATGGGGTACGGCTGGGACGCCGTCCATGACGAAGCCGAGGTGCTCGAACACGCGATCAGTGACCGCCTGCTGGCGAGCATCGACGAGCGCCTGGGCCATCCGGACCGGGATCCGCACGGCGACCCCATTCCAGCGGTCGACGGTTCGGTGCGGCGAGAGCGGGCCGTTCTGCTGGAGGAGGCCGGCGACGGACACAGCGGGGTGGTGCTGCGGATCAGCGACCGGGACCCGTCCCTGCTGCGCGAGCTCGAGGCATCCGGTATCGATGTCGGCACGACGGTTTCGGTTCGCCCTGGCGCCCTTCTCGTCGGGGCGACTCTTGTTCCGCTGCCGTCGGCGGCGTTGGCGGCGATCTGGCTGAGCGCCTGAGTTTCGGCTGCCACCCTAAACTGAGCGATGAGCGAAGGAGTTGTGGCATGACAAGACGCGACGAAGTTGAGTGCTGGCTGACCGACATGGACGGTGTTCTGGTTCACGAAAACCGGCCGCTGCCGGGCGCCGCCGAGCTTTTGCAGCAGTGGCGCGACCAGGGCAAGCCCTACCTGGTGCTCACGAACAACTCCATCTTCACCCCGCGGGACCTCAGCGCACGGCTGCGGGCGTCAGGGCTTGAGGTGCCTGAGGAGTTCATCTGGACCTCAGCACTCGCCACCGCGGCGTTCCTCAAGGACCAGATGCCGGGCGGTTCAGCCTTCGTCATCGGCGAAGCGGGAATCACCACCGCGCTGCACGAGGCCGGCTTCATCATGACCGAGACAGCGCCTGACTACGTCGTCGTCGGTGAGACCCGCAATTATTCGTTCGAGGCGATCACCAAGGCGATCCGGTTGATCAACAATGGTGCCCGTTTCATCGCGACTAACCCGGATGCCACCGGTCCGAGTGCGGACGGCCCGATGCCCGCCACCGGCGCGATCGCCGCGCTGATCACCAAAGCCACAGGCAAGGAGCCGTACATCGTCGGCAAGCCGAACCCGATGATGTTCCGCTCGGCCCTCAACAAGATCGGTGCCCACTCCGAGAACACGGGCATGATCGGTGACCGGATGGACACAGACGTGGTCGCCGGGATCGAAGCGGGCCTGCACACCATTCTTGTTCTCACCGGGATCAGCGACGAGGCCGAGATCAAGAAGTACCCGTTCCGGCCCTCGGAGATCCTCGGCGGCGTGGTCGACCTGCTCGAACACCACCCGATCGAGTCGGAAGTCGTTTGAGTCGCCGGCCGGCGTCGAGGCCTCAGCCCTGGGCGGCGACTGACCCGCTCAGGGGTTCACCGCTCGAGCGGTCGACGAAGCAGTAGTAATTGCGCTGCCCGTCCGCCCATTGCTCCTCGGACACCGGGTACGTGCCCTGCACCTGAAGGTCTGAGTACTCGTCTGCCGCGTCGGCGTCGAGGACGCCTGGGGCGCTGCACCAGAGGGCGATCCGCTCGAGGATCTCGTCCTCGCCGGGGTATTCCGCCGCGGGATCTTCGGCTACCGGTCCGGTGAAGACCATCTGGGCCGCGTGAGGTTCAGCGCAATCGACGACCGTGAAGGTCTCCGCCCACGGGGTCGAGTACGGTTCGATGCATTCACCGCCGCCGAGAGCGGTCCATTGCTGCTCACCCGGAGCGGCGGGTCCGACGGGAGCGGCCGGCACGGTCGGTGTCGGCGTTGCCGTCGGTGAGGGTGCGGCTGTCGGCGCCGGCCCGGCGAGCTGGCCGGGAAGCTGGGAACCGAGGAAGAACAGCCCGCCGAGCACGAGGAGAGCCACGATGCCGATCGCAGCGAGAACGACCGGGCGTGGCGCGCGTGCGGCTGCCGGGCGCGCTGGGCGAAGAGGGCGCCTCGCCGGCTTGACCGGCGAGGGTGCCACTCGAGGCACTGCGGGTTCGATTCCCGGCGCCGGGCTGGTGTAGGTCATCCGCTTGCGCGGTCCGGCGGGGTCGGGTGCGGGAATGATCACGGGCTCCACCGGCGACGTTTCCTGCTCGGCGTCGAAGCGGGTCGGCCGGCGGGTGGGGAGCCCATCATCGGCGTCGTCACTGTGCGAATCGGATGCCCCGGAGCCGGCCGGAACCGGCCCGACCGTTCCGGCGGCATCCCTGCGGTGGACCCGCGGATCCAGCTGGTCGTTCGCGGTGAGCTTCCAGCTGAAGTTGTCGAGGTCCTCGGTCTCAAAGGGCGGGTCGTGCGGGGCGTCGATCCGAAGGTCCGCCTGAGATTCGGCTTCGAGCGAATCCTCCGGTTCCGAGTCGCGACGCGGGGCGGGCGGCGTGAACGCCGGGACCGGAAGAACGGGGTGGGCGTTCCCGGCGGGAAGGTCCGGTTCTTCCGGCTCCTCCACCTGGGACTCGCGGGCGGAACGCGGTGTGAACAGCGCGGGTTCTACCGTTGGGATCAGGCCGGTTTCGGCTTCGTCTTCGAGGTCGTCTGTGGGTTCGCGATCGAAAGGGGAGTCGGCACCGTCGGCGTCGCCCGGCACGACAGGGGTCCAGGCGGGCGCGAAGGCGGGCTCGGGGAGAAACGCCGGCTCTGGTTCGTACGGTGGAGCGGGCTTTTCGGTACGTCGCGGCGCGAACCGTGCCGGTTGAGGAAGCACAGGTTCGGCGGCGTCGACGGCCGGCGCAGCGTCCTCGACTGGTGCGACGTGATGGACGCCCGTGTCTGCCTTGTCGCCCGTATTGTTCTCAGCGTTCTCGACGTTGTGTTCCGGGCGCGGCTCGGGGTTCACCAGTGCGTCTGCGGCGACCAGCTTCTCGCGCCACCAGGCGAGCACCGGGTTGTCTCCGGCACGAGCTGCATCCGGGGAGCCGTCGGCGCCATTCCGGGGGACCTGCCTAGTGTCGAACTGGCCCGTCGGCGCGGCGTCGAGCTGTGAGATGAGCCAATCAGCTCCGGCGACTTCTCTCTCACCCGTTGGCGGGTCGACCGGGTTCTTGTCGTCGTCGGGGCGGCGGGTGTCGTCAGCCACTACTCGAGCCCCAGGTCGGACAGGCCGATTGCAGCGAGGTACGGGTAGCCGGCGGCTTCGATGATCTCCCGGGCGCCCGTGTTGCGGTCGACGACGACAGCGACGCCGGCGATCTCCGCTCCGACTTTCTTGAGCGCCTCGATGGCGGCGAGCGGTGAACCCCCCGTTGTCGACGTGTCTTCGAGCACGATGACTCGTTTCCCGGCAAGCTCCGGCCCTTCGACCTGCTTGCCGCGCCCGTGGTCCTTGGGTTCCTTGCGCACCACGAAAGCGTCGTAGGCGAGGCCGCGGGCGGCGCCCTGGTGCAGGACGGCGGCAGCGACCGGGTCAGCACCCATGGTCATGCCACCGACGGCGACGACATCCGGGATGTCCGAAATGAGGTCGATCATCACCTGGCCGATCAGCGGCGCGACGCGGTGATCGAGGCTGACCCGGCGGAGGTCGACGTAGTACGTCGCCTTCTTGCCACTGGTCAGGGTGAAGTCCCCGTGGAACACGGCATCCGCCGTGATGTATTCGATTAGTTGCTTGCGCGCGTCGGTCACTCTCGCAAGTTTAGCGATGCGCGGTTGGAGCGGCGAATGCCGCGACCCGAAGGTCGCGGCATCCGCTGATTTCCGCGGTTTTCGCGAGGGCTGGTCAGAAGGTTGCGACGAGCCGGCCGACGACCTGGCCCTTGGCGAGCTTGTCGATGCCGTCGGGGATCTCGTCGAAGGAGATCTCCGTGATCGTCGGGTTGAGTTCACCCGTGGCGAGGTAGTCGTAGACGCCCTGCACGTCCGCCTTTGTGCCGCCGACCGAGCCGACGAGCGTGACGTTGTGCGTGATGAGCACGCGGGTGTTGATGGTCGCTTCCAACCGGCCCATCCCCACCTGAACGACGCGACCGCCCGGGCGCACCGTTTCGATGGCCTGCGCTGTCGTCGTGCCGAAACCGGCGAAGTCGACGATGACGTCGAGGCCGATGTCGGCGAAATCGGCGATGTTCTTCTTCACGTCGGTGACGCCTGCGTCTCGGGCGTTCTGCCAGACATCCTCGTTCACCTCGGCGACGTAGACCTCTGCACCGGCGAGCACAGCGACGCGGGAGCCGATCTGCCCGAGCCCGCCGAACCCGATGATGCCGAGCTTGGTCCCCTTCGTCACCTGGCCGTTGACGATGACGGCGTGGTGCGAGGTCATGCCGGCGTCGGTGCCTGCGGCACCGTAGGCGAAGGAGACGGAGTCCGGGATCCGGACAAGGGCAACCTGGTCGATCGCTGCCTTCGGGGCGAAGCCGCCGTCGAAGGCGTACACGGGGGCGCCTACCTCGGTGGTTGGGCAGAATCCGACACGGTCGCCGACCTTCCACTCGGTCACGCCCTCGCCGACCTCGCTGATGACTCCGGCGACTTCGTGTCCGATGGTGATCGGCTGCCTGGCCAGAAGCGCGAGCCAGCCTTCGTCTTCCATCAGGCCCACGTCGGAGTGGCACAGCCCGGCCGCTTTGACGTCGATGACAACGCCGCCTGGGGCGGCGGTCGGCTCAGCCACGTCCGCGAGGACGAGAGGCTCATGGGTGTTGGTGAATTGCCACGCTTTCATGTGGTGCTCCTTGCATCAGGCCCTCTCGGCGATCTGGGCCTGGGAGGGCTACCGGTCCAGGCAAACGACGAGGACCCTGAGTTCAGTATGCCACCGCAACCGGTTGCCACGGCTTCGACCGGTCCCGACGAGGAGTCGCTTAACGCACGAAATCGCGCCTGCCCAGGGACCGCATCTGGCGCTGCGGGGTCGACCTGGGAAGGCGCGAGTTCGGGGTGCTTGCCTTACGGCAGCGAAATGTAGGTGCGCGTCGGCACCTGGCGATATCCGTCGCGCCTCACCACGACGGCACTGCCGACGATGGCGGCAGCACTCAGAACGGCGATTCCTGCGAAGAAAACGAACATGATTCCCAACCGAATAGGGGCGACGGATGCCGCCGATACCTCAATACTGGACGGTTCAACTATTCAGGACAAGCGACGATTCCTTCAGCTACTCGGTAGCATAGCTACATGGACGTTCGGCGACTCGATCTTCTCCGGGAGCTGGCCGAGCGTGGCAGCATCGCCGCGGTCGCCGCAGCCACCCACCGGACCCCGTCAGCTGTGTCGCAGCAGTTGAAGGTGCTCGAGAGAGAAGCGGGACTGCCACTCACCGAACGAAGCGGTCGCGGCATCCTGCTGACCGATGCCGGGCGCGCGCTCGCCCGAAGCGCCGGCGACATCGCGGTCGCTCTGGAACGCGCAGGTGCGGTGTGGGACGAGTACCGCAACGATGCGACCGGGACGGTCAGCGTCGCGACCTTCCCGACGGCCGGGCAAATGCTGCTGCCCCGTGTGCTCGCGTTCCTCCAGTCCGTGGCCGGACTCGAGGTGACCATGGTCGACCGCGACCCGGAGACGGAGGATTTCCCCGCTCTGACCGCCGACTTCGACATCGTGCTGGCGCACTCGGTCCCCGGCGGCCGGTCGTGGAGCGGGCGCGGGCTGCGGAACCTGTATCTCCTCAGCGAACCCCTCGACATCGCGCTGCCCCTCGGGCACCGACTGGCAGGCGTCAGCGTGCTCACCCCTGACCACCTCGTCGATGAACGGTGGATCGGCGTGCCTGAGGGCTACCCCTTCGACCGTCTGCTGCACGAGATCGAGGCGGTCACCGGTTCGGCGCTGACGGTGGTGCAGCGGGTCACTGACAGCAGCATCACCGAGGCTCTTGTCGCTGCGGGGATCGGCATCAGCATGATCCCGCGGTTCACCGCATCCGGTCCCGAACGCGGCATCGTGACCCGACCGCTCACCGGTGTCGACATGTCCCGGCACATCGTCGCGTTGATGCGCCCGGACAAGGCCGAGCGTCTTGCCGTCCGGACGGTCGCCGATGCGCTGCAGCGCGAGGCCGAAGCCGTGCAACGGGCGCACGCCCCGGTGGAGGACCCGGCACCGTTCACGTCGCCGCGCTGGGTGTAGCCACCAAGCACGCGAGATGCTGGGGTTGAGGGGGTTCTCACGTGATCACACCCCCTCAACCCCAGCAACTCGCGTCAGTCGTGCTCGGGGAACCCGAGGTTCAGGCCACCGTGGCTCGGGTCCAGCCAGCGGCTCGTGACCGCCTTCTCGCGGGTGAAGAACTCGACACCGCGCGGTCCGTAGGCTTTCGCGTCGCCGAACATCGAGTGCTTCCAGCCGCCGAAGGAGTGGTACGCCACCGGCACCGGAATCGGCACGTTGATGCCGACCATGCCGACGCTCACCTCTCTCTGGAACCGGCGTGCCGCGCCGCCGTCGTTCGTGAAGATCGCGGTGCCGTTGCCGTATGGGCTGTCGTTGATGATCTGGAGCCCCTCGGCGTAGCTCGACACCCGCACGACGGAGAGGACCGGGCCGAAGATCTCGTCGCTGTACACGGTCGATGAGGTCGGCACGTGGTCGAGCAGGGTCGGTCCGAACCAGAACCCACCGTCCTCACCGTTGACCTCGGGGTTCCGGCCGTCGACGACGACCGTGGCACCGTCGGTGCTTGCGACGTCGACATAGGAGGCCACCTTGTCGCGGTGCACCCCGGTGATCAGCGGCCCCATGTCGCAACCGCGACGACCGTCGCCCGTGGTGAGCGACGACATCCGGGTGGCGATGCGGGCGACGAGGTCGTCGGCGATCGTGTCGACGGCCAGCAGCACGCTGATCGCCATGCAGCGTTCCCCGGCCGATCCGAAGCCGGCGTTCACCGCGGCGTCGGCGGCGAGGTCGAGGTCAGCGTCCGGTAGCACGAGCATGTGGTTCTTTGCACCGCCGAGAGCCTGGACCCGCTTGCCGTTCCTCGCGGCCGTCTCGTAGATGTAGCGCGCGATCGGGGTGGACCCGACGAACGACACCGACTGGATGACGGGGTGGTCGAGGATCGCGTCCACCGCTTCCTTGTCTCCGTGCACGACATTGAAGACGCCGTCCGGCAGCCCCGCTTCGGTGAGCAGCTCAGCCATCCAGATTGCCGCTGACGGGTCCTTCTCACTCGGCTTGAGCACGACGGTGTTGCCGGCCGCGAGCGCCAGCGGGAAGAACCACATCGGAACCATAGCCGGGAAATTGAACGGGCTGATGATTCCCACCACGCCGAGCGGTTGCTTGAGCGTGTACACGTCGACGCCGGTCGAGACGTTCTCCGAGTACTCCCCCTTCATCAATTGCGGGATGCTGGTGGCGAAGTCCACGACTTCAAGCCCGCGGGCGATCTCGCCGCCGGCATCCGACAGCACCTTGCCGTGCTCGGAGGTGAGGATTTCGGCCAGATCGCCCTTGCGGGAATTGAGCAGCTCACGGAACGAGAAGAGAACGGCCTGCCGCTTCGACAGGGATGCCTCGCTCCAGGCGGGGAAGGCGGCAGCGGCGGCCTGGACGGCGGTGTCGACGTCGGCGACACTGCCGAGGCGGACCTCTTTCTGGACGACCCCGGTCGCGGGGTTGAAGACCGGTCCCGTGCGGGTGGATGATCCTTCAACGGTCGCTCCGCCGATGAAGTGGTCGATGTACGTGGTCATGCGTGTCCTCCCTGGACGGTGGTGAAGACGGCGTCGTAGGCCGCGAGAGCCTCGGCGACTTCGTCGTCGGTGACGGTGCACGGAGGCACCACGTGGATTCTGTTGTCCTGCACGAACGGCAGCAGGCCGCGCCCGACGAGCGCCGCCTTGAGCCGGCCCATGGTTGCGGCGGCGAGCGGTTCGCGGGTCTCCTGATCGGCGACGAGTTCCATCGCCCAGAACACGCCCTCCCCCCGCACCTCACCGATCAGCTCATGCTTCTGCGCCAATTCGGCCAGACCCGGGCCGATCGCGTCGCGCCCGATCCGGGCGGCGTTCTCGACGATGCCCTCATCGGCCATCGCGTCGAGCGCCCCGACAATGGAGGCCATGGCGAGCGGATGCCCGGAATAGGTCAGCCCACCGGGGAACACGGTCTCGTCGAAGTCGGCAGCGATGGCATCCGGGATGATCACGCCGCCGGCGGGGACGTAACCGGAGTTCACTCCCTTGGCGAAGGTGATCAGGTCCGGCACGACGCCGTACCCCTCGAACGCAAACCAGCGACCGGTGCGGCCAAACCCGGCCATCACCTCGTCGAGGATGAGCAGGATGCCGTAGCGGTCGCACAGCGCACGCACACCGGCGAGGTATCCGGGCGGCGGCACGAGGATTCCAGCGGTGCCGGGCACGGACTCCAGCAGGATCGCCGCGATACTCGCGGGGCCCTCAGCCTGGATGACCCGCTCAAGGGAGTGCAGGGCGCGTTCTGATTCCTGCTCAGGCGTCGTCGCCCAGAACTCGGAACGGTACAGGTAGGGCCCGAAGAAGTGCACGTGCCCTCGCGCGTACTCGTTGGGCACGCGGCGCCAGTCCCCCGTGGCGACGATGGCGGCGCCCGTGTTGCCGTGGTACGACCGGTAGGTCGAGAGGACCTTGTCCCGGCCGGTGTGGAGGCGGGCCATCCGGATGGCGTTCTCGTTGGCATCCGCCCCGCCGTTGGTGAAGAACACCTTATTGAAGCCGTCTGGCGCCAGGTCGGTGATGCGCCGCGCTGCTTCGCCCCGGGTGAGGTTCGCCGTGGACGGCGCGATGGTGATGAGTTGGTCGGCCTGCGCTTTGATGGCGGCGATCACCGCCGGATGCTGGTGGCCGATGTTCACGTTGACGAGCTGGCTGGAGAAATCGAGGTACTCGGTGCCCTCGAAGTCCCAGACGCGCGTGCCGAGGCCGCCGGCCAGGACGAGCGGCTTGAGCGAGCCCTGCGCCGACCACGAGTGAAAGACGTGGGTGCGGTCGAGGTCGAGCGTCTGCTGGTTGGTGTCGGACGTGAGCGTGAGTGCCACGGCATCTCCTTCGTTGCGTGCGTGCGTTGCGTGTCGTGCGAGGGGATTCCGGGTGGGCGGCACTCGGCCGCCCACCCGGAATGGATGGTGCTACTGGCCGCCCTCCTCGAGGGTGACCTCGATCGGTTCGAAGTCCTCACCGCGAACGTCGACCCCTTCTTCTTCGAGTTCGTCGAGCGCCTGCTGGATGTAGTCGTTGGTCCAGACACCGGCGGGCGGTTCTTCGGTGATGAGCGCGGCGCCGCTTTCGTTCACAGCGGAGAGAGCTCCTTCCACCGTGCGGTTGAACGCTTCCTCATCGATGAAGCCGATGCCGTTCTCGGCCGGCCAGATGAGCTTGTTGGTCTCGTTGACCATCCACAGCTCGTGGCTCGGACCCCAGCCTGAACCTTCGGCGATCGTGATCTCGGCGGCCTCTTCGGGGTTCTCGGCGGCAAACACCCAGCCCTTGATGACGGCCCGCAGGAACGCGACTGTGGTCTCCTGGTACGCCTCGTCGCTCTCGAGCTTCTCAGTGTCGGCCCAGATGGCGTCCTGCAACATGGCGCCGACGGTGTCCTCGTAGCTGATGACGTTGAAGTCGTCCTCGGTGTACAGCTCGCCGGTCTCCGGGTTCACGGTCTCGAGCAGCTGGGCGTACTCGTTGTACGTCATCGCCTGCGCGGCGTCGATGTCGCCCTGCAGGAAGGCGTTCATGTTGAAGTCCTGCGTGATGATTTCGACGGTGGAGGAGTCGAGACCTTCCTCAGCCATTGCCGCGAAGATCTCCCACTCGTTGCCGAAGCCCCACGAACCGATCTTCTTGCCTTCGAAATCGGCCACGCTCTCGATGCCTGAGTCGGCCCATGACACCTGAAGCGTTCCCGACCGCTGGAAGATCTGTGCGATGTTGGTGACATTCGCCCCGGCCTCGATCGATCCGAGAACCTTCGGGACCCAGGCGATGGCGTAGTCGACGTCTCCGTTGGCGAGGGCGTCCTGGGGGACGATGTCACCGCCGGACGGGATGATTTCGACGTCCAGTCCCTCTTCTTCGAAATAACCCTGGTCGAGGGCGGCGAAGTAACCGGCGAACTGGCCTTGCGGCAGCCACTGCAGTTGCAGTTTCACCTCGGTGAGTTCATCGCCTCCGTTCTCATTACCATTCCCGGTGGATCCGGTGTCTGCGGGTGCTGAACAAGCGGAGAGTGCGAGCGCTGCCGAGAGGGCGAGTGCGCCGACCGTCGCGAAGCGACGTGTGCTGCGTTTCATTGTCGGGTCCTTTCGTGTTTCCGTGGTGCTGGTGTCCGTCTGTGCGCCCGGCGGGCGTGAGGACGATTCAGGTGCGCTGGCGCCCCCGGGAGGCGAGGCGTTCCAGGGCAAGAGTGGCGAGGTAGAAGATCAGTCCGAGAGCGATCGAGGCGACGACATACGCCCACGCCCTCGGGTAGGCGCTTGAAGCCGCCGAGGTGGAGATGAGGCCGCCGAGACCACCGCGCGGGCCACCGAAATACTCGGCCACGAGCGCCGAGATCACGGCGAGGGACGAAGCGATGCGGATGCCGGTGAAGATGAAGGGAATCGCTGTCGGCAGCGTGACGGTGCGGACGATCTGGCTGGATGAAGCAGCGTAAACCTTCATCAGGTCCCGGTGCACGGGGAGCGTCTGGCGGAAACCGCGAAGCGTGTTGATGAACACCGGAACGAATGACGCCAGCCCCGCGATCGCCTGCCGGCCGAACTGGCTGTCGGCGCCGAACATGGAGTTGAGCACGGGGGCGAGCGCCACGATCGGGATGACGGCGAGGGACGCGACGATCGGTGCGCTCATCTGATCGACCGGCCGCCAGCCGGCGGCAAGGGCAGCGATCAGGATGCCGAGAAGGGACCCGATCACGAGTCCGAGGAGCGAGTTGATCCCGGTCACCGCTGTGGCGGAGACCATGGAGGGGAGAAACGCAACGAACTGGCCGACGATCGCGGCGGGGCTCGGCAGCAGGTAGTCGCTGACCCCGACGACGCTGACCAGGAACTGCCAAAACCCGAGCACCAGAACTCCGACCGCGACGGGGGCCACGACGCGGAGGGTCGCCTCGGTTCGGGTGGATGGGGCCGATCGGCCGAGCATGGTTGTCGTCATCAGCGGTTATCCACTCCGCGCGCGCCCGTTACAACGGGCGATCCGGTGTGCAGCGCTTCACGGACCGCGGTGACGCCCTCGAAGAAGGCGCGCTCCTCGCGGAGTGCCTCGGCGTGCTCCGGCGACCGGTTGAGGATCATCGGGACGATTTCCTGGATGCGACCAGGCCGCGGCGACATCACGACGACGCGGTCCGACAGGTAGACGGCTTCGGGGATCGAGTGGGTGACGAAGACCACGGCGGCGCCGGTCTCGGCGCGGATGCGGAGAAGTTCTGTCTGCATCCGTTCTCGCGTCATTTCGTCGAGTGCGCCGAACGGTTCGTCCATGAGCAGCAGATCCGGTTTCTCGGCGAGGGACCGAGCGATCGCCACGCGCTGCTGCATGCCTCCTGAAAGCTGGTCGGGAAACCGATCGGCGAAGTCGGCCAGGCCGACCATGTCGAGCAACTCCGTCACCCGATTGGCGCGTTCCCGGCCGGATGCCCCGTGCAGTTCGAGCGGTAGCCCCACGTTTGCGGCGACGGTCCGCCACGGCAGGAGACCGGCCTGCTGGAACGCGATCCCGTAATCCTGGTCCAGCCGGGCCTGCTTCGCCGTCTTGCCGAACACGGTCACTTCACCGGCCGTGGGCTGGTCGAGGTCGGCGATGAGGCGGAGGAGGGTGGATTTGCCGCAGCCTGACGGGCCGATCAGGGAGACGAACTCCCCCGCTGAGACGGTGAGGTCGATCGACGACAGCGCCTGCACCTGGCCGGAGCGGGTCTCGAAGGTCTTGTCGACCCCGGTCACGGTCACAGCTTCTGGGGTAAACGTTCGCTTGACGTCTGGTCGCTCGTTCATGCGTGAATCTCCACACGTCGGTAGTTCCTGAGGATGGCGCCGAGGATGGCGACGGAGCCGGCCGCGGCGAGGCCGAGCACGATGGAGCCGAAGATGGGCCCCCACGCTTTGGATGGGTCACCGCTGGCCTGGCCCGCGTACTGGATGAGGATGCGGCCGATACCGCCCTGCATGCCCGTGGACACTTCGGCGACGACAGCGCCGATGACCGCGTTCGCCGCTCCAAGTCGCAGCGCAGGCAGAAGGTAGGGAACGGATGCCGGCACGCGAAGTTTGAGGAGTGTCGTCCACCAGCCGACGGCGTAGGTGCGCAGGAGTTCGGTGTGGATGGTGTCAGGGGACTGCAGCCCCTTGAGAGCGCCAACGGCGATCGGAAAGAACGAGAGGTAGGAGGCGATCACCGCCACGGACATCCAGTCCTGCCATTCGAAGGAGCCGATTTCGATGCGTGATCCCCAGCTGCGGACGACGGGGGCGAAGGCGATGAGCGGCACGGTCTGGCTGAGGATGATCCACGGCAGAAGTCCCCATTCGGCGAGTCGCCAGCGCTGCATCACGAGGGCGAGGGCAAACCCGACGACGATACCGACGAGCCAGCCGACCGCGGCGATACCGAGGGTGGTCAATGCGGCCAGCGCCACCTCGAGCCAGAGCGGGTTTGCGGTGGCCGACCGGGTGACCGGGTCGAACAGGCGCGCCACCATGTCCCAGGTGTGCGGCATCGCCAGGTCCGTTGCCCGGGGAAGCACCCGGGCGTCGCCGATCATCACACCGTCGGCCGGCCCGAGGAACTTGTAGAGCTCCCAGGCCGCGGCGAGCACAAGGATGCCGGCGAGGCCGTATCCCCAGCGCGCCAGCTCCCTGGCGGGCGCGCCGCGGCGCCGCCGGATCGCTGGGGCGAGGTTCTCGGCGGTCATGCCGTCGCCACGATCTTTTCCCGGAGCGCCGGAATGACGGTTTCACCGTAGACCCGCAACGTCTCTTCCTTGTTGTCGTGCTGCAGGTAGCCGGCGAACTGGTCGACCCCGATGCTCTTCAGTTCTTCCAGTTTGGCGATGTGATCGCTCGCGTTGCCCAGCACGCAGAACCGGTCGACGATTTCGTCTGGCACGAAGGTGGTATGGGTGTTGCCCGCCTTGCCGTGCTCGTTGTAGTCGTATGACTCGCGGCCTTTGATGTAGTCGGTGAGCGCCTTCGGCACGGCGCCGCTCGTGCCATATTTTGCGACGATGTCCGCGACGTGGTTGCCGACCATGCCCCCGAACCAGCGGCACTGGTCGCGCATGTGCTCCCAGTCGTCGCCGATGTACATCGGCGCTGCCACACAGAATTTGATCGACATCGGGTCGCGGCCCGCTTTCTCCGCAGCATCCCGGACCGTCGAGATCATCCATTTCGCGATGTCGATATCTGCCAGCTGCAGGATGAACCCATCGCCCACCTCTCCGGTCAGCTTGAGTGCGAGCGGACCGTATGCGGCCACCCAGATATCGAGTTGCGAGCCGACACTCCACGGGAACTGGACGGTCGCGCCGTGATATTCGACGGGCCGTGAGTTGGCGAGCTCGCGGATCACGTGGATCGATTCGCGAAGCGTTTTGAGGTTCGTCGGTGCTCCGTTCGTTGCCCGGACGGCCGAGTCACCCCGGCCGATGCCGCAGATCGTGCGGTTGCCGTACATCTCGTTGAGGGTGGCGTAGGTGGATGCCGTCACCGTCCAGTCCCGCGTCGCCGGGTTGGTGACCATCGGGCCGACGGTGATGCGCTTCGTCTCGGCAAGGATCTGGCTGTAGATGACATACGGCTCCTGCCAGAGGAGGTGTGAGTCGAAAGTCCACACGTGGCTGAAGCCGTACTGCTCGGCGAGCTTCGCCAGGTGCACGGTTCTCGAGGCGGGCGGGTTGGTTTGGAGTACTGCTCCGAAGTCCATGGATGCCCTTAGATCAGGTACTGGCTGAGGCCGCGGTGGACGTATTTGCCGTCGCCCTTGGTTCCCAGGTACGAGTTGTCGTCGATGATGACCTTGCCGCGGGAGAGGACGGTGTCGACGTGCCCGTCGATCTCGTAGCCCTCGTACGCGGAGTAGTCCATGTTCATGTGGTGCGTCTTACCGACCCCGATGGAGGTGTGACCGTTCGGGTCGTAGATCACCAGATCGCCGTCTGCTCCCGGCTGGATCACTCCCTTCTTGCCGTACATGCCGAACATGCGGGCGGGCGTCGTCGAGGTGACCTCCACCCACCGTTCGAGCGAGATTCTCTTGTCGACGACGCCCTGGTAGAGCAGGTCCATCCGGTGTTCGACGCCGCCGATTCCGTTGGGGATCTTCGAGAAGTTACCGAGCCCCATGTCCTTCTGCCCCTTCATGCAGAACGGGCAGTGGTCGGTGGAAACCATTTGGATGTCGTTCGTGCGCAGGCTCTGCCACATGTGGTGCTGGTGACCTTCGGCCTTCGACCGCAACGGGGTCGAGCACACCCACTTGGCGCCCTCGAAGTCGCCCCACTCCTCGCTCGTGGCACCGAGCTGGTCCTCCAAGGAGAGGTAGAGGTACTGGGGGCAGGTTTCCCCGAACACGTTCTGCCCGGTGTCGCGGGCCATCGCGATCTGTTCAACCGCCTGCTTGGCGCTCACATGCACCACGTAGAGCGGAGCCCCGGTGAGGTTCGCAAGCATGATCGCCCGGTGGGTCGCCTCCTCCTCGGCCTGCCACGGCCGGGTGATCCCGTGGTAGTACGGCGTGGTGTTGCCTGCTGCAAGCGACTGCTGCACGAGCAGATCGATGACGCTGCCGTTCTCGGCATGCATCATGATCATCGAGCCGTTGTCGCTGGCTCGCTGCATCGCTTTGACGATCTGGCCGTCGTCGGACAGGAAGACGCCCTTGTACGCCATGAACAGCTTGAAGCTCGAGACCCCCTCTCTCACAAGTTCGTCCATGGCCGTCAGCGACGAATCCTGCACGTCGCTGAGGATCTGGTGAAAGCCGTAATCGATGGCACAGTTGCCCCGCGCCTTCTCGTGCCACAGCGCGAACTGGTCGAGCACCTGCTCACCGGCGTACTGCACGACGAAGTCGACGATGCTCGTGGTTCCGCCGTGGGCGGCGGCACGTGTGCCGGTTTCGAAGGTGTCGCTGGCCTCCGTGCCGCCGAACGGCATCTGCATGTGGGTGTGCGCGTCGATGCCGCCGGGGATGACGTACTTGCCCTGCGCGTCGATCACCGTGTCGACGTTGTTCTCGACGTCGAAGCCGAGGAGGTTCGAGCCCGGCGCCAGTACCGCTGCAATCGTCTCGCCGTCGACGAGGACGTCGGCAGCAGCCGTGCCCGTCGAGTTCACGACGGTGCCGTTCTTGATGAGCGTTTTCATGATTGCTCCTACGGCTTCGGGATGGACGTGTAGGACTCCGGACGGCGGTCGCGGTAGAACTGCCAGTCGTCCCGGACCTGCTTGATCATGTCGAGATCCAGGTCGCGGATGACGAGGTCCTCGTGTTCGGCGCTTCCGCGCTCGCCGACGAAGTTGCCCTGGGGGTTCACGAACTGGCTCGTGCCGTAGAAGGTGACGGCGAGCGCTCCGTACTCGTTGTCCTCGGTGCCGACCCGGTTCGGAGCGGCGACGAAGTAACCGTTCGCCGCAGCGGCTGTGGCCTGCTCGAGGTCCCAGAGACGGTTCGAGAGGCCGGGTTTCGTCGCGTTGGGGTTGAACACGATCTGGGCGCCGTTGAGTCCGAGCTCTCGCCAGCCCTCGGGGAAGTGCCGGTCGTAACAGATGTACACACCGATCGGTCCGACGGCCGTATCGAACACCGGGTAACCCAGGTTCCCCGGGCGGAAGTAGAACTTCTCGTAGAACTTCTCGAGATGCGGGATGTGGTGCTTGCGGTATTTGCCGAGGATCGTGCCGTCGGCGTCGACGACGACGGCGGTGTTGTAATACACGCCGGGCATGTCCTCCTCGTAGATCGGGAGGATCATCACCAGACCCAGTTCCTTGGCGAGCGCGGCGAAGCGCTGGACGATGGGGCCATCCGCCGGCTCGGCGTAGTCGTAATACTTCTTGTCCTCCGTGATCCCGAAGTACGGGCCGTAGAACAACTCCTGGAAGCAGATGATCTGCGCCCCCTGCGCCGCAGCATCCCGAGCGAACTGTTCGTGTTTCGCGAGCATCGATTCTTTGTCGCCGGTCCAGGTGGTCTGGGTGATTGCGGCGCGGACTACCGTCATATCTAGCCTCCGTATCGTCATTGAGCGGTGGGCGCTTCTGGCCCGTTCTCCGGTTCGGGTTCTGCCGATCCGGAGCTCAGGTCGAGAGCTATTTTCCTGTTCCGCTCATTTGTTATTATTCGAGCTGAACATTTCTCCATTGTTTCCTTCTATGACGCATTCGTAAATACCCAATCTGGGTTTCTCGCAGGAAGGCCGACCATGACCCCGGCGTACGGCGAGCTCATCGACGACCGATCACCGCGGGGGATCGCGGAGGCGATCGCCCGGCTGATCACGACGGGGGTGCTCGCCCCCGGTGACCGGTTGCCGACCGTCCGCGAGCTCGGCGCCGAACTCGGCGTCAGCCCGGCGACGGTGAGTTCGGCCTGGCGGGCGATGGGAAGCGTCGGCCTCATCGAGTCGCGTGGCCGGAGTGGAAGCTTCGTCCGGGCCAGCCCGGTGCCCTGGCTCACCCCCCGGGTGCAGACGATGGCCGGGCACATGGGGGAATCCCGACTGGATCTTTCGCGCGGCGCTCCTGACCCGCTTCTGCTGCCGGACCTCACGCTCGCGCTCAGCCGGGTGTCCGAGTCTGCCGGAACGTTCAGCTACCAGGAACTGCCGGTCATCCCCCCGCTCCTCGACCACCTGCGCTCTGCCTGGCCGTACGACGTCGAGGCGATCACGGTCGTCGACGGTGCGCTCGACGCTCTCTCGCGTTCACTCGAGCAGGTGATCCGGTTCGGTGACCGTGTGATCGTCGAGGACCCGTCGTTCCCGCCGTTCTTCGACCTGCTCGACCAGCTCGGCGCTGTGCGCATCCCGGTGCCTGTGGACGCCGACGGGCTCGACCCGGTCGCGCTCCGGCGTGCGCTGGCGCTCGGGCCGGCCGCCCTGATCCTGCAGCCGCGGGCACAGAATCCGACAGGGATCTCGATGACCGTGGAACGCGCCGAAGAACTCGCCCGGATTCTGCGCTCCAGCCGCCACGCGGCAGGCATGGTCGTGATCGAGGACGACCATTCAGCCGGGATCAGTGCGTCGACGGAGGTGAGCCTGGGCCGGTGGCTGCCTGAGCGGGTTCTGCACATCCGCAGCTACTCGAAATCACACGGACCTGACCTCCGGATCGCCGCACTCGGCGGACCGGAGAGGCTCATCAACCAGGTTGTCGCCCGGCGGATGCTCGGCCCCGGCTGGACCAGCAGGATGGTGCAGACGATCCTGTACGAACTGCTCACCAGTTCCGACGCCGTCAGCACGGTGGCCGCCGCCCGCAGCGTGTACCACTCCCGGCAGCGGCAGTTCGCCGAGGCCCGGCAGGCGACGGGCTTCGCTGCGCCGCAAACGGACGGGCTCAACACCTGGATCGAGGTCGCTGATGAACGCCACGCGCTCGTACAACTCGCCGCGTCAGGCATCCGGGTGACCGCCGGTTCCCCTTACCTGTCCGGCCCCGGGAATCGACAGTTCGTGCGGGTCACCGTTGGGATGCTGCGCGACGATTTCCCTGAGGTCAGCTCTGCCCTTGCTGCGGTGGCCCCCGGCTGACACCGCTGGGGCACGGAAGGGCGCCACGCAATAGGCTCGGGGCGTGGAGCACTTCAGAGACGAAGTTCCCGGCTCATCCGGCGATCTTCTCCGGCGAGTCGAGGGGCGGATCGGGCGGATCACCCTCAACCGCCCGAACGCGCTCAACGCGCTCACCCCGGACATGCTCCGCGCCCTGTCGGCAGCGCTCACCGAGTGGGCCGACGACGACCGGGTCGAAGCGGTCCTTCTCGATGGCGCCGGCGATCGGGGGCTGTGCGCGGGAGGCGACATCCGACTGATCGCGTCGATGACCGCCCCGGATGCCGCCCGGTTCTGGCGTGAGGAATACGCGACAGACCTGCAGTCGAGCCGGTTCCCGAAGCCGTATGTCGCGATCATGGACGGCATCACGATGGGCGGCGGGGTGGGTATCTCCGCCCACGGTTCGGTGCGCGTGGTCACCGAACGATCCCGGGTGGCCATGCCTGAAGTGCGGATCGGACTCGCCCCCGACGTCGGCGGCAGCCTGCTGCTCGCGCAGGCGCCCGGCGAACTCGGAATTCACCTGGGCCTGACCGCCCGCACGATGACCGGGCCGGATGCCATCCTCTGCGGTTTCGCGGACCACTACGTCGACTCAGCACAACTCGATTCCCTGCGAGCGGCCCTCGTTTCGAGCGCGGAGGCACCGGAGGCCGTCGTTCGAAGCTTCGCGAATCGCCCTCCGGAGGCGCCGCTCGGCAGAGAGCGGGAGTGGATCGACGCGTGCTACTCCGCCGACTCGGTACCCGAGATCCTCGACCGGCTGGCGTCCGCCGGAACTGGCGCAGCGGCAACCGCCCGGTCGGACATTCTCGCGATGAGCCCGACATCCGTGGCTGTGACGCTCGCGGCGATCCGCCGCGCCGGTGCCCTTGGTTCGCTGGAGCTCGTCCTCGAACAGGACCTGCGGGTATCGACGGCGCTCTTCGGCCGTCCCGACTTCGCCGAGGGCATCCGTGCACAGATGATCGACAAGGACCGGTCGCCGCGCTGGGATCCGGCCACGATCGACGCGGTGCGGTTGCACACCGTCCGGTCCATTCTCGGCACGGACAAACCCTCAATTGACCGCGGCATCAGCATCTGACAGACTTACTGTCCGAACGGTCGGTTATTCTTCCGGCCCGCGGCGTTCACCGACGATGAAGTCTGGAGATTCGATGGCTGAGGCTTACCTCGTCGGGGGCGTTCGCACGCCGACCGGTCGTTTCGGCGGCGCCCTGTCGGGTGTCCGACCGGACGACCTTGCCGCCCTCGTGGTCCGCGAAGCCATCGCCAGGGCCGGCATCGACCCCGCCCGCATCGACGACGTGATCCTCGGCGCGGCGAATCAGGCCGGTGAGGACAATCGGAACGTCGCCCGGATGAGCGTGCTGCTCGCCGGTCTGCCCGACTCGATCCCCGGCATCACCGTCAACCGCCTGTGCGCGTCCGGCATGTCCGCCATCACGATGGCCGCCCAGGCGGTGCGAGCCGGGGACGCCGACCTGATCGTCGCCGGCGGCGTGGAATCGATGACAAGAGCGCCGTGGGTCCAGGCGAAACCGGAGAAGGCATTCGCGAAGCCCGGTGCGCAGTACGACACATCGATCGGCTGGCGATTCCCCAACCCGGTGCTCGCCGCCCGCGACAAAGCCACCTACTCCATGCCGGAGACCGCCGAGGAGGTGGCGCGCATCGATGGGATCACCCGCGCCGAGGCCGACGCATTCGCCGCACGGAGCCAGCAACGCGCCGGCCAGGCGATCGACGCCGGGCGCTTCGACGCCGAGATCGTCGCGGTGCCCACCCGCGCCGGAACGGTGTCGGTCGACGAGACCCCGCGCCGCGACACCACTCTCGAGGCACTCGCTGCCCTTCGCCCTGTCGTCCCGGGCGGAACCGTCGTCACCGCCGGCAACTCCAGCCCACTCAATGACGGCGCCGCCGCCATCGTCGTCGCCAGTGCGGATGCCGTCGCCCGCTACGGTCTCTCCCCCCGGGCGCGTATCGTGGTCGGCACGAGCGTCGGCCTGGCCCCTGAGGTCATGGGCCTCGGACCGGTCCCAGCGACCGAACGCGCGCTCGCACGCTCCGGCATCCGCCTCGACGACATCGGGTCGGTCGAACTCAACGAAGCTTTCGCCACCCAGTCGATCGCGTGCATCCGCCGGCTCGGGCTCGACGACGAACGCGTCAACCGGGACGGCGGCGCCATCGCCCTCGGCCACCCGCTTGGCTCCAGTGGGGCGCGACTCGTCGTCACTCTGCTCGGCCGGCTCGAACGCGAGGACCAGAAGATCGGGCTTGCCACGATGTGCGTCGGCGTCGGGCAGGGTGCCGCGCTGATCGTGGAGCGCGACTGATGGCCGGCACTCTACAGGTAACGCGGTCGCCGGAGCGCGTGGAGATTCTCCTCGACCGGCCGTCCGCACGGAACGCCATCAACCAGGCGATGGTCGACGAGTTGCACGCCGTCTGCGAGGAACTCGAGCGCGACCCGCGGGTTCTCCTGCTCGGTGGCACCGGCGGCGTCTTCGCGTCGGGCGCGGACATCGCCGAACTGCGGGAACGCCGAGCCGCTGACGCGCTCGCCGGCATCAACACCCACCTGTTCTCCCGCATCGCCGCCCTGCCGATGCCGGTCATCGCCGCCCTCGACGGATACGCGCTCGGCGGCGGAGCCGAGCTCGCTTACGCCACGGACTTCCGGATCGCGTCGCCGACGCTGCGGATCGGGAACCCTGAGCCCGCGCTCGGCATCATCGCCGCGGCGGGCGCCGGCTGGCGGCTCCGCGAACTGGTCGGCGAACCGCTGGCCAAGGAGATCCTCCTCGCCGGGCGCATCCTCACCGCCGAGGAGGCGCTCGCCGCGAGACTCGTCACCGAGATCCACCCGGCAGAGGAACTCCTCGACGCCGCGCGGGCGCTCGCCGGTCGGATCCTCCGCGGGGACCCAGCCGCCCTCCGCGAAACGAAACGGGTTTTCGCTGCCGGTGCGCATGAGCATCCGCAAATCGACCTTGAAGCTCAGGCTGTGCTGTTCGAGTCACCCGAAAAGCTGGCTCGGATGACGGCGTTCCTCGAGAGGAAGCACGCGTGAACAGCGGTGCAGCTGTCCCCGGCGCCGTCGGCGTGCTCGGCGGCGGCCGCATGGGGGCAGGGATCGCGCACGCCTTCCTGCTCGCCGGCGCCCGCGTGGTCGTCGTCGAGCGGAACGACGAACAAGCGGATGCCGCCGGCGAACGCGTGCGGGCAGCGATCCGCGCGAGCATCGACCGCGGAACGACGACCGAAGCGGAGGAGATCCTCGCCGGTCGGCTTCGCCTCGCCACCGATGTCGCCGCGTTTCCCGGGTGCAGCCTCGTCGTCGAAGCGGTGCCGGAGGACCGGGCGCTGAAGCTCGACGCCCTCCGCCGGGTCGAGGACGTGCTCGACGCCGACGCCGTGCTGGCGAGCAACACGTCCTCGATTTCGATCGACGACCTGGCGTCGGAGCTTCACCGCCCCGGTGCGTTCCTCGGCCTTCACTTCTTCAATCCGGTGCCGGCGTCGTCTCTCGTCGAGATAATCCTCGGTCAGGCCACGACGCCCGAACTGGCCGCGACGGCACTCGGCTGGGTGCACGCTCTCGGGAAGACCCCGGTCACCGTCCGGGACGCACCAGGGTTCGCCTCTTCCCGGCTCGGCGTCGCGATCGCGCTCGAGGCGATCCGGATGCTGGAAGAGGGTGTCGCCTCCGCCGACGACATCGACGCTGCCATGGTGCTCGGCTACAAGTTCCCGATCGGTCCGCTGCGGCTGACCGACCAGGTGGGCCTCGACGTGAGGCTCGGCATCGCTGAGTACCTCAACGAGAAACTCGGCGAACGCTTCGCTCCGCCTCAACTGCTCCGCGACAAAGTGGCCGCCGGGGAACTGGGCCGGAAGAGCGGCCGCGGGTTCTTCGACTGGGACGGGGCTTGAATCGTGCATCCCGTGTTCCCAGTCCCCCTCCGCGAGTTGCCGACTTCGAGGGGTGCCCACGGCTCCGGACCCCGCAACCCCGTCAGCTCGCGAAACCGCACCGCCTTGGAGGCACCATGACCGACATCCTGCCCAGCTACGTCTCCGGCAGCTGGTGGACCCCCGACGACACGACGGACGCCGCAACGGTGACCGACGCGTCGACCGGCGAGGTCCTCACCCGGGTCAGCACCAGCGGACTCGACCTCGATGCAGCGCTCGACTACGCGCGAACCGTCGGGCAGGCATCCCTCGGTTCGCTGACCTTCCACCAGCGCGCCGTGCTGCTCAAGCAGATGGCGCAGGTGCTCACCGACCGCAAGGCCGAGCTGTACGAAATCTCCAGCCGCACCGGGGCGACAAAGGCCGATTCCTGGGTCGACATCGACGGCGGCATCGGTGTGCTCTTCACCTACTCGTCGAAGGGGCGGCGGGAACTGCCGAACACCGTCGTCTACCCCGACGGGCCGGTCGAGTCCCTGTCGAAGGACGGCTCGTTCCTCGGCAGGCACATCTACACCCGGCTGCCCGGCGTGGCCGTGCAGATCAACGCCTTCAACTTCCCGGTCTGGGGTTTCCTCGAGAAGTTCGCGCCCGCGTTCCTCGCCGGTGTGCCGACGCTCGTGAAACCGGCAACCCCCACCGGCTACCTCACCGAAGCCGTCGTCCGTATCCTTCTCGACTCCGGCCTGGTGCCGGACGGTACCCTCTCGCTCGTCTCGGGAAGCGTGCCGAACCTGCTCGACTCGCTCCAGCTCGGTGACCTCGTCGCGTTCACCGGGTCCGCGTCCACGGCGGAGAGCCTGCGTTCGCACGAGAACGTCCGCGTCGGCGGAGTCCGTTTCACCACCGAGACGGACTCGATCAACGCGTCGATCCTCGGAACGGATGCGATGCCTGGCACTCCGGAATTCGATGCATACGTCAAACAGCTCGTCGCCGAGATGACGAGCAAGACCGGGCAGAAATGCACGAGCATCCGCCGTGCGCTCGTGCCGCGGGACCTCGTTGCGCCGCTCATCGACGCTGTCCGCACCCGGATCACCGAACGCGTGGTCCTCGGCGATCCGCGGGCGGACGGCGTGACGATGGGACCGCTGGTGTCTCTCGGCCAGCGCGACGAGGTGCTCCGCCAGGTGGCGAAACTCGTGGACGCCGGTGGCCGCATCGTCGTCGGGTCGACTGACCCTCCCAACGCCCGGCTCGCCGACGGCAGCACGCGCGTCGCTGAGGAGGGGGCTTTCCTTGAACCGTTGCTTCTCCATTTCGAGGACGGCAACGCGGATGCCGTTCACACGGTCGAAGCGTTCGGCCCGGTCTCCAGCGTGATCGGATACGACAGCATCCCCGACGTGGTGCGGCTCGTGACCCTCGGCGGAGGATCCCTCGTCACGAGCCTCGCGACCCACGACCCCGCTGTCGCCACCGAGATCATGACGGGGATCGCCGCGATGAACGGCCGCGTGCTCCTCCTCGACCGGGACGACGCCCGATCGTCGACCGGCCACGGCTCGCCGGTGCCGCACCTCGTGCACGGAGGGCCTGGACGCGCCGGAGGCGGCGAGGAGCTCGGCGGCATCCGCGCGGTGCTGCACCACATGCAACGCACAGCGATCCAGGGTTCCCCCGACATGCTGACGGCGATCACCGGGATCTGGCACCAGGGAGCGGCGGCGAACCCGACAGGCGGGCATCCGTTCCGCAAGAGCCTCGCCGAGCTGCGGTTGGGCGACCAGGTGCTCTCGGCCGAACGCACGATCACACTGGAGGACATCAGTCATTTCGCCGAGTTCACCGGCGACACGTTTTACGCCCACACCGACGAGGAAGCTGCGGCGGCGAACCCGTTCTTCCCTGGCCGGGTGGCACACGGATACCTTCTCGTGTCGTGGGCGGCCGGCCTGTTCGTCGACCCGGAGCCGGGGCCGGTGCTCGCGAACTACGGCCTGGAGAATCTGCGTTTCGTCACTCCTGTGTCGCCGGGTGACAGCATCCGCGTCGCCCTGACGGCGAAACAGATCACGCCTCGCGAGACGGATGAATACGGCGAGGTGCGGTGGGATGCCGTCATCTCGAATCAAAACGATGAGCTGGTCGCCAGCTACGACGTGCTGACCCTCGTCGCGAAGGAGCAGCGGAACTCATGAGCCGCGAGGATGCTGAAGCCGGGCCGCCGCAGCCGCTTGGCCGCTCGCGCGGGTGCTGCGGGCTGGCGCCGGTGCAATGGCAACCGCGCTAAGCAAACACACCCGCGCCACCGCAACCTCCCCGATCCGCTCGTGCGCGCCGGCCTGTCCGCTCAGCCGTGCAGGTCGCCGACGTGGTTCGCGGTCGGCATCCGGAGCCCGTCGAGGGCGACGGCGAGGATGTCGTCGGCCAGTTGCTCCGTGCTCTCCGGCCCACCGGGCCGGTACCACTCGACGATCGAGTTGATCATGCCGAACAACAGGCGGGTGACGATCCTCGGGTCGATGTCGCTCCGCAGCGAACCCTCATCGCGCGCCTCGATGACGAGCGCGGTGACTGAGCGGTCGAAGGCGCGGCGGCGGGCCAGCGCGTCGCGCTCCACGTCGGTGTTGCCGTGCACGCGCAGCAGCAGGGTGACGTAGGAGATGTTGTTCACCAGCACCATCACCGCGCCGCGCAGCACGAACGCGAGGCGGTCGGCCGCCCGCCCGTGCACGGCCTCAGGAGCGGTGAGCACACCTTCAAGCGCAGTGAGCGCTTCGTCCAGGGCGAGCCGCAGCAGGTCGCCCTTCGACGGGAAGTGGTGGTAGATCGCCGACTTGCTCAACCCGAGCCGTGCGGCGAGCACACCCATCGATGTCGCGTCATAGCCATGTTCGATGAAGGCGGCGACGGCGATGTCGAGCACCTGGCGCTGGTCGTATCCCGGGCGGCCGCGCTTGGGCTCGACGGCGGATGCCGGCACAGCGGCGGGTGTGGATGGGGATGACATGTCCGTCAAGTCTGTCACGGACGGCGTCTCCGGCTCGGTCACCTCAGGTCGTACAGTCGCTTGAGCTTGCCGGCGCTGCGCTCCAACGAACCGGGCTCCTCCAGCTGCACCCGAACCGTTGTGCCGATCTGGACCTTGATCCGGTCGGCCAGGACCGTCGCCGCGCGTTCCCTCGCTGTGGCATCCGCGTCTGGTCGGGGTTCGATGCGCACGAGGAGGTCGTCCATCCGGCCGCGCCTGGACAGCTCGAGGAGGAAGTGCGGTGACAGGGCGTCGATCCCGAGCGCGATTTCCTCGATCTGCGTCGGGAACAGGTTCACCCCGCGGAGGATGATCATGTCGTCGTTGCGGCCGGTGATCTTCTCCATCCGCCGCATCCCCGGCCGGGCGGAACCCGGATGCAGGGTCGTCAGGTCCCGGGTGCGGTACCGGATCACCGGGAACGCCTCCTTGGTGAGCGAGGTGAAGACCAGCTCGCCCGCCTGCCCGTCCGGCAGCGGCGCCCCCGATTCGGGATCGATCACTTCGGGCAGGAAGTGGTCCTCCCAGAGGTGCGGCCCGTCCTTTGTTTCGATGCACTCGTTGCCGACCCCGGGCCCCATCACTTCGCTGAGCCCGTAGATGTCGAGCGCGTCGATGTCGAGTTGCTCCTCGAGTTCCTGGCGCATCTGGTTGGTCCACGGCTCAGCTCCGAGCACACCGGCTTTCAGCGACGTTCTGCGCGGGTCGATGCCCTGCTCGCGCATGCAGTCGACGATGGTGAGCAGATAGGTCGGCGTGCACAGAATGACATCCGGTTCGAAATCCAAAATCAGCTGCACCTGCCTGGCGGTCTGCCCGCCCGACATCGGGATGACCGTCGCGCCGAGTTCCTCGATTCCGGCGTGGGCGCCCAGCCCTCCGGTGAACAGGCCGTACCCGTACGCGTTGTGGACTTTCATGCCCGGCCGCACTCCCGATGCCCGGAGCGATCGGGCGATCAGTTTCGCCCAGCGCCGGAGATCCCCCTTGGTGTAGCCGACCACGGTGGGCCGCCCGGTCGTGCCGGACGACGCGTGGATGCGCGAGACCTGTTCCATCGGCACAGCGAACATGCCGAACGGATAGCTGGCGCGCAGGTCCTCCTTCGTCGTGAACGGCAGCAGGCGGATGTCGCTCAGCTCGCGAACGTCGGCGGGCGTCACACCGACACCGTCGAACTTCCGACGGTAGGTGGGTACATTCTCGTAGGCGGAACGGACGGTGAACTGCAGGCGTTGCAGTTGCAACGCCTCGAGTTCGTCGCGGGACATCCGCTCCTCGGCGTCGAGTTCGGCCTTACGGGGAGCGAAGAAACGGGCCTTCGTCAGTGTTGCCATGGATGCTCCCGATCAGTCGGTCGGGCGGTCGGGGACCGCCCGGTTCGTGGTGAGGCTTCGGCCGCGGAACTCCGCGACGATGTGCTCCCCGTCGGAGACCTGCACGTCGTAGATTCCGCTGCGGCCGCTGCGCGTGCGGGTCAGTGCGGTTGCGGTGAGGGTCTGTCCGAGCGTCGTCGCCCGGAGGAACGCGATGTCGGCGCCCGCCGCGAGGGTGACCCGTTCGTCCTCGTTGCAGGCGATCGCGAACGCCGTGTCGGCGAGCGCGAAGACAATGCCGCCGTGGGTGACGTCGAACCCGTTCAGCATGTCTTCGCGGATTTTCATCGACACGACGGCATGCCCGGGATCGTCACGGTGGACGACCATTCCGAGGGCAGCGGATGCCCGGTCGCGCGCCATCATCGCGCGGACCCCGAGCTCGGGAGAACCTGTCATCGCTGGAACCTCGGCAATCTCCTCGTTGAGTGCTGGCTGGTGCTGGCGGCGTTGCCGCTGTATCGCCGATCAGTATATACTAAGTGAACGATCGTTCAGTAAACCGACGCGAGGGAGTTCCCATGAGCCAGGCGGAGATGATCCCGGAAGCGGACGAGGCCCAGGAACGGTACTTCCAGGAGCTCATCGACCGGGACTCGCGGATCGAACCCCGGGACTGGATGCCTGCGGCCTACCGCAAGTCGCTCATTCGGCAGATCTCGCAGCACGGGCATTCGGAGATCATCGGCATGCAGCCGGAGGCCAACTGGATCACCCGCGCTCCGAGCCTCAAGCGCAAGGCGATCCTGATGGCCAAGGTGCAGGACGAAGCCGGGCACGGGCTGTACCTGTACTCCGCCGCCCAGACGCTCGGCATCAGCCGCGACGAGATGGCCGAGCAGCTGATCGCAGGCAAGGCCCGTTACTCCTCGATCTTCAACTACCCGGCCCTGACCTGGGCAGACATGGGAGCGATCGGCTGGCTCGTCGACGGTGCCGCGATCTGCAACCAGGTGCCGCTCTGCCGCGCCTCCTACGGCCCGTACGGGCGCGCGATGGTCCGGATCTGCAAGGAAGAGTCCTTCCACCAACGGCAGGGTTTCGAGATTCTGCTCGAGCTCAGCAACGGCACAGAGGCGCAGAAGGAGATGGCGCAGGACGCCGTCAACCGCTGGTACTGGCCCAGCCTCATGATGTTCGGGCCGCCGGATGATGAATCCCCCAACTCGGCGCAGTCGATGGCGTGGAAGATCAAGCGGTTCTCCAACGACGACCTCCGGCAGCGTTTCGTCGACATGATCGTGCCGCAGGCCGAAGTGCTCGGCGTCACCCTCCCCGACCCGGCACTGGCCTGGAACGAGGAACGCGGACACTACGACATGGGCGAGATCGACTGGACCGAGTTCCACGAGGTGCTCGCCGGCCGCGGGCCCTGCAACGCCCAGCGGATGCAGCGCCGCCGCGACGCGCACGATGAGGGCCGCTGGGTTCGCGAAGCCGCCGCAGCGTACGCCGAGAAGCAGGCCGCCACATTTCTCCAGGCGGCGTCATGACGACACCGGGTGAGCGGGACGCAAGAGACACCTGGCCGCTCTGGGAAGTGTTCGTGCGGCCGAGCCGGGGGCTGTCGCACGTGCACGTCGGTTCGCTGCACGCCCCCGACGAGACCATGGCGGTGCGCAACGCCCGCGACCTCTACACCCGCCGCAACGAAGGCGTGTCGGTGTGGGTGGTCCGCGCCGCCGACATCACGACGAGCGACCCGGATGCCAAGGGCGCCTTTTTCGAGTCACCCTCGGGCAAGAACTACCGGCACGCTTCGTATTACACGAAATCAGAGGGCGTGAAACACCTGTGAACGACGAGCAGCATGGACACGTCGACGTGAATGTCACCACACTCGGCGAGGAGATCGTCGACCGGGCATCCGTCGCATCCGCCGAGGTCGCCGAGTACGCGACCTGGCTGGGCGACGACGCGCTGATCCTCGCTCAGCAGCTCGGCTGGTGGATCTCACGGGCGCCTGAACTCGAGGAGGACATCGCCCTCGGCAACATCGCCCTCGATCTGATCGGGCACGCCCGCTCGTTCCTGCACTACGCCGGGGGCGCCACCGGTCGAAGCGAGGACGACCTGGCCTACTTCCGCGACGAGCACGAGTTCCGGTCCGTCCACCTCGTTGAGCAACCGAACGGCGACTTCGCCCACACTCTCGTCCGCCAGCTGCTGATCAGCGTGTACCTGTTCGAGTTGTACCGGGAACTGGCCGGGTCGGCGGATGCCACACTCGCCGCCATCGCCGGCAAGGCCGTGAAGGAGGTCGACTACCACCGCGACCACGCCTCCCAGTGGATTCTGCGGCTCGCGCTCGGCACCGATGAATCCAGGGCCCGACTGCTCGTCGCCCTCTCCGACCTGTGGCCGTACCTCGAGGAGCTGTTCCGGGACGAACCGCTGCACGACGCCCTGGCCGGCATCGCCGTGCGCCCCTCCGGTCTGCGGGAGGGGTTCGACCGGGTGGTGGCTGAGCTTTTCGCCGAGGCACAGCTCGACATACCGCGCACGCCAATCGCCTCCGGCGGCGGCAGGAGGGGGCAACACTCCGAATACCTCGGGTATCTCCTCACCGAGATGCAGGTTCTCGCCCGCCGGCACCCGGGAGCATCATGGTGAGCAGCATGGCGACGGCAGCGCCGATCAGCCCGACCCAGGCGCAGGCTGCGGCCTGGGCCACGGCGGCGAGCGTCGTCGACCCTGAGATCCCTGTGCTCACCATCGAGGACCTCGGTGTGCTGCGTGAGGTTCGCGTTCGCGGGCGCGAGGTCGCCGTGGTACTCACCCCCACCTATTCCGGCTGCCCAGCCATCGAGGCCATGCGGGACGACGTCGTCTCCGCCCTGACCCGGGACGGGTGGGGCCCGGTGCGTGTGAGCTTCGCGCTCTCCCCCGCCTGGACCACCGACTGGATGTCTGAGCAGGGCAAGGCGAAGTTGCGCGCGTACGGCATCGCTGCGCCGAGCGGGGCAGCCCCCGTTCGGAACGCCGGCCCGGTGCGCCTGCAGCTGTCGGTGAAATGCCCGCGCTGCGCGTCACTCCGGACCCGTGAACTGGCGCGATTCGGGTCGACGTCATGTAAATCGCTCTACGAGTGCCTCGACTGTCTGGAGCCGTTCGACTACTTCAAGGTCCTTTGACGGTGGCCGCGCGAAACCTCGGTGCGACGAAGCACCGTGCCCGGTTCCACACCCTCACGGTCTCCGCAATCCGCCCGCTCACCGCAGACAGCGTCGAAGTGAGCTTCGAGGTGCCACCGGAGCTGCACGGCTCGTACGACTATCTTCCCGGTCAGCACGTGGCGCTGCGGGCGAACATCGGCGGGCACGAGCTGCGCCGCAGCTATTCGATCTGCCGGCCGCCGACGACCGGGAGCATCAGCGTCGCCATAAAACGGGACCTCGGCGGGGTGTTCTCCGGCTGGGCGAACGATTCGCTGCGCGTCGGCGACCGCATCGATGTGATGAGCCCGCAGGGCACCTTCACCGTGCCCCTGGACGAACTCGCGGGCAAACACCTTGTCGGCATCGCAGCGGGATCTGGGATCACCCCGCTGATGTCGCTCGCGCACACCGTCCTCGACGCCGACCCGACGTCCCGGTTCACGCTCGTCTACACGAACCGCACGGTGCTCGATGTGATGTTCCTCGAAGAACTCGCCGACCTCAAGGACCGCTACCCGGCCCGGCTCGCTCTGCATCACGTGCTCTCCCGCGAGCAGCGATCCTCGCCCCTGCTCTCGGGGCGCATCGACGAGGAGAAGCTCAGCACCATGCTCGAGTCGATCATCCGGCCCGAGTTCGTCGACGAGTGGTTCCTCTGCGGTCCGTTCGAACTGGTGGAACTGTGCCGGGTCGCCCTCGAGCGGGCGGGGGTCGACCCCGCCGCCGTGCATTTCGAACTGTTCACCACCGGCGACCCGGTCGAGGCGCAGGGCGACCGCGGCCGCCCTGTCGTGACCCACCCCGGCGACACCACCTACAGCATCGAGTTCACCCTCGACGGCCAGACGGCCACAGTGTCCACGCCGGTTCACGCGAATGAAAGCATCCTCAATGCCGCTCTGCGTGTCCGACCGGATGTGCCGTTCGCTTGCGCTGGCGGCGTGTGCGGCACCTGCCGGGCCCGACTGGTCTCCGGGAACGTGACGATGACCGAAAATTATGCCCTCGAACCGGACGAGCTCGAGCGCGGTTACATCCTCACCTGCCAGTCCCACCCCACCACCGAGAGGGTCGTCGTCGACTACGACGTCTGATCGCCCTGCCGCCCGAAACCGGAGGACCCGCATGATCGACCTGACCATCGATGCCAACGTCGCTCACGTCACGCTGTCGGCGCCGTCGAAGCTCAACGCGCTGGATGCCGACGCACTTCGCGATCTGGACGCCGCGTACGCGCGCGCCGAGGAGGAGGGCGTGCGTGCCCTCGTGCTGCGCGGGGAGGGCAGGGCGTTCTGCGCCGGCAGGGACATCTCAGGCGTCGACCCGCGAACCGATGACGTCGCCGGCTACCTGGACGGGCTGGTCACTCCGCTGCTGCAGCGAATGAGCGCATTCCCTGCCCCGACCTTTGCCGCCGCCCATGGCGCCTGCCTCGGAGTGGGCCTCGGGCTCCTGATCGCCACCGATGTCGTCTACGTCGCCGATTCGGCGAAGATCGGCTCGCCGTTCGCGGCGCTCGGCGCCACCCTCGACTCGGGCGGGCACGCCCTCTTCACCGAACGGCTCGGAGCGCACAAGACCCTCGACCTGATCTACACCGGCCGGCTCCTGTCGGGAAGCGAGGCTGTGCAGTCCGGACTGTTCAGCCGGGTCTTTCCCGCGGATGAGGTACAGGAAGCCACCCGCGCAGCCGCCGTCACGGCGTCGACCGGCGCAACCCGGGCGTTCCTGGCCAGCAAAGCCCTCGTCGCCGAACTCCGCGACTCCCGCCTCGGATTGTGGGCGTCGATGGCGCAGGAGAACGCCGCCCAGGCAGCGTTGTGCGACACCCCCGATTACCGGGAGGGCTTCGCCGCGTTCCAGGAGAAACGGACGCCAAGCTTCACCGGCCGCTGAGCCGCGAGTTGCTGACTTTGCGGGGCGGCAGACCACCTCAAACCCAGCAACTCGCGGTTGGGTCAGGCTGCGGCGGATGCGCTAACGCTCGCGTAGCCCGGGGCCCTCGTCGGCGACCCGACGCTCCAAGCC
>NZ_JBKJWH010000185.1:0-2541 GCF_046716805.1 Mycetocola sp. | reverse complement strand
AACCCCCCCCCCGCGGGGGGGGGGGCGCGGGCCCCCCCCCGCCCCCCCCCCCCGCCGGCCGCCAACGAGCCGGTCGGCACAACCACCTCTCGCGCGAAGCTGGGCGAGCTGATCTTCGCCGCGCTGGCCCTCGCGCTCGGCATCTTCACATTCGCCGGGGCATTCTCGATCCGGCTCCCCGGCGCAGGCACCCAGGTCGGGCCGCGGGTCTTCCCGTTCCTCGTCGGCACGATCCTCGTGATCTCGGCCGCAGCAGTCCTCATCGGCGTGCTACGCGGGCGACTCGCCGACGTCGAAGAGGGTGAGGATGTCGACGCGAACGCGAAGACGGACTGGATCACCCTCGCAAAGATCACCGCGTTCGTCGTGGCCCACATCGCCCTGATCGAAGTGATCGGCTGGCCGTTCGCCGCCGCCGTCCTCTTCGGCGGTGTCGCCTGGTCGCTCGGTGCCAAACGCTGGTGGGCCGCCCTGCTCATCGGGCTGGCCCTCGGCCTGGTCGTCTACATCCTCTTCGGAGGCGTACTCGGCCTCTCCCTTCCGTCCGGGCCGCTTCTGACGTGGCTCGACCCCCTGCTGCGAACCCTGAGAGGCTGACATGGAGAACATCCTGAGCCTGCTGGAGGGTTTCGCAACCGCCCTCCAGCCCCAGTACCTGATCTTCGGATTCATCGGCGTGCTCGTCGGCACCGCCGTCGGCGTACTGCCGGGCATCGGCCCGGCCATGACCGTCGCACTGCTGCTTCCGCTCACCTACACGCTCGACCCGACCGCCGCCCTCATCACGTTCGCCGGCATCTACTACGGCGGTATGTACGGCGGATCGACGACGAGCATCCTGCTCAATACCCCCGGTGAATCCGCATCGATCGTCACCGCCCTCGAGGGCAACAAGATGGCGAAACTCGGCAGAGGTGCCGCTGCTCTCGCAACGGCGGCGATCGGTTCGTTCGTCGCCGGCACGATTGCGACCGTCGGCCTGACCCTCCTCGCACCAATCATCGCCACATGGGCCGTGCAGCTCGCACCGGCCGACTACGTCGCCCTCATGGTCGTGGCCTTCATCACCGTGGGCGCGCTGCTCGGCTCCTCGGTCTGGCGGGGCCTCACCTCGCTGGGCATCGGCCTGTTCCTCGGCCTCGTCGGCACCGAACTCCTCTCCGGCCAGCAGCGGTACACGTTCGGCCTGCTCCCCCTCGCCGACGGCATCGACATCGTGCTCGTAGCCGTCGGGCTCTTCGCCGTCGGCGAGACCTTCTATGTCGCGAGCCGGATGCGACACGGTCCGATCGCGCTCGTTCCCGTGACCCGGGGATGGCGCAGCTGGATGACCAAGGACGACTGGCGTCGCTCCTGGAAACCCTGGCTGCGCGGCACGGCGATCGGATTCCCTATCGGCACCATCCCGGCCGGTGGGGCGGATGTCGCCACGTTCCTCTCCTACGCCAGTGAGAAGAAGCTCAGCAAGCGCAAGGAACAGTTCGGCCGCGGCGCCATCGAAGGTGTCGCCGGCCCGGAAGCGGCGAACAACGCGGCAGCGGCCGGCGTTCTCGTGCCCCTGCTCACCCTCGGCCTGCCAACGACGGCGACCGCGGCGATCATCCTCTCCGCGTTCCAGTCCTACGGCATCCAGCCCGGTCCGCAGTTGTTCACGAACCAGCCGGCCCTCGTCTGGGCGCTCATCGCGAGCCTCTATCTCGGCAACGTCATGCTGCTCGTGCTCAACCTGCCGCTCGTCGGCATCTGGGTGAAGCTGCTGCAGATCCCAAGGCCGTACCTCTACGCAGGCATCCTGACCTTCGCTGCGCTCGGCGCCTACGCGGTCAACTTCGCGATCGTCGACATCGTGATCCTCCTGGTCATCGGAATCGTCGGGTACTTCCTGCGCCGGTACGGCTACCCGATCGCGCCGCTTGTCATCGGTATGATCCTCGGGCCGATGGCGGAGGAACAACTGCGGAAGGCGTTGCAACTGAGCCAGGGCGATCTGGGTGCTCTGTTCACCCGGCCGTTCGCCGCCATCTGCTACCTCGCTTTGATTGTCATCATCGCGCTGGGAGTCTGGCTGCGCCACCGCCAGAGTCGGCTCGAGCGAACACTCGCCGCGGCGGCAGCCGCCGACACCTCCCTGACCGCTGCGGTGAACCAGGCGTGGGATGCCGGCGACCGGCCGACCGACGTGAAAACGTCCGACATCCGGGTCCAGCCTCCCCTCGAAGAGACACCGCGAGCGAAGGGACCACGCAAGCGAGGCGACCGTTAGGCCAGGATGTCACGCCACCGGCGACTTCGACGTGGGCGCGAGATCCAGCGCCCGCTGCTGCCGCAGCCCGAGCCGTGGGAAGCGATGGCGGTCGGGTGCTTCTCTTCAGCAGCCCGCTCGATGAAGGGGAGCTGCCGGGCGAATCGGCCGTCTGGCTGCGGCGGGACTGACACGGCCACGATAAGAAGTCGCGGGCCACGCCGAGCCGAGGATCCCGGTGGCAGTCACTCACTTGAATCAGAAGGGTGGTGTTTCGTTCGGGTCGGATGCCGGCGGCG
>NZ_JBKJWH010000184.1:0-5022 GCF_046716805.1 Mycetocola sp. | reverse complement strand
TGCGCCCTGTCGAGTGTGCGCCTGACCGCGTCAGGCGGCTGATGTTGCGTCGCGGTAGCCCTCCATCAGGGGATCCGTGAACGCGTGCGGTCGAACCACGCTGACCATGTGGCTGGCGCCGGGGACGGTGATCAGCCGGGCATCGCGGGTCGCGGCGAGATAGCGGCCGGCGTGGGCTCGGACGTGGTCGAAGCGGCCGTTGACGAAGAGCACGGGTACGTCGATCTCGGCAAGCCGCTCGAGCGGGCGCAGCGCGAGCAGGGACTGAAGCACGTCGTCCATGACATCGAGCGCGACACCGCCGGCGATCACATCGGTTGCGCCCGGCTGCGGCACGAACAACCGCACGGTCAAGTCGTTGAGCGCGCGGCCGCGGTCGGGGAACGTGCCGATCACTCTCGAGATCGCCCGCCACCCGTGCATGATGACCGGGTGAGGCACCGTGGCGCAGGCGGCCGCGAGCAACCCGGCGACGCGACCGGGGTTGCGTGCCACCCATTCGATCGCGAGGTAGCCGCCCAGCGAGAACCCCACGAGGTACGGCTTGGTTCCGGATGCTTCCGCCGCCGTCACCGCGTCGTCGATGCCCTGCAGGGCGGAGTCGACGGAGAAGCGTTCGCCGAGTCGCGAACCGTGCCCGGGCAGGTCGATGGCATCCGTCGGGATCCCGAGGCGGCCGAGGTGCTCCTCCTGGTGCCGCCACAGGGTGGCCGATGTGCGCAGGCCGTGCACGAGGATGACGGGAGCGGACATGCCCCTCATCTTAGGTTTGACCCGACCAGCCAGCCCACAGCATCCGTCGCTACGCTCGCGACATGAGCCTTCGCGACATTCCCCTGACCACCATCTCCGGTTCGACAACAACCCTCGCCGAGCACCAGGACAAGGTTGTCCTCGTTGTGAACGTCGCCTCGAAGTGCGGCCTCACGCCTCAATACGACGCCCTCGAGGCGATGTACCGAAAGTATCGCGACCGCGGATTTCTCGTTCTCGGCTTCCCGAGCAATCAGTTCTTCCAGGAGCCCGGCGTGGGCGAAACGATCGAGGAGAGTTGCCGCATCAACCACGGCGTCACGTTCCCGCTGTTCGAGAAGACCCAGGTCAACGGCAAGAACGCTCACCCGCTCTACGACGAGCTGACCAAGACTCCGGATGCCGCCGGCAAAGCAGGCAAGGTGAAGTGGAACTTCGAGAAGTTCGTGATCACGCCTAATGACGAGGTGTACCGGTTCCGTCCGACGACGGTTCCCGACGCTCCCGAGGTTCTCGCCGTCATCACGGGCGCGCTGCAGCCGGCCTGAAACTACTCGCTGCCCGGGGTGGTGGGTGTGACGCCGCACGCCTCCTGAAGCGCCGTGACCGATTCGCTCGGCAACTGGTCGCCGGAGTCGGCGATCTCTTCGAGCGGGGCGATGTACTCGACGGGCACACCGGCGCCCTCGGCAGCGACGAGCAGACCGGAAAGGAGCTGCTTGTCCTGTTCGCTGACCGTTCCGTCCTGAAGGGGCGTGCAGATCTGCTCGCGCAGCTCGGCGACGGCGGCCGAGCCGGCCTGGGACGCGGCCTCACTCGCGATGCCCTGCGCAGCATCCCCTACCTGGCTGCACCCGGCCAGGGCAAGAAAAAGGGGAACGGCGAGGAGCGGGGCGAAGCGACGATTCATGGCGCGAGTCTACGAGGACAGCCTCCCGCGAGCCTGAGAGCGCGGCGTGTGAACGGCCGCCACACAGGACCAACCGAGAGAGCCTCCATAGGATGGACAAACGACTTTTCGTCTAGGAGGACAAATGAAGTGCCCAACTGATTCAGCAACTCTTGTGATGAGCGAACGCGGCGGCGTCGAGATCGACTACTGTCCTGAATGCCGTGGAGTGTGGCTTGACCGCGGCGAACTCGACAAGATCATCGAGCGCGCCGAAAACGAAATGGCGAAGAATGCGCCGGCGCCAGCGGCAGCCGCGCCGATCATTGTTCCCGTCCAGCAGCAGCGCCCCCCGTACGACGGGCGCAACAACAACGACAGCAACGACCGGAACTGGAACGACCACGATCGTGACCGCCGGTACGACAACCGCGACGGTTACCGCAAGAACAAGAAAGAAAGCTGGATCGCCGACCTCTTCGGTTAGGAGGCGCTCCCCCGTTTGCCTCGCATCAGCTCGGTGCCGAGCGCGTCAAGGCGCTGCGTCCAGAAGCCGCGGAAGACGCCAAGCCACTCGTCGACTTCCTGCAGCGGGCCGGCTTCAACGGCATAGATCCGTCGCCGCCCGTCCGTTCGCACGGTCGCGAACCCGCTGTCCCTCAGCACCTTGAGGTGTTGCGAGACAGCGGGCTGGCTGATCCCGAACTCCTCCGCGATCGCCTCGACGATCGCGCCGGCCGGCTGTTCCCCCGCGGCGAGGAGTTCGAGGATCCGGCGCCGGACCGGATCCCCGAGAATGTCGAAGGCGTGCACTAGACGTCTGGGCCCGCTTCCACACCCAGGTACGCGTCGAGGCAGCGCTTGGCGGCGGCCGTGGCATCCGCTTCGCTTTCACCGGCGGCAATGTTGGCGTCGCGCCATTCGTCGTTGCTGCGGGTCATGAAACGGATGCCGTCGGCCGACACGCTCCACGCCGCCGACTCGCCGAGGTTGAGGCTGGAGCCTGAACCGAGGTGTAGCGCGAGGCCGAGGAACATCATGTCCCAGCCGATGCCGACGGCGCTCGGGCCGAACATCTTCCAGTCCTCGTCACCGACGTGGGATACGTGCTCGACCTCGAGGGTGGTCTGCTGGTCGTTGCCGTTGAGGGTCGCGGTGACCCAGCTGACGTCGCCGCCGTACTCCCAGGTCACGTGCAGGGTGGTTGGTTCGGCGCATTCGAGTATTTCTCCGCCGGCATTGCCCTCGATCTGGTACCGGCCGCCGAGCGTGAAGTCCCCGGAAACCGGGGCGAGCCAGCGCGAGATCCGGTCCTGGCTGGTGATGGCGTTCCACACCTCCGCCTGCGATGAGGGGTAGGTCTGGGTCAGCGTGACGACGCGGGCGTCCTCGCCGCCGACCTCCCGGGATCCCACTGAACGCGTCACAGCAGGGATCTGGCCGTCGGTCATCTCGTGCAATTTGTGCAGGTTCGTGTCCATGCCGACCAATGTATCAGTGTGTACTTATACGTGCAAGGGTCCGCCCCCCGGGGTGCGAACCGCCACCACGCGGCATCCGCTCTCGGGCGCGCACCTTCTCACCCACTCCGGACCAAAACACCCGGCGCACCGAATGAACCGGTCCGCAGCGGGTGAATTCGTGCGCCCCTACGCCCCGTGGCCCTCGGGCACGAGCTCGGACTCGGGCGGCGGGCCGGGCGGGGTGCCGTCGCCGAACGGGCGTCCGCCGAGCGATTCGCGACCGTGCGCGGTGAGCCAGCCGGAGGCATCCGGACCCGCGGGAACGATCCCGGTCGGGTTGATGTCGGAGTGCACGATGTAATAGTGCTGCTTGATCTGCACGAAGTCGGTGGTGTCGCCGAATCCCGGCGTCTGGTTCAGGTCGCGCGGGTACGCCCACAGCACCGGCATCTCGCTGAGCTTGTTGCGGTTGCACTTGAAGTGCCCGTGGTAGACCGCGTCGAAGCGGGCGAGGGTCGTGAACAGGCGGATGTCTGCTTCGGTGATCGTGTCACCGACGAGGTAGCGCTGGGTGGCCAGCCGCTCCTCGAGCCAGTCGAGCCGATCGAACAGCCGCGTGTAGGCCTTCTCATACGACTCCTGCGAGCCGGCGAACCCGGCTCGGTAGACACCGTTGTTCACCTCCCGGAACACGAGATCGTTGACTTCGTCGATCTCGGCCCGCAGGTGCTCCGGATAGAGGTCGGGTGCGCCGTCGCGGTGGTGCTCGGTCCACTCGGTTTCGAAGTCGAGGGTGATCTGCGGGAAGTTGTTCGTGACGACCTTGCCGGATGCCACCTCCACGATCGCGGGAACGGTGATGCCGCGCGGGTAGTCGGCGAAACGGCGGAAGTAGGCATCCTGCAGCCAATGGATGCCGAGCACCGGGTCGAGGCCGTCCTGGTCGAGGTCGAAAGTCCAGCTGCGGGCGTCGTGGGTGGGACCGGGCATGCCGAGAGAGATCACGTTCTCGAGACCGAGCAGGCGGCGGACGATCGCCGTGCGATTTGCCCACGGGCACGCGCGAGCGGCGACGAGCCGGTACCGGCCGGGCTCGACGGGCCAGCCGTCACGGCCGTCGCGGGTGATGCGGTCCTCGATGTAGTTCGTGTCGCGGGTGTACTCCTCGCCCGGTTCGACGTAGCTGCCTGGAGTGCTCTGCCCTGCGGTCGCTTCAGTGGTCATGCGTTCAGCCTAGGCAGCGCACCTGAATGGGCCGTACAAGTGTCGCTGCGGCCGCTCCCCACCCCTGCTCAACCGGATGAAACGCAGCTCGTGAACGTTCAACAGGAAGAACTGGCACTTCTGATCCGGGGCTTCCTGTTGAAGGTGCTCACGGGGCGCAGCTCAGACCCCGGCGAAGAACGCCCCGACCGCCCGCGACAGCCCCATGAGGTCATCGACGTGCGCCAGCTCGCGGGCCGAGTGCATGGACAGCAGCGGCACGCCCACGTCCACGACCCGGATGCCGAGCCTCGTCGCCGTCAACGGACCGATCGTCGACCCGCACGGCACCGTGTTGTTCGACACGAACTCCTGGTACGGCACGTCCGCGGAGGTGCACGCGCGTTCCCAGAGCGCCGCACCGACGGCATCCGTCGCGTAGCGCTGGTTCGCGTTGATCTTGAGCAGCACCCCCGAACCCATGATCGGCTGGTTCGCGCCGTCGTGCTTCTCGGGGTAGTTGGGGTGCACCGAGTGGCCGGCGTCGGCGGACACGCACCAGGAGTCGGCGTACGCCCGCAGCTTCTGCGAGACGGATGCCCCGAGACCGGCACCGATCCGGGTGAGGATGTCGTCGAGCATCGGGCCGGACGCACCGGAGCGGGACTCGGAACCCAGCTCCTCATGGTCGAACGCGGCCAGCACGCTGATGTG
>NZ_JBKJWH010000183.1:0-34330 GCF_046716805.1 Mycetocola sp. | reverse complement strand
ACCGTGCGGGCGCGTATCTGGCGCGGCCTCACCCAGGAGAACTCCGTCGCCCGAACTCTGGACGAGCACCGGGCCATTGTCGACGCGCTCGAGCGCGGAGACGCTGAACTTGCACAAGCTTTGACCGTCGTGCACATATCTGGCGTGGAGCAATGGCTTCGCGACGCCGTCGCGTCCTAACCGCAGGGCAACAGCGGCGTCGGGCCGAATGTTGACCGGTCGCACAGAGCAATCGGCGCCCGACGTCAGGAGAACCGCCCGACGAGACCTTTCCGAACGATCACGCAACCATACTTCCGCGTCTCCCCGGTGCGAATGATCACGAAGGCATCTTCAGCGTCATCGTAGAAGTCAAACCGGTCGATGAAACGCACATCGTCCTGAGTCACGCCCGCAGAAGACAGGAGTTCCTTCTGCACATCGAGCACATTGCCGTCCGCCGACGTCATCAGGTCGACGGCGGGGCTGTCGTCGAGTGGCAGCACACTGCGAATTGCGGCAAGCACCTCCGGCGAGGTCGTGCCCGGCAGCGTGATCAAGCGTTCAGCGAGGCGGGCGGCAGGAAAGTGAGCGTCGACGATGATAACGGTGTCCGAGTGCCCCATCTCATCGAGGCGCAATAGCAATTCGCCGGTCAGGAGTGGGTTAATTCCCTCAAGCATGGTGGGTCCTCTCGGTCGTTCGATCTGATCTGGTTCCACGGCCGGGTCTACCGGTCGTCGGGCCCATGAATGTTGTACACCCGAGTCGCGGTCCCGCCAAGAACCGCCTCCTGTTCCGGCCCGCTCAGCTCGCCGATGAGCTCACTCAACACCTGCCAGGTCGGGGCATATCCGCCATCCGGGATCGACATCGGCCAGTCGCCACCGTACATGAGGCGATCCGTGCCGAAAGCGTCGAGCGCGAGATCAAACACTTCACGAATCGCGTCGACCGTGTAGGGCGCGTCAGGCCGCCGCAGACTCGACAGCTTCCCAATTGTGTTGGGCTGAGCGGCGAATTCCGTAATGCTCGTCCGCCAGGAAGCGAGTTCGTCACGGCCCCGTGGCGGTTTGCCGAGGTGGTCCAGCACGAGTGTCAGCTCCGGCAGGTCCCTGGCGACGTTGGTCGCCTGATCGAGGTGCCGCGGCCACGCGTCGTGCACGTCGAAAGCGAAACCTCTGCGTGCGACCTCGGCGAGAGACGCCCGCACCGGGGCCAGTTCCAGGAAACCTTCGCGCGGGTCATTGTTGAGTAAGTGGCGGATGCCACGGAATTTTGGATGCCGTGACCACGCGTCGAGTCCGCGCCTGGCGGAATCCGTCGAATCAAGCTGCACCCAACCGACGACTCCGAGAACCCAGTCATGCGCATCGGCAATATCGAGCATGAACTGCGTGTCGACGTGCGAGTCCTCGGCCTGCATGAGGATCGCACCGTCAATGCCGGCCGCGCCCAGCTCACGTTCGGCCTGCTCGGCCGACCAGCTCGCGTAGAGGGGGCCGAACTCGGGACCGAGCCAGCCGTACTCCGATACGCCGAGATCCCACAGGTGTAGGTGCGCGTCTATGCGCAGGGCCGTGGTCATGCGGGGATCAAACCCCTCGCGGCGAGGACATCCCACAAATCGTCCGGGATCGGTTCCGCCATTCGCTCCGCGTTCTGCAGAAGATGTTCCGTCCGGTTGCCTCCGACGACGACGGAACGGACAGTGTCATCTCTGAGCGTGTACTGCAGTGCTGCGGCCGGAAGGGAGACATCAAAGCTCTCGCAGACCGCGGCGATCGCACGTACGTGCTCGAGCAGATCGGCAGGTACATCACCGTATTCGTATCGAGCGTCAGCGCCGGGGTTGTCCGTTGCAAGGAGTCCCGAATTGAAGATCGAGGCGTTGACGATGCCGACGCCGTTCTGCCGGCAGGCCGGTACGACCTCGTCGATCGCCGGCTGCTCGGCGAGCGTGTAGCGCCCAGCGACCATGAGCAGGTCGAGCGCCCCAGTGTTCGCCGAGGCGAGAAGGGCGTCGGTGTCCATGGAGCCGACCCCGATCGCCCGGGCCATTCCTTGGTCACGGAAATGCGCGAGTGCCGGAATGGCGACATCAAGTGCTTCCTCAAGGCGATGCCGCTCGGGGTCGTGCAGGTATAGAACATCGAACCGGTCGAGCCCGGTGCGTTCGAGTGAATCTTCAATACTGGAGCGGATGCCGACAGCTGAAAAGTCCCACACGCGCCGGTGGTCGGCGGGTACAGCGAAGTTGTGCTCGAGGTCGAGTTCGCCCGCGCCCTCCGGATGTGGTTCGAGCAGCCGACCCACCTTTGTCGAGACGACGAACTGGTCACGCGGCTTGGTGGCGAGAAACGCGCCAAGCCGCCGTTCCGAAAGGCCTAGCCCGTAATGCGGGGCGGTGTCGAAGTACCGAATGCCCGCATCCCACGCCGCCTGCAGAATCTCCCAAGATTCATCGTCGGTGAGCGCGCAGAACAGGTTACCGACGTTGGCGGCACCGTAGCCAAGAGTTGGCATTGTCAATTCGCTCATGCGCCGAAAGAATACTCGGTTCGGCTCCCCGCGTGCATCTCCATACCGTTGCCGGGAGCGGTCGGCGCCGAATAGCAGCCGTTCTTCATATCGACGGGAGTGACGAAGTGCTCGTGAAGGTGATCGACGAATTCGATGACCCGGCCTTCATCCGACCCGGACACAGCCACGAAGTCAAACATCGACAGGTGCTGCACGGCTTCACACAGGCCGACGCCTCCGGCGTGCGGGCACACCGGAACACCAAACTTCGCTGCGAGAAGCAGGATGGCGACGTTCTCATTGACCCCGGCGACACGGGACGCGTCGATCTGGAGAACCTGGAGCGCGTCAGCCTGCAGGAACTGCTTAAACATGATCCGGTTGGCCACGTGTTCTCCGGTGGCCACGGGGATCGGCGCGACGCCGCGAGCGATCGCGGCGTGCGCAAGCAGATCATCAGGACTGGTGGGTTCCTCGATCCAGGCCACGTCGAATTCGGCGAGGCGTGACATCCACTCGATCGCCTCATCGACCCCCCAGCGCTGGTTCGCGTCTGTGCCGATGCGGATGTCGGGTCCGACCGCTTCGCGGGCGAGACGCATCCGTCGGATGTCGTCGTCGACGTTGCCGCCGACCTTGAGCTTGATCATGCCGTAGCCCTCGGCGACGGCCTCCTTCGCCAAGCGGACGAGTTTCTCATCGCTGTAGCCCAGCCAGCCCGGGGTGGTCGTGTATGCCGGGTAGCCCGACGCGAGCAACTCCGCTTCGCGGTCGTAGCGGCCAGGCTCGGCGGCGCGAAGGATGTCGAGCGCCTCATCAGGCGTGAGGGCGTCGGTGAGGTAACGGAAGTCGATGAGTTCGACAATCTCCTCAGGAGTCATCCGGCCGAGCAGTTGCCAGAGAGGCAGTCCTGCCCTTTTGGCCTTGAGGTCCCACAGCGCGTTAATCACAGCGCCGATCGCCATGTGCATGACGCCCTTCTCTGGGCCGAGCCAACGCAATTGGGAGTCCCAGACGAACTCGCGCCACGTGGCGCCCATGTTGTCGAGCAGGTTTTCGGCGTTGCGCCCGATGAGGCGACCGGCGAGTGCATCAATTGCCGCGACCTGCACCTCGTTGCCGCGGCCGATTGTGAAGACGAACCCGTGGCCCTCATGCCCGTCGTCCGCGTCGGTGATGATTCGAACGTAAGCCGCCGAATAATCAGGATCCAGGTTCATGGCATCCGAACCGTCGAGCGATGTTGATGTGGGAAAACGGATGTCGCTGGTTTCGAGCGCGCGGATGATGCTCACGGGAAAGCTCCTAAGTTGGGATACCCCACACTAAACATCGGATGTATAGACTGTCAATTACGCCGGCTGCCGCCGGTCTTGGCTCAAGCGCTGAGTGCGGCGGTCGGACAGTTCAGATGTTCCCGGTGCGGCGAATGCCGTCAATCGGACCCAAAGACAGGAAGTTGCCGCATGAAGTTCGCCAGGCTGGGCCCTATCGGCTCCGAAATACCCGTGGTCGAGTCGGACGACACCTGGTTCGATATCTCCCCTATCACCCGCGACATCGACGGCGACTTCCTGTCGTCATCGAAAGTCGCTGACGTGCGGACGGCGCTCGACGCAGGTTCCCTGACGGCCCTCGCCGACGCCGATGACCTTCGTATCGGCGCTCCAATCGCCCGGCCGAGCGCAGTGATCTGCATCGGAATGAACTACGCCGCGCACGCCGCCGAATCCGGTTCGGCGCCTCCCAAAACCCCGATCATGTTCATGAAAACCCCAAATACTGTTACCGGACCGAACGACTCCGTAGAGATCCCGCGGGGGAGCACCAAGACCGACTGGGAGGTCGAACTCGGCGTCGTCATCGGCAAGCGCGCCTCCTACCTCGACTCCCCCGACGCCGCGGCCGCCCACATCGCTGGCTTCGTTACCGCCAACGATGTTTCCGAGCGTGCCTTTCAGCTCGAGGTATCCGGCGGACAGTGGTCTAAAGGAAAATGTGCGCCGGGTTTTAACCCGACTGGGCCCTGGCTCGTCACACCTGACGAGGTGAACCACGCTGATGTCAGGCTCACGAGCTTCGTGAACGGTGAACCGCGACAGGACTCATCGACGGCCGACCTGATTTTCAGCGTGGAACACATCATCTGGAACCTCAGCCAATACCTCGCGCTCGAACCCGGCGACCTTGTGCTCACCGGAACACCGGAGGGTGTCGCACTGTCTGGCCGATTCCCGTACATCAGCGACGGAGACGTCATCGAGGTCGAGATTGAGGGCTTGGGGCGCCAGCGGCAAATCTTCAAGGCGCACGAGGACGACCGTGCCACCGCGGCGATGGCCGAGTAACGACCCGTCCGTTCACCGATCAGCTCGTGCAGCGAGCTCGATCAGGATCCCATCCACAAAGGAGTATTCCAATGCCAGAGTTTGACAACCTTGTTGCCGTCGTCACCGGCGGCGCTTCGGGAATCGGTGCGGCCATCGCCACCCGCCTCACCGAGGGCGGAGCGCGGGTGGCAGTGCTGGACCTCAGCCCGGCGGACGCCGACCCGGCCCATTTAGCACTCAAGGCCGATATCGCCGATCGCACTTCTGTGGAAGCGGCGATCGCGGCCGTCGCCGACAAGTTCGGCCGGATCGACATCGTGATCAACAACGCAGGCATCGGCGCCCAAGGATCCATAGCCGACAACGATGACGAGGAGTGGGCCCGCGTTCTCACCATCAACGTCACCGGGATTGCCCGGGTCACCTCGGCCGCCCTTCCTTGGCTTCGCAAATCCCCGTCCGCGGCGATCGTGAACATGTCGTCGATCGCTGCCACTGCGGGACTACCCGGCCGAGCTCTATACAGTGCGTCGAAGGGCGCGGTGCTTTCCCTCACCCGCGCGATGGCCGCTGATCACCTACGTGAAGGAATCCGGGTCAACGCAGTGAACCCGGGAACCGCTGACACCCCTTGGGTTGCGCGCCTTCTCTCAAGCGCAGCAGACCCAGACGCGGAGCGCGCCGCTCTCAACGCACGCCAGCCTCACGGCCGCCTGGTCCGCCCCGAGGAGGTCGCTGACGCGGTCGCATACCTTGCCAGCCCTCAGTCCAACTCGACGACCGGAACGTCGATTGCTGTCGACGGCGGCATGCAGGAGCTGCGGATCCGTTCGGAGTGAGCTCAAACGGGGTAAAGCAGATTCGTGCTCGGTCGCAGCCGAAGCAGCTTGCCACCAAGTTTCTCGCCTTAGCGGTGGGATCGGGTCAGGGAGCTGGCGGCTGCCAGGTCGAGGCAGACTATGACGTCCGGATGCGTCTGGATCGCGGAAGCGGGAACGTCCGTTGTCACTGGTCCCTCCAAAGCTGCCGCAACGGCGGCGGCTTTCCCCACGCCAAACGCCATCACGACGAGTTTCCGTGCCTCCAGAATGGTGCCGATTCCTTGCGTCAAGGCTGAACGAGGAACGTCGGATATAGAAGGAAAGTAGCGTGAATTGTCCCGCCGAGTTCGTTCTGTGAGTTCCACGACACGCGTTCTTGACTCGAAAGACGACCCCGGCTCGTTGAAGGCGATATGCCCATTAGTTCCGACGCCAAGAATCTGCACTGCGATGCCCCCGGCCTCAGAGATGGAGGACTCGTAGTCCGCTGCGTTGTCCTTGCAATCGTTACTTGTCGACGGAACGTGCACATGTTCGGCTGGAATACCGAGGGGACGCGCGAACTCGCGTAGCAGGGTGCTGCGGTAGGAATTGGGGTCGCTCGCATCAATCCCGCAATATTCGTCGAGCGCGAACGCCTGCACCGTTGGGAACTTCTTCCCGCGTGACGCCAACGCCTGATAGAGCGGGCCCGGTGTGCTCCCTGTAGCGACGCCGAGTACTGCTTCGGGATTGGACCGAAGCAGTTCCCAGACGGCGGATTCGGCAACTGCACCGACTTCAGACGTATCGGCGACCATAACTTTCACAGTCACGCGGCGTACATGGATAGTGAGTAGGGCTGCGGGTGGGCGGCAGTGCTGAGAGTGGGTGTACCCGTTTTCATTTCGCTTCTCTCACTTTGTGGGTAATAATGTTCGCGAAGCGCGCCATTAGCGTGGCCGCGAGCAGTCGCTGCGCGATCTGATAAGGGCGGCTACTTTTGAGGAGTCCGCTTCAAGCCTTCGGTTGATGCCTGATGACGATCTCCCGGCTGGCTTTCGCGGCAGCGGCGACCGCGAGGGCGACCGCCCGTGGGTCCGTGACCTCATAGTCGTCATCTCCGCCGCCAGGTCCGCTACCGAAGGTCTTCTGCGCCGCGACGCGGGCCGAAAGGTGAACAGCGTCAACCCCCGTCGAGGCCAACAGTGGTATCGACGCGATGGTAACCCCGCCGCCCGCCATGATTTCCAAACGCCCCGTCGCCGCCTCAACCATCTGCCTGAGCACCTCAGCGCCGTTTTCGCTCGACGTCGCCCGCCCCGAGGTAAGCACCCTGTTGACACCGAGCTCGCCGAGCTCCGAAACGGCTGCTGCGCTGCTCGTCACGATGTCGACAGCTCGGTGAAATGTGATGCAGAGGTCTCCGGCGGCCGATATCAAGCGCCGAATGGAACGACGGTCAATCGTCCCTTTCGCCGTCAGGGCCCCGATCACTACTCCGGCGGCTCCCGCCTCGGCGGTTGCCTCGATGTCTCGCACCATGAGGTCAACATCGCGATCCGAATACACGAAGTCGCCTGCGCGCGACCGGACGAGGACGTGGATATCGTGAGCCCCGTCGGCTTCCGCCTCGGCCACGACGGTCTCGATGGTACCGATGGATGGAGTGAGCCCGCCGAGAGAGAGACCCTGGCAGAGCTCTACGCGTGACGCACCGTTCGAACGCGCGATCCGAGCACCGTCTGCGCCCTGCACAGCGATCTCGACAGCAAGCGATTGGGAAACCATCGGAGTCCAGCCGGTCACAGTTCGACGGCGAGAACTGCGACAGCCGCGGACCGCAATGTCGGTGGCACCTGAACGCATCCATCAAGGTCAACCTCGGGCTCGCCTCGTCCCTTGGCTCCCAGCCAGGTGAGGTGTTGTCCGGATCGGAGCTCAGGCGGCAACGCGACGACGCCCGTTCCGGGGTTCATCACGTGGACGAAGACGGTGCGGCCGGCCCGCGTGTAAGCGACCGCGTTCGGACCGGAACCGTCTCCCGCCCGGATCCACGGCCGGGTGCCGTAGATGGCATCGCCGTTGATCCGCAACCAGTCGCCCATCGCTGACATGCTGGCACGCTGGAGCTCCGGCGCGGTGCCGTCGGCGCGCGGACCGACGTTGATCAGGAGGTTGCCGTTCTTACTGACGACATCCACGAGAAGTTCAATCAGGGCGGCCCCGGTGAGCGTGTGCTCCTGGCCCTCCGCCTCGTTGTACCCGAAGGAGAATCCGAGCCCTCGCGTCGCTTCCCATGGCCGGTCGAGAATCTCGGGGACATGCGAATACTCGCGGGTGAGGAAGCCGTGGTACGGCACGCCCCATCTGTCGTTCACGACTCCATCTGGCACGGAGGCGAAGTATCGGCCGAGGATTGCGGCGACGCCGTAATCCTCGCTGCCTTTGCCCCCGTCTGGCCAGTCGATGTCGTTCCACAACAGGTCGGGTCGGAATCTGGCGACCAGCTCGTCGAGTTGCGAAGCGCTGTAGCGGGCGAACGACGAGTCGTTGCGCCGGTGCCGGAACAGGTCAGTGTCTGATTCGATCGCGGGGAATTCGCTCACGTGCCAGTCGAGTGCACCGGAGTAGTAGACGCCGAACCGCAAGTTGGCGGCACGGGTCGCATCGTGGAATTCGCCGATTAAATCCCGCTTCGGTCCTCGCCTGGCCGCGTTGAACGGTGTGGACGGAGTGTCCCAGAGGCAAAATCCCTCGTGATGCTTGGTCGTCGGGACGACGTAGCGGGCACCAGCGTCTGCGAGCATTCCGACGAATTCGGTGGCGTCGAACTTCTCGGCGTGCCACAGATCGGCGAGGTCCTCATAGTCGGTGCCCACGCCGTAGACCTCTTCGTGGCGTTTGCGCGTTGGGCTGTTCATGATTCGAACGGTATTGCCGTACCACTCGGCGTACTGGTGCCAGGCGTACGCGTCCTCAGTCGGAACGGCATTCTCGCCGTGCGCGGTCGCCCAGGCAGGCACTGAATACAAACCCCAGTGCACGAAGAACCCGAGCTTGGCGTCGCGATACCACTCCGGCACCGCCTGCTCGGGATAGACCGGCGAATCGGCCTCAATCACGGGGCCGGTGCGGTCCTCGAAATTCAACATCAGATCTCCTCTATCGCGTGTCCGGTGCGCCGGCTGACGATCGCCCGCAGGTCGGGTTCGTGGGCGGATGGCTCGAACGGATACACACCAGGCACGAGTCGTGAATGCCCGAGTCTCACGAGGTCCTGGTCTACGCCCCCTGGCGTGAGAGCAAGTCGCCACCGCTCCCCTGCCGCGCTCCCGGTTGCGAGTTCGTACAATTCTGGTTCGAGGTAACCGATTTTCACGATGAGGATGTCGACGCTGCGAGGGTCGATTCCCAAGTCGGTGAAGTCGCTCACGTGGTGGAAGGGCTTCCTGCGCTCGGTGATGATGGCATGCACGCCGCCGGATTTCACGACAACCTGGCTGCCTGCATCCGGATCACCGTGGGTGATCGTGAGCACTTCTCCAACCAGCGACACCGGCCCTGAGGGGCCGTCGTCGACGCGTCCACCGACGTCGAGCCTGACCGAGGCACCAACACCGGCCGCCACCGCGGTGGCAACGGCCGCCGAGTCAAAGACCGAAGCGTGGACGACGTCGATCTCGCCATCGGCGAACTCGGGGCGCCGCAGGAGTTGGCCGAGCGTCCACGACACGTCTCCAGCCCCGCCCGCCGTCGGGTTGTCCCCGGAGTCCGAGATCAGGTACGGGCGCTCACCGGATGCCGCGACGCTCGCGAGCGCGGACTCGATGGCCTCGTCCAGCGGCACGGCAGGCGCAACGAAGGCGAAGTCGGCGCGCGCGTCCCAGTACAGCCGTCCGAGGCGTTCAGCCTCATCGCGGATGACGTCCGGGGCGTCCCCCGTCACCACGACAGCAGCCTGGCACCGGGGCTCATCGGCCCAGGCGTACCCGACCCACAATGCGGCATCCGTGACGCCGTCACGCCGTTCGACCCGCGGCAACTCGGCGTACAGCGTCCTGGCCGGTTCGATGCGCGTGCTTGTCTTCTCACCGGGCAGGAGTACGGGCACTGGCAGCCACGCCTTGAATGGCCGACGGAGCACCGAATCAGAACCCGTCGCCGCGCGCAGCCGCGAGAGCAGTGTGTGCACCGCCCGTTCCTTCGTGTTCCAGTCGTCCTCGTGCGGTGCCATCCGGTAGCACGTGATGAGGTCGGTGGCATCCAGGAGCACGCGTGAGACGTTCCCGTGTAGGTCCATCGACGTGCCGATGAGTACGTCCGGGCCCAGTTCCTCACGCACAGCCGTCGCGAGGTCGCCCTCGGCGTCGGTGAGCCCGACCACGCTCATCGCGCCGTGAATATCGAAATAGAAGCCGTCGAACGGGGCCTTTCTGCGGATGCCGTCAAGCAGTTCCGCTTTGAGCCGCTCGTAGGTCTGGCGGGCGACAGCTCCCCCTGGCAATGACCGCGCCTGGAGAATGGGCACCCAGTCGGCGGCGTTCCGAAGTTCGGACCCCGCGGCAAGGAAAGGATAGTAGTCCAGCAACTCCGCCTCACGGCGTTCGATGAACGCCTCATCCCCGCTGACGTGGGGCGAGAAGGTGCTCGATTCGATCGAGATTCCGCCGATGCCGATGCGCGGCGATGCAAGCCCTCCGTCGGCGACGTCGTCGAGTGGTCCACGCCAGATGTCGGATGCTTCAGTCACGACAGGCTCCTCACGTTCTTGATGGCATCGTCGCCATGGGGTGTGGTTGGATCCTGATCTCCCGCATCGTATCGGCGCCACGCGAGCGCGGCCGCTCCCAGCGCGACCGCACGCCCCTTCAGGGAACTCGGCGTGACGAACACCGGATACCCCGAAACGGGTTCGTTCTCGGCCAGTGCCGCCGTGAGCGCTGGTTCGAGAAGATCCCAGGCTCCCCGCACTCCGCCGCCCACGACGACATCGCGCACATCCAGCAGATTGACGGCGGTGGCGATGGCGAGTGCGACGGCCCGGCCGGCCTGCTCGAAGGTCGCGATGGCGGTGGCGTCGCCGTGCCGTGCACGCTCGGCAACGACGAACGACGAGTCGGCGGCGGTGCCGGCAACTTTCTCGCTGTATCGGGCTCCGATCGACCTGCCCGAGGCGACGGTCTCGAGGTGACCGATCTGCCCGCAGGTGCAGACGTGCTCGCCGTACCCCGGGGTATGACCGATCTCGCCGGCCGCACCCCGTGGCCCGTCGAAGATATCGCCGCCGAACGCGATCGCTCCGCCCACTCCGGTTCCCAGCATGATGCCAATCGCGTCGGCACTCCCCGCGACGGCGCCGTAGCTCATTTCGCCGTGCAGGAACGCGTTGACATCGTTCGCCACCACTGTTGCAACGCCGAGCCGGCGTGAGAGATCGTCGGCGAGCGGAAAACCAGTCCAGCTCGAAAAGGTCTCAGATGCCGCGGTGACGACACCGGTCAGCGGGTCGATGACTCCAGCTGCGCCGACTCCGGCCGCAACAGCCACGTGGCCCGTTTTTCGCTCCAGATCGCGCACGAGGGCTGCGGCTGCGGCGCTCATCGCCTCACCGCCCTCCCTGGCGGGAGTGACGACAGTACTCTCGGCCAGAACTATTCCTGCGCGATCGACCAGGATCGCTGAGATCTTGGTTCCACCGATATCGATTCCGGCGACGACGACGCTGCGCGGAAGGCTGCTCCCGCTCTGTGAATCAGACATCTATCGACCACCTAGTCCGGCCATGGAGATCCCCTTGACGAGGTGCTTCTGCAACGCGATCACCAGCACCGTCGTCGGAATCATCGAAATGATCGCCGCCGCCATCTGGAGGTCCCAGCGCGTTCCCTGAAGTCCAGAGAAGCTCGCGAGGCCGATCGGCAGTGTGCCGTGGGCAGCATAGTCCACTGTCACGATGAGCGGCCAGAGGTAGCTGTTCCAGAACGATAGGAAGCTGAAAACCGCGAGAACCGCCACCGCCGATTTCGACAGGGGAAGGATGATCTGCAGGAAGGACCGGATCGGTCCGGCCCCGTCGACACGCGCTGCCTCCTCGAGCTCGAACGGGATGCCACGGAAGAACTGGCGCATCAAGAACGTGCCGAATGCTGTGAATGCGAACGGCAGGATCAGGGCCTGGTAGGTGTCGACCCAGCCGAAGGACTGCATCAGGATGAACATCGGGATCACGACCACTTCGGCGGGCACCATGAGCGTCGCGAGGAACAGCACGAAGACGGCGTCGCGTCCCTTCCACCTCAACCTGCCGAAGGCGTAGCCGGCTGTTGTAGAGACGGCAAGGACGACGAGGGTTCCGGCGATGGCGACGAAGAATGAGTTGCCGATGTAGGTGAGGAACGGGCCGTACGAGAAGACGGCCGCGAAGTTCTCCCAGTGGATCTCCGCGCCGACGAGGCTCGGCGGCATTGCGAACATCTCCTGATTCGGCTTCATCGCCGAGAAGAAAGCGTAGATGAGCGGCGAGATGAAGATAAGCGCGGCGAGATAGATGACAATGTGCGCGATCACCAACCGCAGCCGACCGCCCTTCGTCACAGGAGGGCGACCGGTGAGCGCGGGCTCTTCTTGGCCGCGGTTGGCACGGCGGCGTCGGCGCGGCGATGCCGCCGATTCGGAACGAGTGAGAATATCAGTGCTCATAGTGCACCCACTTCTTCTGGGCGCCGAACTGGACGGCGGTGATCGCGATGATGATGGCGAAGAGGATCCAGGCCGCTGCTGCGGCGAGGCCGAGTTCCTGGAACTTGAAACCCTGGTTGTAAATGAACTGCACGATCGGCTGAGTCGCGTTGCCCGGCCCTCCTCCGGTCAGCAGCTGGGGCTGGACGAACACCTGCATGGCCGTGATCATCGTCATGACGCTGGCGAAGAAGATCGAGGGCGAGGCGAGCGGCACCGTGATGCTCCGCAGCATCCTGAACCCGCGGGCTCCGTCGATGCGCGCTGCCTCGATGATCGGCTCGGGCAACTGCTCCAGCGCGGCGGAGAAGATAAGCATGTTGTAGCCGAGCCCCTGCCAGACCGACATCATGACGACCATGATCATTGCCCACTGTGGGTCGGCGAGAAAGTTTGGGAGCTGGACCCCGAACACCGAGTGCGAGAGCCCGTTGAACAGCCCCTGAGGCTGGAGCATCATCTTCCAGACCAACACGTTGGCGACCATGGGTGTAACGACCGGGATGAAGAACAGCACCCGCAGTGCTCCGCGACCCTTGATCCTCGAGTTCAGCGACAACGCGAGCATGAACGACAGAGCCACGCTCAGCGGCACGTAGAGGGCCGCAAATACGAACGTGTTGCGCAGCGCCGGCCAAAAATCCGGGCTCTCAGTGAAAAGCTTGACATAATTACCGAAACCGACGAAGGTCTTCTCTCCGAACGTCGGCCAGTTGTAAAACCCCATCACGATGGACAGTACGACCGGGACGATGGTGAACAGGGCGAGCCCTGCCAGGGCTGGGCTGACAAAGCCCAGCGCCTGACGGGACTCGCTTCTGGCCAGCGCTCCTCGACCTGCTTTTGGCGTGGCAATCGACATGTCGGAGAAACTCCTCTTAATCGGCAGGACCGATTCTCTAATTACCGAACTGGGATTGTGCGGACTTCAGCACATCAGCCATGGAGGTCTGGCCGCTGTAGACGCTCACCAGCTGCGGCTGGAGAAAGGTCTCAACCTTCGACCAGTTGTCGGTGACGTACTGACCCTCGACGTTGCTGAATGCCGCCTCGAACGCTGCCTTGACCGGCGCACGGTGTTCCTCGTCGAGCGATTCGAAGTACAGGGGCTGTGACGAAACTCGGGCCGGGTAACTGCGTCCGGATGACGCGATGGAATCTTGTGCCTCTTCGCTGACGAGCGAGCCCAGCACTTTGAGCGCCGCTTCTTTGTCCTGGCAGTCTGCGGAGATTCCGTAACCGGATCCGAGAACGAGACCGAGCGATCCGTCCTTCCCGGCGGGAAGTGGCGCCATGCCTGCGGTGAAGCCCGGGTCGTTGTTGAGGTAGGTGACAGCGTTCCAGGTCCCGTCGATGGCGACGGCGGCAGCCCCGCTGGCAAACTGGCTCTCGCCCCAGCCAATGTCAGAGGCTGACGATACCGGCAACGCGACCTTCTGTTCGGTGACGAGACCGGAGTACCAGGTGGCGGCGTCGACGAATGCCGGGTTCGTGAGGTCGAGTTCGCCGTCCTCGGTCGCCGGCTGCACGCCGGACTTGGCGATGGGGAGCGCCTGCCACTGGAATCCGCCCATACCGATCCCGAATCCTGCATGCTCGGCCGTGGTAGCCGTGGTGACTGTCTCCTCGAAGTCGTCGAAGTCCCAGTCGGCGCTCGGGACTGGTGCGCCCGTCTCGCTGAGGATGTCCTCGTTGTAATAGGCGAGCATGGTCGACATGTCGAACGGGATGCCATAGAGGTCACCCTTGTTGGTGAGAATCTCGAACGCTCCTGGCGCGAAGTCGTCTTCCTCGATTCCGGCCGTTTTGAGGTCGGCCGTCGAGAGCTTCGCGAAGCCCCCCGTGTACCCGGCCAGCATCCCGCTGTTCATTCCAGTGATGCACGCCATGTTCCCTGACGCCATGTTCGTTGTGAGCTTGGTGAAGAAGTCCCCCCAGGGAGCGGTACGGAGTTCGATTTTCAGGTCGGGATTCGCTTTCTTCGCAACCTCGACCTGCGCCTTCAACGCCTGGGTGTCCTCTTCGCTTCCTGCCCACATATCGAGGACCATGGCTCCGTCGCTTGCGGCGGAAGAGCCTCCGGCGCTGCAGCCCGTCAGTACGAGGGCGGCCGAAGCCGCAACGGCAGTGAAATAGTGCATCTTCTTCATTGAATTGCCTTCCTGGGCACCGGGTTCAAAACAATCCGGTATGTGAAATGAATGTTGACGAACGCGACTCGCCTGTCGGGAAACAAATGGACCTGACTTATTTTGTGTGTCAAAATAAGTTGATCGCGTTCTTGTTGTAAGTAATGGTTGCAGATGAAATCCGGCGCGTCAACTTTGGTCCGATGTTTGACCGGTACGACAGAAAAGCACCCGGCCCCTCAGAGCGACGCCGCGTCCCGGGCCCTTAACCGAAAAGAGCAGTTCATGCGCCCCGCCCTCCCCCGACTCACCAGTTCGGAACGACAGTCGCAACTGATCGTCGAAGCGATTGCGAGTGGTTCGGCTCGTTCGCGCACAGACCTTGCGCGCATGCTCGGACTGGCCGCATCGACCGTGTCGTTGCGTGTGGCCGAACTTGCGTCAAACGGTCTGATCATCGAGGAGGGCGCCGGGGAGTCAACGGGGGGGCGGCGGCCGCGCATTCTGCGACTGCGCGAACACCAGGACTTCGTTCTTTCCGCTGAGCTCGGAGCCCGGCACGTCCGGATCGGCCGGGTCGACCGCACCGGCGCCCTGCACGAGGTAGAGAACCTGCCGGTTCTCGTGAGCGAAGGGCCGGAGCGCACGCTGCGACTGATTGCCGACGGGATGCGCGCTGTGTCAGGAAGAGCCGAGAGGGAGGGCGGGCGCTGCCGGGGCGTCGGTATTGCTCTGCCAGGGCCCGTCGACGCGCGCTCAGGTGGCGTCGAGTTGCCATCTCGCATGCCAGGCTGGCAGGGCTTCAGTGTCCTGAGCTGGTTTGAAAACGAATTCGACGTTCCGACCGCGGTCGACAACGACGCGAACTCGATGGCCTTGGGCGAGCATTTCAGCCAGCTCGGGCCCGACGATCACAGCATCACAGTGAAGGCGGGCACCGCCATTGGGAGCGGCATCATCGTCAGCGGATCTCTGCATCGGGGCGCCACCGGCGCGGCAGGCGACATCACCCACACCCGGGTCCCGGCGGCGGGATCGGAGCCGTGCTCGTGCGGAAATGTCGGCTGCCTCGAAACCGTAGCCAGCGGGGCCGGGCTCGTTCGGCAGTTGCGCGAGCACGGGGTCGACGTCCGGACCACAGCCGATGTGATCACACTTAGTCACGATGCTCATCCACGCGCCACAACCCTCGTCCGAACTGCTGGAACACACCTTGGCGAGGTCCTCAGCAGCGTCGTCAACTTCTTCAATCCCGACGCCGTCTTCATCACCGGAAGCATGTCATCGAGCGAACCTTTCATCGCCGCCGTGCGCAGCCGCATCTATGAAGGCTGCCACCCCCTCGCCACCCGGAACCTGCGAATCGAGGCGGCGAGCACCGGGGCAGATGCCGGCCTGCTCGGGGCGGCCCGCCTGGCGCTCGAAAAGATAGCGCCGTTCTCGAGCTGACAGGTCCACTATAGACATCGGATGTTTTAATGGTGCGTCGTGCCAGGTGAGATTCCCAGCCGTGCTCTCCAACGTGCGTCCTGAGCACGAACTCAGCCGGACACTTTCAACAAATCGGGGGGCGGTCATGCCGGCAGGCCACACTCGCAGCTGAATAGGGAATCAATGGACCAGCTCACCCGAGCCGAGACGAGGGGCCGCCACACGGGCCAGTCGGCAATGCTCGCGGCACCTGAAACCTCCTAGCCGACCGTTGCCCGTGCGAGAAGGCTGCTGTTCAACTGGACCCGCCGAAGATCTGCTCGGTAGTTCATCGGACGTGCAAGCTGCGCATCGATCGCTGGTGCCGGCCCTCAGAGGCTACGAGCGCAGCGGAAGCCGATGTGTGTGGTCGCCGAGTCCTCAGTCTGAGGCGATCTGGCCGCGGGGCGATACCGGCGGCAGTACTCCGGGGCGCACAGGTGTGAGCCGCCCTTCGTGGCACGGCTGATCGACGGGTTCGGTACGGCGCCAGGTGCACCGATCGCGCCGCGATTACCCCCATCCGACGGCCCGCACATGCATCCATCGTCGCAGCCGGAACCGGAGTCAGTAGCGAGACGAGCGTCTGTGCCCGGCTCCACGGTCCGTCCCAGCAGGTTCATCGTCGCCGCTCGCCTCGCCCGGTGGTCAGGGGTGAAGACCGACGTCGTCCACTCCCAGACGTTGCCGATCATGTCGACGAGGCCGAAGTCGTTGGCCGGGAACGTGCCGACGTGCGAGGTACCGGGCTAGCCGAGCACGCCGGTGTTGCGGTAGGGGAACGAACCCTGCCAGGTGTTCGCCATCACCTCGCCGTCGGGACTCAGATCGTCGCCCCAGGCGTAGTCACGCCCATGGATTCCGCCGCGCGCGGCTCGTTCCCACTCCACCTCCGTCGGGAGCCGCTTGCCGGCCCACGCAGCGTACGCTGAAGCATCCGTGTAACACACCTGCACGACGGGGTGATCTTCTCGCCCGCTGAGACCTGATTCCGGCCCGAACGGATGCCGCCAGCTCGCGCCGGTTTGCCACGTCCACCAGGAGCGCCAGTCGCTCAAGTCTACTGGTCGGCCGGTCGCGCGAAAAACCAGGCTGCCTGGTGCTCGGTCAGCGGCGCTGAGATGCAGGTATTCGGCTTCGTCGAGACTCCGCTCAGCCACTGTGGAATAGCCGGTCGCAGCGACGAACAGCGCCGCGAGGGCATTTGGCTCAACTGGAGCCGGTCATCCTTCTCGGCTCATCTCGAAGGGGTATTCAGAAAGCTATACATGGACGCGCTTCTCTGTGTAATGTATGCAGTATTCAGGTCGCAACGAAGCCCTGAAAGCGCGGTCGACACAATCGTCCTCGAGCAGAGCGGCTTCGAGCAGACCCACGTTTTACTGAGACAGCAGTCCTCCTCGCCGGCTCACGGGCTCGAGCGAAAGCTGCTTGAGGCATTGCGAGGCGCTATTGACGGTCACCGTGTATGAGAACGGGGTGTTCCACACGCCATCTGCGACGACCGCTCCCCCATCGGCTGTTCTCGTCCGGGGCGAAACAATCGAGCACACCGGCAGCGCGGCAGCCTGTCGCGACCGCGCCGGGCGACCGCACCGAACCGTTGACCTCGACGGAGCGCACGTTGTCGCGGGTTTCACTGACAGCCATATCCACACCGCTCAACTCGCGCTCCAGTCTGCGGAGGTCGATCTGTCTGCGGCGCGGTCGCTGGATGCGACGTTGGCACTCGTCTCGGCACGCGTTGTCGCCGGTCAGGCGACGGACCCATGCGGCACCGAATGGATCTTCGGCGGCCGGTGGAACAACCGCCTCTGGCCGGATCGCACCACGCCCACGCGGTTCCAGCTCGACGCGGTGACCGGCGACGTCCCGGTGGCCCTGCACCACGCTGACCTGCACACCTACTGGGTCAATTCGGCCGGACTCGCGCGAATGGGCATCGACGCCACCTCGACCGATCCGATCGGCGGCTGCTACGCGCGGGATGCTGAGGGCCAACTCACCGGCATCCTCGGAGAGGCCGCCGCGTTCGCCGCGGAACGGTTTTTCGCGCCCCTCACGAGCACAGCGCTCGATCACACCCTAGAGACCACACTGCAAAGGCTGCTCTCGAACGGTGTGACCTCCATCCACGACATCGACGGTGACGACGCCCTTCGTGCGTTCACTGCACTGCAAAGTGCGGGAAAGCTGCCACTGCGGGTGCACAAACTCATGCCCGTGGCGTCTCTCGACAGCCTGATCGAGCGTGGCATCCGCTCGGGCGACGGTGATGACTGGCTGCGTTTTGGCGCCGTCAAGATCTTCGGCGACGGTTCCCTCTCGTCGCACACCTGCCTGCTTCACGAGGCCTATCCCGGCCAGCCGGATAACACTGGAATCGCCGTAACGCCGCCCGCACTCCTTGAGGAGCTCGTGCAGAAGCTCACCCATAACGGCTTGGCTGCCGCGGTGCACGCCATCGGTGACGCCGCCGTCACGAACGCGATCGCCGCGCTCGAGCGCCTGCACACCGGGTCCCGCAGCGCACTGCCGAACCGAATCGAGCACGTCCAGCACATTGCCCTCGCCGACCTTGACCGACTTGGCGCGCTCGGGGTTGTCGCCTGCATGCAGCCGTCGTCGTGTACATCGGACATCGATATGGTGAATGAACTGCTCGGCGACCGCCAGATCGGTTCATACGCCTGGCGAAGCATCCTGGATGCTGGTTCCACTCTGGCTTTCAGCTCTGATGCTCCCGTCGAAAGCATCAACCCGTTCACCGGCATCCATGCTGCGGTCACCCGCCAGCGTCCAAACGGATACCCGCGGGACGGCTGGCAGCCCGAACAGCGGGTGAGCCGACGGGAAGCGTTCGCCGCGTATACGACCGGACCGGCCATCGCATCCGGCGAAAGCGCCACAAAAGGCCTCCTCGCGCCGGGCTATCTTGCCGACTTCGCTGTACTGGATCGGGACCCGTTCGTTGTCGACGACGACTCGCTGCTGCATACCAACGTCCTTCTGACAGTTGTGGGCGGCGACGTGCGCTGGGAGGGCTGACCCAGCACAGTTTTCGCTCGAGGCTCGCATCCCACCCCTACCTCTTTACCTGCACCGGATCTGTTCACGTTGAATCAAAGGAGATTGACTATGACCCGCACACCCATTCGCCGCACCTCGCTCGCCGCCTTGGCCATCGGCTCGCTACTACTGACCGGCTGCGGCGGCCAGTCACTCGCCGCCGAACTCGACGGGACCGATGCACCGGCCGCTGAAGCGTTCAAGAACCCGATTCCGTCCGGTGACCTCGCAGCAGACATCCTCGAAGGAATCAGCCAGGACGCCGAGCTCGCCGCTCGCGTTCCGGCCGATATCAAGACGAGAGGACTGAAAGTTGCCACGGCGGATGGTTACCCTCCCATGGAGATGTTCGACGCAGACGGTAAGACGATGGTGGGTGTGGACATGTCGCTGATGCGTGCGATCGCCAACACCTGGGGGGTCGAACTCGAGATCATCAACTCCGACGTCAACTCGATGATGCCGGGTGTCGCTTCCGGTCGTTTCGACGTGCTCGCCTCAGGTTTCAACGACACCGAGGTGCGCCGCGAGAAAGCCTCATTCGTCGACTACGCGAAGTCTTCGGGTGCCATCATCGTCGCCAAAGGCAACCCGGAAGGGATCCACACCCCCTCCGACCTGTGTGGCCACACGATGGCGGTTCTCGACAACGGCTATTACATGCAGCTCGCCGGAACCTTCAGCGAAGACTGTGTTGCTCAAGGTAAGCCAGCCATCGAGATTCTCGGCTTCGCCAACGATCCTGAGGCGCTGCTTCAGCTGCAGAGCGGACGCGCCCAGGCCGGCATGAACGACTACCCGGTCGGGGTGTTCCGGGCGAAGGAGTCCGGCGGCGCGCTCGAAGCAATAGAGATCCCAGGTGAGTCGCTGTTCGGCATGGCTGTCGACCCGAAGAACGAAGAGCTCATCACACTGCTGCAGGACACCGTCAACAAACTCATCGACGACGGCGACTACGACGACATCCTCGCCGCATGGGATCTGTCTGGGATGGCGCTGCCTGAGGCGACTATCAACCAGGGCAAGTAGCTCCCGGGTCGCTTCCCCTGCCGTTCGCCTTTGCACCACGGGCACGGTCGGCCACGTCGCCGGCCGTGCCCGCCACACCGATCCCAGGAGTCTTTCCCATGCTCGATGAACAAACGATGGAGAAAGCAGCAACGCCGTTGCAGCCGAACTCAGCGAACATCGTCAAACGCAAGCACCCCGGCCGAGTCGTGGTGGGCATCCTCTGTGTGCTCGCACTGGTCGGCTTTGCGGTGACCTTGGCCACCAACCCGCACCTATCCTGGCCCAACGTTGCTCACTACCTGTTCTTCCCGAAGATCCTCGAAGGGGTGTTGGTCACGCTGCAGCTTTCCGTGATCTCCACCGTCGTCGGGCTCACCATCGGGGTCATTCTGGCGATCATGAAGCTGTCGTCGAACCCGCTGGCTCAGATGCTGAGTACGCTCTACATCTGGTTCTTCCGCGGCACCCCGGTCCTGGTTCAGCTGATCTTTTGGTTCAACCTCGCGTTCCTCTTTCCCACTCTCACCCTGGCAATTCCGTTCACGAACATCGGCTACCAGTGGGACATGAACTTACTCATGACCGGCTTCAACGCCGCGATGCTCGGGCTCGCCCTGAACCTCGGAGCGTATGCTGCCGAAACCGTGCGCGCCGGCATCCAGGCCGTCGACGCCGGACAGTCTGAAGCGGCTAGCTCCATTGGTATGACCCCTGCCCAGCGGATGCGCATCGTCGTGCTCCCCCAAGCGGGGCGCATCATCCTGCCGCCGATCGGCAACGAGTTCATCAGCATGCTCAAAACCACATCCCTGGTGTACGTCGTCGCGGGGAACGACCTGATGACCAACGCCAGCCAGATCTACAAGCAGACCAGCCAGATCATGGAACTTCTGATTGTCGTCAGCATTTGGTACATGATCCTGACGGCCATCGCCACCTACTTCCAGAACAAACTTGAGAAGAAGTTCGGCACCGCGAATTTGCCTCCCTCGCCCCGCGGAAGCTGGGGCCGGTCGCTGGTGATCAGTGCACAGGCCAGACGGAAGCTCGCCATCGAGACACGTAATTCTTCAGGAGGGTCACTGTGACGAAACCACAACGGGACGGGATCGACGCCGCGGCCGCTGCATCGACCGAGCCCATCATCATCGCCGAGCAGGTATGCAAGTCCTTCGGTTCCACCCAGGTGCTGGCAGGAATCGACTTCGACGTCACCGCCGGTGAAGTTGCCGTCGTCATCGGGCCATCCGGCTCAGGCAAATCGACATTCCTCCGTTGCCTCAATGCACTCGAGACCGTGGATAGCGGGCGGATCCGGGTGTCTGGTTCCGACGTCGGCTACACGTTGCGGGACGGCAAGTTCTACGAGTGGGGCTCGACGGAGTACGCCCAATTTCGTCTGGGCATTGGCATGGTCTTCCAACGATTCAATCTGTTCAACAACATGAACGCGCTCGAGAACGTCGCCTGCGGGCCGGTCAAGGTCAAAGGTGTGAGCAAGAAGGAGGCGAAGGAGCGGGCGCAGGAACTTCTGGAGATGGTCGGCCTCGGCTCCCATGGTCACAAGTATCCGAATCAGCTCTCAGGGGGGCAGCAGCAACGAGTCGCCATCGCCCGATCGCTCGCCATGGACCCCTCCGTGATGCTCTTCGATGAACCCACTTCCGGGCTGGATCCCGAGCTCGTCGACGAGGTGCTCGAGGTGATGAAGTCGCTTGCTCGAGTCGGTATGACGATGGTCGTCGTCACTCACGAGATCGGCTTTGCTCGCGAGGTCGGCACCTCGCTCACCTTCGTCGATGGCGGGGTGGTTGTCGAAAAGGGCGATCCGCGCACCCTGATTGCGAACCCGCAGAACTCACGCACTCAGCAATTCCTCTCCAAGGTTCTCTAGTGCACGCGCCGACAGGACCGAACCACACAGCTGTGAAGGAGATGCTCCATGGTTGAGCAGGTTGTCATCATCAGTGGCGCTTCGTCAGGGATCGGGCGCGCCACCGCCGAACGGTTCATTGCCGGTGGGGCAACGGTCTATAACTTCGACCTGCGCGAGCCGACCGATTCGGCAGCGGGGGTGATGTGGCGCCAATGCGATGTGACCGACGATACGCAGGTAGCCGCGTGCGTCGATGCAGTCGTGGCGGGAGAAGGCAGAGTGGATGTTGCCATCGCGAACGCGGGAATCAGCATCCGTCGCCCGTTCCTTGAGATGAAACGTGCCGAGATCGACAAACTTCTCAGCATCAATGTGGTCGGCGTGATCAATCTCTGGCAGGCTGCCGGTCGGCATATGTTCGAGGCCGGATCGGGTGTACTGCTCGCCACTGCGTCGACGAACGGCACCGCTGGCTATCCGTGGTACGCCGACTACAACGCGTCGAAAGCCGCGGTGCTCGCGCTCTGCAAAAGCGTCGCGCTCGAACTGGCGCCGCGCGTCCGTACGGCGTGTGTCAGCCCCGGCTACGTCATGACGCCAATGCAGCGACTCGAATATAGCGATGAGATGGTCGACGCGGTCAACGCCAAGATCCCATCAGGTCGCCACGCCGACCCGTCAGAGATCGCATCAGCGTTCTACTTCCTGGCGTCGGCCGAGGCCGATTTCATCACGGGTCAACAGCTCATCGTCGATGGCGGAGAACTCGCCGGCGGCACCGCATCGTCGTACCGGACCTGGCAGGCAAGCTCGCTCATCTGAGCCACTTCGGCAGGTACCACGCGCCGTCCGCGTCGCTCGGCAAAATCGGATGACTCTTCACAACGGGGGCACCCCCACAGACTACAACGGGGGCACCCCCACAGACGCGCGTGTGTTTCTCAGTCCCCGCGACTTATTGCGGTAGGGCGCTCCCGCTGCGATCGCGCCTCGATAGCCGGACGCGGATGGACCTCAGATAAGTCGGGCTGGTACTTGATTCGCAGGTCCCCCTTGTGACTCACCGCCGGATGATGGGCGACGCATTCCTGACGGAGCCACATCGCCGGCTCCTACAACGTTCCGTTGCCATTGCTGGCGGAGCACACCACGGAGCTCGCCGCCAAGCTTGAAACCAATTTCGTGCTCGTCTGCCAATCCGGTGTCCGCGGCGGAAACACCGTCGAAGGCCCCAAACGCTGGAGCATTGAACGCCAGGTGCGCATGGCAGCCGAATCCCTGGTCGTGGCCGGGCTGGCCGGAGGGAGATTCCTGTCTCCCCAGCTGCGTGCCCTCCCGGCCGTCATCGGCGCAGGCTTGACCTTCTCGGCAGCGACCAACACCTGCGCCATGGGCAACGCGCTGTCCAAGATGCCGTGGAACAGAACTCTCAACGAACCCACGCGGGAGTCGATCATCGCCCAGCTACCAGCGTCGAAGGTCTGACCGCCGCTCGCCGACGTTCACGCTGACGCTGCGGTGTTTCCTGCACGGACTCAACCGTCCGGGCAGGACATCCCTCCACACACAATTGCAAGGAGTAATCGTGCCAGAAATCAGGTCGCGAAAGGCCCAGGCGGGGCCATGGACTTGGTCCACGGCGCCGGCCGGGTGATCGTGCTGATGGAGCATGTCGCTCGTGACGGTTCGGCGAAGATCGTGAACGAATGCTCGCCTCCGCTGACCGGGCGCGCCGTCGTTCACCGCATCATCACCCACCTCGCTGTGATCGACGTCACCCCGGACGGGCTCGTGCTCGTTGAAGTAGCGCTCGGGGTCACGGTTCACGACGTTGTCGCGGCCACCGAGCACAACTCGTTGTGTGTGAACTGATGGTGGGAGCATGAGTCCATCCGACATCGCCATCATTGCTGCGGCTAGCTGGTGCGCCGCTGATGTCAGAGAGCGGGCCGATGAGGCTGACCATAAGTTCGATACGCTCCGGAGTTGCGGCTGGGCTGGCTCGGCGAACTAGCAACCGCTAGGCGGTTCATGGGGCGCACCTGCTGAGGGGCGTTGCTGGGTTAGACACGAGTGAATCACCTCCCGGCGCCCTTCTCAGGCTCTTCAACACGCACTGCAGATGGGGCCGCCCTTTTCGACCTTCGTGCTGCCCTTCGAAAAACTGTCTTTTGGCTAAATCAGAATATAGACGTCGTTCTTCACTCAACCTGCGGGATGCGACGCTCAAGCACATGCTGGTGAGACACTACTACGCAAGCACGAACTGAGTATCGGATTCGTCGTGGAAATCGCAGCGGAACTGGCAAGCAAACAGTGGTCCACTACGAATTTGGCACCTTCGTCGAAGAGAGTCAGACCATTGTGCCTCTCCAGAGGGCTGGTTCGGTGGACATCGAATAGCACGGTGACATCCTCGGCGTCCTATTCGCCGGGAACATCAAGACGGTTAGCGTTTGAAGAGCCGCAACTTCGCAGCCCGATAACGCCTCATCTGGCCGCTCCCCCAGAGGGAACTGAGGAGCCGGAACCGATAGCACGAGCGGCTCAGCACCAGCTAGGAGTTTTCCATCAACCCGATCGACGCTCACTAACGAATGTGGCGCAACGGACGGAAAAGTCCGGGCCGGTTTCGCTGGACTTGCGGTAAGCCAACTCAGATCTCCCTCGTGCCGAGACTCTTCAACCCCCTCGCCGCGCCGGGCTCTTGTCGTTGCTTCGAACGCGGTGCTCTGTCTGAGTACTGTGTCTGCTTGGTGCGCAGCCCTACGATACATAGGTCATCGTTTCCAGCAGTGTGGTGGAGGCATCACCCAGTGCGTCAGAACCCGTGGCCGGCTTCTGAACTTCGCTCTTGCCGATCTCCGTGATGCTCAATCGCAATCCTTGAGATTGGCAGACTGTCGTACTTGCGAGAGCCCCGCTCGCCCCCGCTGAGCCTGCTCTGGGCGGTTCAGGATTGGTTAAGGAGAGGTCCCGTCTCCGCCACGGTGACCATCGGTGCCAACAACCCCATCAGAGCAACCGCCTGGTCGTGCGCCTCAGCGGTGCTGCCGGCACAGGCATCCACTACGACCGTAACCAACTTGCCAGCGTCGACCGCACCCAGCACCGTCGCGAGGACACAACAGTCGGTGGCGACCCCGCAGATGATGAGGTGCTCCGTCCCATCAGTGAGCCGGGCCACCTCCTCGCCCCACTTCGAGAAGGTGGGCATCGAAACCACGGTGGCGCCCTCCGGCGTGGGGAAGGTCAGATCCCATGCCGGAGAATCAGGACTGTGGCGGCTTTCAGCCCAGCGGTCGTAGTACGCTCCCCAACTCCCCCGCTCCGCCGGGTCACGCACGAATCGGGTCCAGATGACACTGTCGGCGAACCGTGCCGTCAGCAGCATCACGTTCTCCGCTGCCGGTTGATAGCGGGTGACGAACCACTCGCTCTCGGGCATCCGGAACGCCTCCTGCATATCGATGACAACCAGCGCCGGCGGTGCTGCCTCCATGCCGGCCGTCACGACGGAACACCAGCCAGTTCTTTGGACGGGCGAAGCAGCTGCGACAGCGGCGGCAGTCGGCGCAACGCAAGGTACGCGACGACGGCTCCGACCACTCCAGCCAGGTAGGCGGTGTCACCGAAGGATGCGAATACGCCAGACAGCGGGCCGGTCCAGAGGGTCGACGCCCAGAACAGCGACGAGAACAGGCAGGCGAGAACCCACGCGACGAAACCCCATTCGATGGTGCGCCGGGTGTCGAACAGCTCTCCCACAGCGGGTGCGCCCAGCGGCTGGGTCCGGAGGTAGTAGTCGAGCAGAAGGATGGTGCTGAACGGCACCACCAGGTAGGCGAGTACCAGAAGGAAGTCGTAGAAGCCGCCGTACGGGTTGGTCTGCATTAGAAGCGTCAGGCCAAGGCTGACTGCCGCGATGATCACCACACCGACCACACGGTTGACCGGGATGCGCATGGTCAGCAGGGAGAGCGACCCGCCATACAGGTTCATCGCACTCACGGGAAGAGTCGACAGAACAACGGCGGCCATCGCTATCGGCGCCCAATCGCCGGTCAGCTCTGCGAGGGCCGGAATGGCATCCAGTTCGCCGGCGAAACTGGAGACGAGCACGCCGATACCGCCGAGCCACATCATCGCGGCGAAACTGCCGCCCGCGGTGTAGATCATCACCTTCGCGTGCGACGTCGTGCGTGGCAGGTAGCGCGAGAAGTCGGATGCGAACGGGGTCCAGGTCATCACGTAGGCGAAGAAGAACCCGGCGAAGGTGATCCAACCGGCGATGCCTCCGACGAAATACGGAGCGTCCGGGTTGATTCCAACACCGAAGTCCACCTTGGTGAGCGAGAGCACCGTGATGACAGCGAAGAGGACTGTGAGGACGACCGTCGCGATCTTGTTGATCAGGTGGATGAGGTTATGGCCCCAGATTGCAAAAACCGCCTGGACGGCAAAAATGCCGACAGCCGCAACCCAGAAGGGAATATCGACCAGCATCTGAAGGGCGATGACGGCGAAGACGGTGTTCACAGCGGTCCACCCGATCGCGGAGACCACGGTGAGCAGCGCGATCGGCACGAAGTTCGCGAAATAACCCATGGGGCCTCTCCCCTGGACCTGCTGGGGTACTCCGAGTTTTGTTCCGATGCCGGCGAGGAGGCCCATCACGATTGCGCCGAGGAGCGTGCCAGCGGCGACGGCCGTCAGACCCTGCACGACGGAAAGCCCGAAGAGCGATGAGAAGAAGCCGGACACCAGCACAGCGAGCACCATGTTCGCAGCGAACCACAGGGTGAACTGTTGCCGGGGGTGGCCGTGCCGCTCGCCGGCGGGAATCTCTTCGGTCCCGTATGGCTCGGTGCGAGTCAGTGACGTCCCGTACGTGGCGGGTGGTTCGTTTTTATCAGACATGGGATCTCTTCCTTGAGTTTGAGTGTAGGTTGCGCGGCACGCTGGCCCTTGTTGTGTGAACTGCTGGTCACAATTCGTCGAGCGACGCTCCGTCGAAGAAGTGTCCGGACTTGTAGATCATCGGGACCGCGTCGGACAGCTCAGACTGGGTCACTTTGGCGATGAAGACCGTGTGGGTTTTGGCCTGGAAGCGTTCTTTGATCTCCGCCTCGATGGCCGCCGAAGAACCATCGATGAGGGGGCTGCCATGAGCGCCTCCATGCCACTGGAGAGAGGCGAACTTGTCGGGTGTTTTCGAGGCGAACGTCGCAACTGTTGAGCGCTGCTGGTTGCTGAGGATGTTGATACCCAGGTGCGTTGCTTGGAAGAGGGCCGGATAGGTCGACGACGTCTTCTGGACGCAGATCAGCACGAGCGGCGGTTCAAGCGAAATCGAAGCGTACGAGTTCGCAGCGAGACCGCGGGGTACGCCCTCGGCGTCCACCGTTGTCACGACAGTCACACCGGTGAAGAACTGGCGGTTGAATCCTTTGAGCGCGTCGGCGCTCAGCGCGCCGGAAAGGTCGTCGATCACGGGCTCAGGAACATCGCCCTCGAAGGCCGAGCGCAAGGACGGGACGCCCAGATCCGCGAGCAACTCACTTTGATCCCAGGTCACTCGCTCGTATGTGACGAGTCCGTTCCGGAGCGTGCCCTGATTCGAACCACGCGTTTGCACCCGCCTGCCGGTAGCGGGTACGGCAGCCAGCGCGTTCGTGAACGTCCCGGTCGAGGTCCAGAACACGGCAAAGTCGTCGTCGTCGACGATGAGCTTGTCGACGGTCGTGTGCAGGTCGGGGAAAGCACCTCGGACATCCAGGATGTCGAGTTTGAGCTCCGCCAGCCCGGAGGTGGTGCCGCTTCCGGCGCTCTCTCGGATGTACCCCGGATCGATGATGGCGTCCAGGGCGTCGATCTCACCCCGGTCCCACGCGGCTTCCCACGCGGCGGTCACGGCTTTTCTGATGTCTGGCATGCAAGTGATCGTAGGTTGCTTCCTCCGCCGCGTCAACAGATGCGCGATAAATCGTTCGATCCGCGTTATTCCGCAGATGTTATTGACGCCGTGTTGCATGCAAGGTACGTTGTTGGCATGCAAGACACTTCTTCTACGCCCCACCCCGAAGCAGATTCGCCGAGCGAGGCCCCGCTACTCGACCGGCTGCGGACACTGGTCCTCGGTGGCGAGTATCTTCCCGGAGCCCCGCTCCCGGAGCTGTTCCTGGCCCAGGAATTTCACGTGAGCCGCACTCCCATCCGCGAGGCACTCAAACAACTGCAGAATGAGGGTCTCGTCGAAATCAGGCCTCGAGTGGGCACTTTCGTGCGACAGCCCACCCGCCGCGAGATCGTGGAACTGTTCGAACTGAAAGGCGGACTCGAGGGCCTCGCTGCCGGCCTCTTCGCTCGTCGCGGCACGGTACCCGAGCTTGAGGTCCTCCGACGCAACATCGTTGCATCGAAAGAGGCTGTGCGCCGAGGCGACAGCGCGATGTACGCACAGCTCGTGCACGAGTTCCACAACGCGCTGATCTCTGGAGCCGACAACCGCAAACTGTCCGAGCACTACGAACGGCTCATGAACCAGCTCGCCTATCACCGGCTCGTGATCAAAGCGGTTGATCAGCCCGGTCGGCTCGGCAGCTCTCTGCGGGAGCACGAGAACATACTCACAGTCATCGAAGCCAAGGACCACGTCGGTGCTGAGTTCGCGACGCGCCAGCATGTCGATGCCTCGGGTGCTGCCCTGTTCCGGGCGCTGTCCGCGGAGATCGCATCCGACGACGCGACGTCGTCCTGACAAACCGGAACACCGCCCAGGCACCCCTGACCACTTCCCACCGAAAGGCACTGCTTATGACAGTCGTGACCGACGTCCGTGCGCCAAGAATCGACCTCACCACAGTCTCAACGCTGACCGGGTATGAGGACATCGCTGCTTCGATAGGTTTGCGTGCCATCCATGTCGCCGTCGAAGAGTCGCCTCAGAGCGACGACAACGGCGCTCCCCTGTTGCGGGCGAGCACGACGGCAGTGATACGCAACCCCTGGGTTGGCACACCGACCGACACCGATCTGATGCCTGCGGCTGAGCACATCGCACCTCTGATCGCCAAGCTGCTGACCGACAGACTGGTCGACTCACTTGGCGGGCCCGGCACGATCGCGGCATTCGGCAAAGCAGCTCTTGTCGGTCTCGCCGGCGAGATCGAACACGCCAGCGCGCTCATCCACACCCCATACTTCGGAAACCTCGTCAGAGAAGCACTCGAAGGCACGTCCATCCTCTGCTTTGTCGACGGCCAATCCGCTCCCGGCAGCAGCCTCCGCGTTCCGCTCTGGCACAAGAGAGAAGCATCCACGAGGGACTACTACCAGTCGCTGGACGTCTACCTTCCGGGTGCACCCCACGAGAACGAAATCGCTGTCATCGCCGTGGCCTCGACAGGTCGACGCCCACACGCACGCATCGGGGATCGCACGAGCGATCGCCCTGTGACATCCGAGGTCCTGAAAGGAATCACACTGTGAGCATCCGCAAAATCGTCACTCTCATCGAGGAGATCGTCACCGAAGGAGGAGAGCCGGTCCAACCACCCGCACGACTGGCTGTCGTCGCCGCCGTCATCGAGAATCCGTGGCAAGGACAAGGGTTCGTCGCCGACCTGGGCGCCGGCATCCGCGCGAACGCATCCGCGTTGGGTGAGCTCCTCACCGCCAAAGTCGTTGCCGCCCTCGGCGTCCCGATCGAAGCCTACGGAAAGGCAGCAATCGTCGGTCTCGACGGCGAAATCGAGCACGGCTCCGGGCTGATCCACACCCTGACATTTGGGAACCACTTCCGGAACGCCGCCAATGCGACGACGCTTCTGCCAGCCGTTGAGAAGCGGGCGCCGGCCGGCACGGTTTTCGACATCCCGTTGAAGCACATCACGGACGCCACGATCCGGTCACACCACCAGAGCATCGAGGTGCGGATCCCCGATGCGCCGCACGCAGGCGAAATCGTCATCGCCCTTGCCGCTGCGGCGCAGGGCCGCCCGCAGCAGAGGCTTCCCGCCTTCTTCACCGAGCAGTAGCGCGAGGCACCGACGCATGGTCAACGTTCCTCACACTCCCGATCCGGTGAGCGGCGCGACGGAAATCGTGTTGCTGCACGGAGTCGGCCTCGACCGGACAATGTGGGAGCCCCTTCAAGCGCTGGCCGAGCGGGAAATGATCGCCATTGATCTTCCTGGGCACGGTGCCGAACCTCCCCTCCGGGCTCCCCAGTCCCTCGCAGCCATGGCGGACGACGTGGTGCACCGCCTACCGGAGGGAGCATCGCATCTTGTCGGATTTTCGCTCGGCGCTCTTCTCGCACAGCACATCGCGCGGTTTCATCCGGACCGCGTGGCCAGCCTGACCTCGGTCAGCGCCGTCTGCGAGCGCACGCCTTTCGAAGCAGAAGCGGTTGCGTCGCGGCTGGCAATTGCTCAGTCGGGATTCTCGAACAGTGTCACGAGCTCGCTCCGGCGCTGGTACCCGCCGGGGACATCGGTTTCTCCGGAGGTTATCGCGGCGACCGAACGGGTTCTGAGCGGGAACGACGTCACCTCCTACCTGCACGCCTACGCCGTCTTCGCGAACGGCGATCAGGAGATCGCGCCTGAGCTCGGCCGAATCGCGGCGCGGTCGCTTGTGATCACCGGTGAGCTGGACTCCGGCTCCACCCCCGATATGGCCAGGCGCCTCGCTGACGCGATCCCGAACAGTCGGCTTGTTGTCGTGCCCGGCGCCCGTCACATGCTCCCGGTCGAAGACTCTCGCGCTCTACTCGGCGCGCTAACCGATTTCATCGATGACCCGAAGGAGAATCGTGACTGAACGACTGAATCATTACATTGGCGGCGTCGCCGTCGGACCCAGCTCCGGCGAATTCTTCACCAGCACCAACCCGGCGACGCTGACATCACTGTACGAGGCCGCTCGCGGGAACGCGGAAGACGTCGATCGCGCCGTTGCCGCGGCACGCGCCGCATTCGAATCGTCGAGCTGGTCCCGGCTGAGCCCGACAAAACGCGGCCGGTTACTCCGCAACCTCGGCGACCTCATCGGCGAGAACGCTGAGGAACTCGCTCGCCTCGAAAGCGTAGACAACGGCAAGTTGATCCGCGAGATGCGAGGGCAGATGGCGGCGCTGCCGGAGTATTACTACTACTACGGTGGCCTTGCCGACAAAGTGCAGGGCGCTCAGATTCCCACCGCCAGCTACGACGTCCTCAACTACACGCAACGCGAACCGCTCGGCGTCGTCGGAGCAATCACGCCGTGGAACTCGCCACTGACCCTCACCACATCGAAGATCGCTCCTGCACTGGCGGCCGGCAACACTGTGGTCATCAAACCGAGCGAGCACACATCCCGCACGGTCCTGCGGCTGGCGGAACTGGCCACAGAGGCCGGCTTCCCCGACGGCGTGGTCAACGTGGTGACCGGATTCGGCGCCGAGGCCGGAGCTGCACTCGTCAGCCATCCCGACCTGGCGAAGATCTCCTTCACCGGCTCCACCCAGACCGGCTCCCGGATCGCCTCAGAGGCGGCAAGCCGATTCATTGGCTGCACACTCGAGCTTGGTGGCAAGAGCCCCAACATCATCTTCGAAGATGCGGACGTGGCCAACGCTGCGATGGGAGTGATCGCCGGCATCTACGCCGCAGCAGGTCAGACCTGCATCGCCGGCAGCCGCGTTTTCGCGCACAAGACCGTCTACGACGAACTGCTCGACCTCGTCACCGCTCGGGCCCGCACCATCCGGATCGGCGACCCGCTCGCCGACAGTACCGAACTCGGCCCGCTCGCCTTCGCTGATCAGCTCGCCAAAGTCGAATCGTATGTCGACATCGGTGTCGCAGAGGGGGCATCCGTTCACGCCGGTGGCAAGCGGCCCGACCTTGACCTGCCCGGGTACTTCTACGCCCCGACGGTCCTGACCGACGTCGACAACTCTATGAGGGTTGTCCGGGAGGAGATTTTCGGTCCGGTCGCCGCCATCATGCCATTCGAAACCGAGGACGAACTGGTCGGCCTCGCGAACGACACGGAATACGGTCTCGCTGCTGGCGTCTGGACCCAGAACCTGGCGCGCGCACACCGGGTGGCCCGTCGTCTTGATGCCGGCACGATCTGGGTCAACACCTACCGAGCGATGTCGCCGATGTCACCGCGGCAAGGCTTCAAGAACTCGGGCGTCGGAATCGAACACGGCCTCGAATCAATGAACGAATACACCCGCCTCAAAAGCATCTGGATCAACACAGATGAGGGCGCGGCCCCCGACCCATTCATGATGCGTAACTGACCCGAAACGAAAGACGACTATGCCACTTATCGACGTATCAATCGCCAAAGGACGAAGCCCCGAGCAACTCCGCGGACTGATCGCGGCCTTGCATCTCGCGGTTCAGGACTCACTCAATTCTCCCTCGGACAACATCACGGTCATCGTCCGGGAGATCGAACTCGAGCACTGGTCACGAGCCAACACCACCATCGCGGAACGCGCGGCAGCCGCACCCCACACCGACGACAAGTAAGCGAGCACGAGCATGCGATTTTCACTGTTCATCCATATGGAGCGCTGGGACGACTCCGTCTCCTATGAGGAGTCATTCGAGAACCTGACGGAACTCACGCTGCTCGCGGAGGCCGGCGGGTTCGGCACGGTATGGATTGGCGAGCACCACGCCATGGAGTACACCATCTCGCCGAACCCCATGCCTCAACTGGCCTACCTTGCGGCGCGCACGGAAAAGATCCGCCTGGGCGCGGGAACCATCATCGCACCGTTCTGGAATCCCATCCGTGCCGCCGGTGAGACGGCACTGCTCGACGTCATCAGCAAAGGGCGCGCCGAGCTCGGCCTCGCCCGCGGCGCGTACCAGTACGAGTTCGATCGGATGGCTGGAGGCCTGCCGGCAACGGACGGCGGCAAGCACCTGCGCGAGATCGTCCCTGCTATCCGCAAGCTCTGGGAGGGCGACTATGCCCACGACGGTGAAATCTGGCAGTTTCCAACGTCCACGAGCGTGCCGAAGCCCGTGCAACAGGGAAACCCGCCAATGTGGATCGCGGCGCGGGATCCAGCGTCCCACGACTTCGCCGTCGAGAACGGCTGCAACGTCATGGTCACGCCGCTCATGAAGGGCGACGAAGAAGTTGAAGACCTCGTGCGCAGGTTCGAAAGCGCCGTCGCCAACCACCACGACATTGATCGGCCCGAACTCATGGTGCTGCGCCACACGTATGTTCACAGCGAGGACGAGCCGGATGCGTGGCGGCCCGCCGCCACCGCGATCAACAAGTATTACCGTTCCTTCGACGCCTGGTTCGGGAACAAGACGACACCGGTCGACGGCTTCCTCGACCCGAGTCCCGAACTGAAATTCGCCGAGCGTCCCGACTTCACCCCAGATAGCCTGCATCGTACGGCGATGATCGGCACTCCGGCAGAGGTCATCGAGCGCCTGCGTCGCTATGAGGCGCTCGGCGTCGACGAGTTCAGCTTCTGGTGCGACAACAGCATGTCCCACCAGGAGAAGAAGCGTTCGCTCGAGCTCTTCATCGAACACGTGGTGCCCACCTTCACGGCGTAAAGAACGGATGCATCGGCCGAGCGCGTACCGCGCGACGCGCCCGACGAGCGCCCATCAACGAGCAACGTCATCGGCGCGCAACAAGCCACAAAACCCCCTCACGAGGAGGGGGTTGAATGGAGCCGCCTGTGGGAATCGAACCCACGACCTTTTCATTACGAGTGAAACGCTCTGCCGACTGAGCTAAGGCGGCGTGTGAATTCGCGGCGACCCAAGGGTTGCTGCGACGCACAGCTAACGATCTTACCCGGTGTTCGGGGTGGTTACGAACACATCGGGTCAGAGCCGGGAACGACGCCATCGATGAGGTAGGCATCGACGATGTTGTTCACGCAGTCGCTGCCCTTGTTGTACGCGGTGTGCCCTTCTCCCTCGTACGTCACCAGCACCCCGCTGTCGAGCTGATCGGCGAGCGCCTCCGCCCAGATGTATGGGGTGGCCGGGTCGTTGGTCGTTCCGATCACGAGGATGGGTGCAGCACCCTCGGCGCGGATCTCGTCCCGCTCGGCGCCGTCCGGGTACGGCCAGGCCGCGCAGCCGATGTCGCCGTAGCCGAAGTACGGCCCGATCACCGGTGCGGCTTCGGCCAGCTGCGCCGCTTCCTGAGCCATGTGTGCCGGGTCGGCGTTGTAGGTGTAGTCACGGCAGTTGTATGCCGTGAACGCCTCAGTCGTGTTGTCGGCATAGCTGCCGTCCTCCTGGCGGCCGTTGTAGGCATCCGCGAAAGTGAAGGCGTACTCGGCGCTGCCGTTCATGACGGATGCCAGCATTTCGCTGAGTAGCGGCCATGCTTCCCCCGCCGGGATGT
>NZ_JBKJWH010000182.1:0-13567 GCF_046716805.1 Mycetocola sp. | reverse complement strand
GCCCTCGACCGCGCCGTTGCGATCGGCGAAGTAGTGATCGCAGGATCGCACGCGACATCGAAGGACGTGAAGGAAGCAACGAAGATCGTCGAGAAGGCGGTGAAGCAGCTCAAGAAGAGCAAGCAACAGCGCTGACCTCGAGGTCCGGAGAGAACGCGGCGAATGCCGCCTCTCCGGGCCTCGTGGCTCGTTGCCGGCGGCGGCTACGGCCACATCGGTGCCCACGATCGCCTACGCCGGGGAACCGGTCTGGGCCGGTAGCATCGGACGCATCGCCGGCGAACAACTACCGGCGATTGCCCTGATCGGTACGACACTCATCGTGGCCGGTCTGCTCGTCAAGAAAGAGCTGACCCCCGCAGTCCCGCCGCAACCGCGCCAGAGCTTCCACCCACTCAACAACACCCAAGTTCCGAGCCCCTCGAGCAAGTGAGCCCGGGACCGAAAGGCACTGAAATGACGGCTGAGCGCACAGTGATCGGGCAGCGAAATGATCCGAACCTTCCTCGATACGCGGGCATTGCGACGTTCGCTCTATTGCCGACGATCCAGGACGTCGAGCATGCAGATATCGCGGTACTCGGCATCCCGTTCGACTCGGGCACGAGCTTCCGCCCGGGGGCTCGGTTCGGACCGGCACACATCCGGGAACACTCCCGCCAACTGCACCCGTATCACCAACTTCACGAAGCGTTCCCGTTTCGCGATCAGCAAGTCGTCGACGCCGGCGACGTCGGAGTCGGCCCCTATGGCATTGAACAGGCCGTAGACGCCGTCCAGGCCCATGCCGAACAACTGACGCAGCAGGGAACCAAGATCTTCGCGCTCGGCGGTGACCACACGATCGCTCTACCGTTGCTCCGCGCAGCCGTCACGCAGCACGGGCCTCTCGCCGTGCTGCATTTTGATGCTCATCTCGACACATGGGACCTGCTGCACGGTGCGGCGATCTGGCATGGATCGCCTTTCCGGCGCGCCGCCGAAGAAGGTCTCCTCAACCTCGGGCACTGCCAACACGTCGGGATCCGAGGCGGGATCTACGACCCCGTCGAGTTGAGTGATGACCGTGGGTTGGGGTTCGACATAATCCGCAGCGAAGCGTTTCAGGAGCGAACCCTGACAAGTATCGCCGAACAGATCCGTGACCGGCTCGGTACCGGACCGGTCTACATCTCCATTGACATCGATGTACTCGACCCCGCGCACGCGCCCGGAACCGGTACTCCAGAAGTCGCGGGCATCACCACCAGGGAGCTCTTCACCGTTCTCAGACAGCTCCGCGGACTGAACATCGTCGGCGCCGACATCGTCGAAGTCGCCCCCGCCTACGACCACGCTGGCGTGACCGGCCTTGCAGCAGCACACACGGCATGGGAACTCATCACCTTGATGGGCATGAGTGCCGGCCGCGCGCAACCGACAGGTGCCGACGCGACCCCTACAACAACAACCACGTGAGAGCTCACCGCCCGCGATTCAAGGCGTATCGACAGCTTTCACGCCGGACAATCAACATTTTGCTTTGCGCTTGTTCGGCAAGCACCATCGCGGCCGCCCGCGAACGATCAGCTGAGCGAGCGCGCAAGCTGAGGATCGTGGGTTTGAGCAGCGACTCCTGCACACGGGCTCGCAACAACGCGCACACCTCCAGCCGGAACCGACGCTGCTTCTGAAACCGGAGCGCCTGTGAGCACGTCGGTGCCGGTCACCGAGAGCGGCGCGTCGGCATCCGCATGGTTGATGTAGAAGGTGAAGTGCTCGGTTTCGCCTGTTCGTGTCACGACTTCGAGCCCCTCGACTGGCGCCACATACGAGACGCCAGCCGCGTCAAGCGCCGATGTCACGAGCGACCGCAGGTCCCCGCCCTCGAGCTTCGTCGAGACGTACCAGGCCGACCCCGAGCCACGGGAATTTCGTGTCACGGCCGGCTTGCCCGCTGCCGGCCCGTCCACATAGGTGGCCACAGCCGTCGCCGTACCGAGCGCGATTTCGTCGGACCACGCCCGCCCGGATGCACTGTCGCTGAGCGAAACGGTCTGATCTTCGTACAGTGGCAGGAATTCCTCGATCGACAGGCCCAGAACGTCGCGCAGGCCTCCGGGAGATGCGCCGGCCGGAACTTCGTCGTTTTCTCCAACGATTCCCGAGAAGTACGAGACGACAAGGTTCCCGCCGCCGGAGACGTACCGGTCGATGTTCGCTGCGTCGTCCTCGGCTAAGAGATACAGACTTGGCGCGAAGACGACGTCGTAGCAAGAGAGGTCCTGGCTCGGGTGCACGAAGTCGACGGTGACGCCGAGGCCCCAGAGTGCGGTGTAAAAGGCTTCGATCCGTTCGCGGTGCCCGAGTTCGACCGATGGCCGCCATTCGAGGTCGAGCGCCCAGAACGACTCGATGCTCCAGACGATAGCGACGGATGCCGTCACGCGCGAACCTTTCACACGCGAAAGCCCGGCGAGGTCTGAGCCGAGTTCCACGACCTCTTTCCAGATGCGCGTCTCCGTGCCACCGTGCGGAAGCATCGCCGAGTGGAACTTCTCCGCCCCGAACCGGCTGGCGCGGAACTGGAAGAACAGCACGGCATCCGCACCCCGTGCGACGTGGGACATGCTGTTACGCGCCATCTCGCCTGCACGCTTCGCGATGTTCCGCGGCTGCCAGTTCACGGCCGAGGTGGAGTGCTCCATCAGGATCCACGGGCGGTTTCCCGCCAGAGACCGGGTGAGGTCGGCATCCATGGCCAGCAGAACATGGTTGTCGGTGCGCTCGGCGATGAGGTAGTGATCGTTGGCGATGACGTCGACCTCCTTCGCCCACTTCCAGTAGTCGACCGATGGGCAGTTCGTCGCCATGAAGTTCGTCGTGATCGGAGCGTCCGTGTATCGACGAATCGCATCCCGCTCGCCAAGATAACAGGCGAGCAGAGCGTCGGAGGTGAAGCGCTGGAAGTCGAGACGCTGCGCCTGATTCGACACGCTCGCGGAAACCCGCGGGGCGTCGATCTCGTCCCATTCGCCATAGCTCTGGCCCCAGAATCGGGTGCCCCATGCGCGGTTCAGCGTCTCGAGAGTGCTGTATCGGTTCTGCAGCCACTCCTGGAAAGCGGCCACCGAGTAGTCGTCGTAACTGTCGCTGATCGGAGCGCCGTACTCGTTGTGGACGTGCCACATCACCACGGCGGGGTGGTCGGCGTAGCGACGGGCCAGCTGGTCGGCGATCGCTGCCGACGCCCGGCGGTACTCCGGCGAGCTCGGGCTGACCATGCCACGGGAGCCAAAGCCGAGGGTGCGGCCGTCGCGGGTGACCGGTTGGGCGGCCGGGTACCTTTTCCAGAACCAGGCGGGAGGTGAGGCCGTCGGGGTGCCGAGGTCGACGTCGATGCCGGCACCGGCGAGCAGCCCGAGAATGTCGTCGAGGAAGCCGAAGTCGTACTCGCCCTCCCGCGGTTCGAGCAGCGCCCAAGAGAAGATGCCGATGCTGACCAGATTGACGCCAGCATCCTTCATTAGGGCAATATCTTCGAGCCAGACTTCGCGATCCCACTGCTCGGGGTTGTAATCGCCGCCGTAACGAAGGCTCGTCGAGCCGGGAATCCACGACATAGATGCATCTCCTTAGACTGTGTGCGGTCACAGTTCTATCACGGAAAGTATGACGGAGACCAGTCTAAGGGTCTCCTGTTTGACAGCTTTTTGATTGTATGCGTTACTAGAACCGCTCACAGGTACAAAGCGGTGCTTCCTTCGAAAGCGCGCGGCGAACCGCCCCTGGCACCAGGGATTTGCTTTCGACAAGGAGGACGAATGCGTTCATCACTTCGCATGACTGCGCTGGCGACCGTCGCCGCAGCAACCATGCTTTTCACCGGATGTGCAGCCGATGCAGGCGGGGCCGACAGCTCCGGTCCGGTCAAACTGAACTACTGGGCCTGGGCGCCCAACCTCGACAAGGTGGTCGACATCTGGAACAAGGACAACCCCGACATCCAGGTCACGGTCAACAAGCAGGACGGTGGCGACCCGGCCATCACCAAACTGCTCACCGCCATCAAGGCCGGCAGCGGCGCCCCCGACCTGATCCAGGCCGAATACCAGAAGATCCCCACCCTCGTCTCATCCGATGCCCTCGCCGACATCTCAGGTGCCGGCGCGAACGAGATCAAAGACGAGTTCCCGGCGTCCGTCTGGGACTCCACCACCCTCGGATCAGATGCCGTCTATGCGATCCCGCAGGACACCGGCCCCATGATGGCCTACTACCGCCAGGATATCCTCGACCAGCACGGACTCAGCGTTCCGACCACTTGGGAGGAATACGCTGAAACCGCGCGTGCCCTGCACACCGCAGACCCGACCAAGTTCCTCGGTACCTTCTCGGCCAATGACGCCGGCTGGTTCACCGGGCTCAGCCAGCAGGCCGGAGCTTCGTGGTGGTCCATCGATGGTGACGCCTGGGGTGTCGAGGTCGACGAAGAGCCGACGCAGAAGGTCGCCGAGTACTGGGGCGGACTCGTTGAAGAAGGTGTGATCGACAACAAGCCGATGTACACCCCCGAGTGGAACGCCGGTTTGAACGACGGCACGCAGGTCGGCTGGGTCAGCTCGGTCTGGGGCCCCGGAGTCCTCTCCGGAAACGCCGCCGACACCGCAGGCAAGTGGGTCGCGGCTGAAGTTCCGACCTGGGACGGCGAGACGTCGAACGGTAACTGGGGTGGCTCCTCCACTGCGGTGACAACCCAGTCTGAGCACCCAGAGGAAGCGGTCGAGTTCATCACCTGGCTCAACACCGACCCCGAGGCCATCCAGGCGCTCATCGAGACGTCCGGCATTTACCCGGCGGCCACAAAGGCCGCTGAAGCGACGCTCACCTCCTCGCCGGAATTCTTCAGCCACCAGGACGACTTCTACGAGGTCGCCGCCCGTGCCGCCGAGTCGGTTGCTCCGTTCACATACGGACCGAACGTCAACGTGGCATACAGCGCCTACAACGACGAGTTCGCCAAGGCTGCCGAGGCTCGCACGGCCGCAGCGTTCGCCGACGCGGTCGCCGCGATGCAAAAGATCACAACCGATGATCTGACCAAAAGCGGTTTCACGGTCAAATAGGCCGATGGTTGCTGGGGCACTCCGTGTGCCCCGGCAACCACGAATCCGCAAACGATTAAACCCGGAGACTTCCGTGACTTCCCTCGAGACTTCCACGCGCACCATCAGCAAGACGGATGCCCGCAGGCGCGCAACGTCGAGCCGCAAGCGTTCCTCGAACTTCCGCACGCGCGTTCTCACGCCTTACGCGATGCTGGCCCCCGGCATCCTGTTGTTCGTGCTGTTCATGCTGGCGCCGATCGTCTACACCCTGTTTCTCAGCTTCCAGAAGAAGCAGGTGGTTGGCCTCGGCCTGGGCTCTGGTGGACAGAAGCGGGTCTTCGCCGGCTTCGAGAATTACATCAGCACCCTGACCAATCCCGAATTCGCCGCCAGCATCGGCCGGGTCGGGGTCTACGGCCTCGTGCTCATTCCGACCATGCTCGGACTCGCCCTTCTCTTCGCCCTGCTGCTCGACTCCAAGCGCACGCGCGCCACCGGCTTCTCGCGGATCTCGATCTTCCTGCCCTACGCCGTCCCCGCCGTGATCAGTTCGCTGCTCTGGGGCTTCCTCTACCTGCCGGCTGTGAGCCCGTTCTACTTCGTCTTCGAGCAGTTGGGCTGGGATGTCCCGTCAATGCTGTCGTCGCAGCTCGTGCTCTTCGGCAACGCCAACATCGCGCTCTGGGGTGGCGTTGGCTTCAACATGATCGTCCTTTACACGTCGCTCAAGGCGGTCCCTTCGGAAATCTACGAAGCCGCGAAGATCGACGGCGCCACCGAGGTGCAGATCGCCCTGCGGATCAAGATACCGATCATCGCCCCGGCCCTCGTGATGACCGCTCTATTCTCGATGATCGCCACCCTCCAGGTCTTCGCGGAGCCGACCATCCTCCGTCCGCTGTCCAACAGCCTGTCGACGAGCTGGTCACCGCTGATGCTCGTCTACCGGGATGCCTTCACCCGCGACGACATCTACTCGGCTGCAGCCACCTCCATGGTGATCGCCATCGCGACCTTCGCCATCTCGTTCTTATTCCTTCGCATCGTCCAGAAGCGCGCCTTCGGACAGGAAGACTGACATGACTTCGATCGCCGAGACCTCCAGTCCTGACCGCCTGCGCGCTCCGCTTCCCGGCCGCCCCTACCGCGCGCCGAAAAGCCGCGAGAAACTCAGCATCGTCTCCACCGGCATCCTGATCCTCGGCGCGATCTACTGCCTGTTCCCCGTGTTCTGGGTGGTGATGGCATCGACGAAGAACGGCGCCGAACTGTTCTCTACCTTCACGCTCATCCCGAGCACGCACCTGTGGGACAACATCGTCGAACTGACCCAGTACCGCGACGGCCTGTTCTGGCGTTGGATGCTCAACACCGCCCTGTACGCCGGCGTCGGGGCGCTCGTCTCCACCTACGTGTCGGCGCTGTCCGGCTATGTGCTTGCGAAGTTCAGCTTCCCAGGCAAGACGACAGTGTTCAAGATCCTGCTCATGGGCGTGCTCGTTCCCGGTGTCATCCTCGCCATCCCGCAATACTTCCTCATGGCGCAGATCGGACTCACCAACACCTACTGGGCGGTGCTGTTGCCGCAGATCATCAGCCCGTACGGCATCTATCTGGCCAGGATCTACGCGGCCGCCGCCGTGCCGACGGATGTCATCGAAGCGGCCCGCACCGAAGGCGCCGGTGAAATGCACATCTTCTCCCGCATCGCCATGCCGATGATGCTGCCGGGGCTGGTGACGATCTTCCTCTTCCAGTTCGTCGCCGTGTGGAACAACTTCATGCTGCCCTACATCATGCTGGGCGACGATCAGCTGTTCCCGCTCACCGTCGGGCTCAGCGGCCTGCTCAACCAAGGGGCGACCGCGCCGGCGCTGTACACGCTCGTCATCACCGGTGCACTGATCTCGGTCATCCCGCTCATTCTCCTGTTCCTCTTGCTCCAGCGCTTCTGGAAGGTGGATCTGGCCGCAGGGGCGGTGAAGGCATGATGAAGGACTTCCCCCACTACGCTGGGGGCGTGTCCAGCACATCATCCCGTCGCCGTCCCACCATCGACGACGTTGCCGTCGAGGCCGGCGTGTCCCGCGGCACTGTCTCCCGCGTGCTCAACGGCGGACACTGGGTGAGTCCCGATTCCTTATCGGCCGTGAACGCGGCCATCAAGAAGACCGGGTACCGGGTCAACCCGCACGCCCGCAACCTCGCCACAAGCCGAGCCAACTCCGTGGCGTTCCTGCTCACAGAGTCCCACGACCGGCTGTTCGAAGACCCCAACTTCTCCGTACTCATGCGCGGCGCCGCCCAGGCCCTCGAAAAACGCGACCTCCCTCTCGTGCTCCTCATGGCTGGGACTGAAGCGGAACAGCGCAGGGTGACAGAGTTCATCACCGCTGGGCACGTCGACGGCGTACTGCTGGTGTCGTCACACGCCGGACGCCAGGGCTTCTTGTCCGAGCTCGTCCAGTCGAAGGTCCCGGCGATCGCCTGCGGCATCCCGCTTGGCTTCGAGCGGAAGATCGGGTACGTCGGCTCAGATGACCGCGAAGGCGCTCGCACGGTCGTCGACTTCCTTCGCGAGCAGGGACGCTCGAGGATCGCGACCATCACCGGGCCACAGGACACATCCGGCGGCATCGGCCGGCTCGAGGGTTATCGGGACGAACTCGGAGATGCTTTCGACGAAAGCCTGGTCGTTCTCGGTGACTACAGCCGCGAGAGCGGCGCACAAGGGATGTCTGAGCTGTTGTCGCGGGATGCTTCGATCGACGCAGTATTCGCGGCCAACGATCTGATGGCCGCCGGCGCACTTGACGTGCTGAAGTCATCCGGGCGACGCGTTCCGGAGGACGTCGCGCTCGTGGGGTTCGACGACTCCCCCGTGGCCACATCGACGTCACCCCAGTTGACGACGATGCGGCAGCCGTTCGACCGGATCAGCCAAGAAATGGTTCGACTGCTGCTCGAGGTCATCGACGGCAATCAGGCCGCCACCATGACCCTCCCAACAGAACTCGTGAGGCGCGAGTCGGCGTGAAGCTGCGCGGCGCGGGCCGCCTCACAACTGAGGCACGGCCCGCGGCCGGAGCTCTATCTAAGCGTCATGCGGGTGGTACGTCCCTGAAAGGAACCGCAGCTGTGGCTCCTCCCAGGCTTGTCGGAACGGTTAACCCTGTCCCAGAACCTATCAGCGCACCGAGTATAGCTCGGCTGCGGAAATCAGCGCGAACAGGTCCTTCGGGTCGCTGGGGTCAGCGATGAGATCCACGTCCACGGAGTAGTCACTCACAGCGACCGCGTCCCGAAGATAGCGGAGGGCGGAGAAGTCCTCAATGGCGAAACCGACGGAGTCGAAGATTGTCACTTGCTCGTCGCTGATGCGGCCAGCTGCGCTGCCGACGAGCACCTCCCAGAACTCGATGATTGGCGAGTCCGGCGCTAGTTGCTGGATTTCGCCTTCGATCCGCGTCTGAGCGGTGTGCTCGACGAACACGGTGCCGCTCTCGAGGATGGCCGCCTCGAGCTCCGTCTTTCCGGGACAATCTCCGCCGATCGCATTGATGTGCACGCCCGGCACGACCATGTCCGCGGTCAGGATCGTCGCGTTGGCCTTGTCTGCTGTGCAGGTCGTGATGATGTCTGCGCCAGACACCGCGTCGTGCGCGCTCGACGCCACGGTGATGTCGAAGCCGAGCGGTGCCATGTTGCGCACGAACTTCTGCATCGCGGCGTCATCCGTGTCCCAAATCCGCAGGTTTTTCACGCCGAGGATCGTGCGAAAGGCCAGCGCCTGGAATTCGGACTGCGATCCCGTCCCGATCATCGCCATCGTCGTCGATCCCGGGCGGGCGAGGTGACTGGCGACCATGGCGGAGGTCGCGGCGGTACGCAACGCGGTGAGCAGGGTCATTTCCGTCCAGAACGTCGGGTAGCCTGTGGCGACATCCGCGAGGACACCGAATGCTGTGACGGTCTGGAAACCGTTCCCAGGGTTTGAAGGATGACCGTTCACGTACTTGAAACCGTAGGTTTCCCCGTCACTCGTCGGCATGAGTTCGATGACGCCGGACACTGAATGGCTCGCAATGCGTGGGATGCGCTCGAAGTTGGTCCAGCGACGAAAGTCCTGTTCCAGGTAAGCGACAAGACCGGCGAGAATTGGCTCGACGCCCTCAGAGGCAATCCAGCGGGACATGTTCTGTACATCTACGAAACGCACCATGCGGGCATCCTTTCTTCGGACTTCACTGTCTCAATCGTTCCCTTAACGGTCCGCGCCAGCTCGGATTTCTGCACAGCGGACGGGAGGTACGCCGAATCCGTGCTCGTCGCCACCGCGATGCGCCAGTATCAGGCAGAGCCGAGCGCAGCCGACAAGCGGATGCTTCTCCTTCGTCAGGCCGGCAAGTATCGGGGATTCGGCACCACGATCTCGCCCGTTGCCCTGCCATCTGGACGGAGCAGCCAGCCCATGCGCTTCAGCGAGCGCATATGCACCAACGTCTCCTGCAGCTGGATGCTCGGCAGCACGACGCCGAGTCGTTCAGCGAACGTCGCGACGTCGCCCAGTTCCCGGCTGTACGTCGTGAAAATGAGGTTCGACTCTCCGGTGACGCTCATACACATGCGCAACTGAGGTAGCGAGCGAAGTGCCTCAACTGACCGAGTCAGCGCTGCCGGAGGCACTCGGGTCAACCAAGAGCACTCGATCGGCCAGCCGCTCACGGGCGGAGCAGTGTTGCACCGCAGGGTGATGGTGCCGGAGCCGAGTAGCTGGGCGACGTGACGACGCACGGTCGCAGGATTACGGTCGGTGATCCGGGCCAATTCGGCGATGGAGATCCGCGGATCACGGACGAGCTCCTGCAGCAACGGCCAGATTTCCTCGATCGGCGGAGCCGGTGTCGGCACCCGGGGCGCATCGTTCGCAGCCTGAGCACGTCGCTTCTGCTCGGCGTCGAGGGCGTCCAGTCGCCATGCTGCACCCTCGGCATGGATCGCCGTAACGAGGCTGGTGCCGGTTTCGGTGACGCCGTCCATGTCGCGGATTTCGTCGAGAACGAACGACGAGAGCGTGCTGAGATCAGGCGAGACAACGGTCAGGATGAGGTCGCGTCCCCTGGCGCACTCATCGATGCTCACCACACGCGGGTCCTGGCACAACGCCGCCGCCACATCCCTCCGTTTCTGAGCCGTGCAGTACACATCGATGAACGCTGTGACCTGGCCAGGCACGGCGACGTTCGGATAGACGGCGATCCAGGCGAGTCCCGCATCACGCAATTTCGACCAGCGCGCCGCAGCTGCGCCCGCCGACAGTCCGAGAATTTCGCCCGCCGCGGTCCAGCTGATTCGCGGTGCGATCTGCAACAGATGGAGCAAACGCAGGTCCACCTCGTCTGCGAGAGGGTTTTGCACCAAACGCCTGCTCCTTCACGGTCAAATGCACGATTCCGGTTTGGACGTGCTGATTTCTGCAACTTTTCCTATTGCGTATCCCGGGACGGTGTCGGGCGACAACAGTTGTCCCATTCACTGAGGGGGCAATCGGCCGCCGAAGTTGGTCAATCTTACAAAGAAGTACGCACCAGAAAGAGGCGCAATGGATTCGGACCGCTCACGGACCCTCACTGCCACCGAGCTCCCGAGCACGGTATCGGGAAGAATCCAGGCTGAGATTGAGAGCCACCGTGACCGCCTCCTCGCCTTCAGCCACCGCCTCCACGAGAACCCAGAGACGGCACACCGGGAAGTGAAGGCGTCCTCGTGGCTTGCCGACGAGTTGCGTGCCGTCACCGGCGCCCGCGTCGAACACGGCCTGGGCAACCTGGCGACCGCCGTGCGCGGTGAGATCGGAACCGGTGACTTCGTCGTCACCGTCTGCGCGGAATACGACGCGCTGCCCGGTGTCGGCCACGCCTGCGGGCATAACATCATCGCCACCGCTGCACTCGGCGCCTTCGTGGCTCTCGCTCCCCTTGTCGACGAACTGGGGCTCACGGTGCGATTGCTCGGGACCCCAGCCGAAGAAGCCGGAGGGGGAAAAATCGATCTGCTGCGTAAGGGCCAGTTCGACGGCAGTCACGCCGTCCTCATGGTGCATCCAGGCCCTGAGGACCGAGCCAAGATGGCGACGAAGGCATGCGCCGGGTATCGCGTCGATTACGAGGGCGCCAGCGCGCACGCATCCGTACAGCCGTGGCTGGGCGTCAACGCACTCGACGCGATGACAATCGCTCTGACCTCGATCGGGCTCGCGCGCCAGCAGTTGAAGCCCGGGCAGCAGATCCACGGCATGATCTCGGAAGGCGGCGACGCGCCGAACATCATTCCCGGCACGACCAGCGGGCTGTGGATGATCCGCGCCGACTCTATCGACGACCTCAAAGACGTCCATTCGAAGCTCACGCGCTGCTTCGAAGCCGGCGCGCTGGCGACCGGGGCGACGCTCAGTATCACCCGGTCCGAGCATCCGTACAGTGCCATGACCAGTGACGCCGAATTGAATCAGCGCTACTTCGACAATGCAGCCGCCCTCGGCCGCGACATCGTCTTCTCCGACGGAAGCATCGGCGGTTCCACCGACATGGCGAATGTCTCGAACTATTTTCCATCGATCCATCCGACCATCGGTGTCGGAGCGGACGCCCCGCCGATGCACAGCGCGGCCTTCGCCGAAACAGCGGCGAGCGCAGCCGGCGACGCGGCGGCGATCGACGCAGCCGTTGCGTTGGCACTCACCGCCGCGGACGCCGCGACCGACCCCGTCCTTCGGTCCCGCCTGATCGCCCGCCCGGCACCGGATACCTCCGATGCCGGCAGCGAGCTCGGCAGCGAACACCTGACCGACGAATGACTCCCGCCGAACCCACCCTTCACCGCACCCTTCGCACCATCTCCGCCCGTCCCGTCCCGAACAATTCGAGAGGCATCCACACAACATGAACAAGAGATCTTCCCTCCCCACAAGCCGGGGCACCGTCGCCCTGGCCGTGGTCGCTACCGCGGCGATCGCGCTCACCGGCTGTACGGCGGGCGCAGAGAGCGGCAGCGCTGCCCCCTCGACCGACACCATCCGCGTCGCCATCACCGGTGATCCGACCACGTTCGCCCCGCACCTGGGACGCAACATCAACGACTATGACTTCTCGCGACTGCTCTTCGACAACCTGATCTCGCGCGGCCCTGACAATGCCCTCGTTCCTTCGCTGGCAAGTGAGTGGGGGATCACGCCGACGGGCGGAGTCTTTACGATCCGCGACGACGCCACCTGTGCTGACGGAACCCCGATCACCCCGACCGTGGTGGCCAATTCACTGAATTTCTTCCAGAATCCGGAGAACCGGGCTGGATTCCGCCAGGAGGCCATGGGGCCGGGTGAGGTGACCGTCACAGCTGATGATGCCGCTGGCACGGTGTCGATCGAACTGTCGCAGGCATGGACCGACCTCCTGCAGGGGCTGACCCTCGCCGGAACGGGCATCGTCTGCCCGGCCGGCCTCGAGGACCCGGAAGGTCTCGCCGCCGGAACCGTTGAGGCTGCCTTCTCGGGCCCATACACGCTCACGAAATCCCAGCCGGGTGTCGGTTACGAGTTCACCCTCCGTGAGGACTACGACGTCGCTCCCGAGACAGAGTCAGCGCTCAAGGGCGCGGTGCCGACCACTATCGACGCCGCCATCAACGCGAACTCCAGCAGCGTGTCGAACGAGCTCCTGACCGGCACAAAGGATGTCGCGACGATCATGGGCAAAGACCTGGCCCGTTTCGAGAACGAGTCGACCGTCACAGCCCAGCTGTTTCCCCAGGCGACAACCTACGTCATCTTCAACGAGCGCCCGGGATCACCCTTCGAGGACCCTGAGCTGCGCAAGGCGGTCGCGATGGCGATCGACCGCAAGGCATACATGCAGGCGATGAGCGGAGGGGTCGGCGAACCCTACGTCTCCTTCGCACCCCCCGGCATCGAGTGCGCCACCACCGACGCCGAGCTCACCATCGGGCAGGATCTGGACGCTGCGAAAGAGCTCCTGTCCGGCGTCTCGATCACGTTCCCCGGACTCAACATCATCGGCCCGAACGGGTCGGGTAACAGCTACGTCGCAGAAGCCCTCCGCGAAGTCGGCGCCGACGTCACACATGAGAACACCGACATCGGCACCTGGGCGACCGTCATCGACACCGAACCGGAGAACTGGGACCTCACGATCTATGGGGCGCTCAACAGCGGTGGGACGATGAACGGTGTCATCGCTCCGTTCATCGGCGTGGCATCCGAAAACGGTGGCCGCAACATCACCGGCAGCGTCGCCCCCGAGATTGAGACGCTCGCCGCAGAAGCCATGACCCTCGTTCCCGGTGACGAGCGTTGCGGGGTCTACGAGTCGGTGCAGGAGATCGCCATGGCCGACGCACACGCCATTCCCCTGGGCCCACAGTCCGCGATGGCCGTCAGTCGCAATGGCTTCTCCGTCGAGGTG